>JAZOVH010000030.1:0-45840 GCA_045658585.1 Acutalibacteraceae bacterium | reverse complement strand
TGTCTTCCTAAGACCGCTTGGCCTCCGACTTTCCGTTTCTGCTCAGCGGTTTTTTCTCCATTTAATCATATAGTTACACATTGAATTAATCTGGATAAGCTTGAGCTTAAAATTTTTCTTGGATTCTCTGCCCCATTCGTGGTAAACGGTTGCATAAGGGTAATATACCGTGCGGCTTCTTGAATTAACTTCAAGCGTTAAGTCGCAATCCTCAAAATACATAAAATATCGCTTGTCAAATCCGCCGATTTCCTTGAACAAATCCGTTCTGATAAACATAAAACAGCCCGTGGCGTTTTCAATATCAAGAGGTTTTGTCAAATCCTTATCAAGCATTGCATATTCGCGAAGCTTTGCGCTTGGCTCACCGTTGCCGCGGAGTCTGCTCGCAATAAGATAGGGGAGGGCGGGATTTTTCTTGCCGAGCACCTGAAGTCTGCCGTCGGGGAAACGGATTTCGGGTGAGAGCAAGCCTATATCGGTATTACCGTCAAGATATTCTGCCATTTTTGAAATAACATCATCTTTAACGATAATGTCGGGGTTTATGATTACGTGGTATTTGGAATTCAGCCTGTCCATTATAAAATTATGACCTGCGCCGAATCCTATGTTTTTATCGGTGCGGATAACCGTTACCGAGGGGTAATTTTTTTCTATATATTCGGGTGTTCCGTCTGTTGAACCGTTATCAACAACAAAAAGCCCGAATGAAGCGGCTGTGCATTCAAGAAGCGACTTAACGGCATTGTCAATGGTTGCCATGTTGTTATAAGTCACAATGCAGCCGGTAATATGATTATTCATCATCATTTTTCCTTTCCAAAGGCACATATTGGAAATGCGAGAGATAAAAGTATTCTTAAACGCCAGATAATCTTTTGATAAGCAGAGGTTTTTCCGCCCGTAACATTATCGCCGTGGCGGCGCCATAAAATAAACGGCTTATCAAGAAGAACAACCTTGCGGCGCTTTTTTATTGCAAGCAGAGCAATCCACCAGTCGTGCATCGGAAGCTTCCTGGGGAAAGGAAGGCTTTCGTTCATAACCTCTTTGGTGAATGCCATACAGCAGCCAACAAACGAATTCTTTATGATGTTTTTAACAAAAGAATTGTTTGAGCCGTGAATTGCAAAATATGAAGGCTCGGTTATATTGAGTTTTGCGTCGGTTACGCTTGCATCGTGAAGCACAAGGTCGGCACCGCTTTTAATCTCATTCATAACCGCATCAACTTTGCCCGGGAGCCATACATCATCCTGGTCACTCAGAAAGATAACATCGCCCGTGCAGGCATTAAGAGCATTTTCAAAGTTTTTTATAACACCCTTGCGGGGGCCTTCAATATAGCGGATTCTTTTATCTTTTGCAATAAATTCTTTGACTACCCCAAAGGTTTCACCTTCGGGGCAGTCATCGGAAATAATGAGTTCGTCATTTTCACCGAGCTCGTTCAGGATGGAGTGAATCTGCTCGGCAATATATTGCTCACCTTTATATGCGGCAAGCGCAACGGATATTTTCATATCAGTCGAGGCTCTTCATTGTGGGGAAGAGAAGAACATCTCTGATAGCTGATGAATCGGTAAGAAGCATACACATTCTGTCGATACCGAAGCCGATACCGCCTGTGGGGGGCATACCGATTTCAAGAGCATTGAGGAAATCTTCGTCGGTTGTGTTGGCTTCTTCGTCGCCCTGAGCAAGAAGTGCCTCCTGTGCCTTGAATCTCTCTCTCTGGTCGATGGGGTCATTAAGCTCTGAATAAGCATTTGCCATTTCCCAGCCGTTCATAAAGAACTCAAAACGCTCAACATAGTTGGGGTCTTCGGGTTTTTTCTTTGTGAGGGGAGAAATTTCGATGGGATGGTCAATAACGAATGTGGGCTGAATAAGATGCTCTTCAGCATATTCTTCAAAGAACAGAGCAAGAATATCGCCCTTGCCGTGTCTCTTTTCATATTCAACGTGATGCTTGTCTGCAAGTGCTCTTGCATCTTCAAGAGTTTCAACCTCGTTCCAGTCAATACCCGCATATTTCTTAACAGCATCAACCATTGAGATTCTTTCAAAGGGCTTACCGAGATCCATCTCAACGCCGTTGTATGTGATTGTTGTTGTGCCGAGAACAGCCTTGGCAACGTGGCGGTAAAGATTTTCGGTAAGGTCCATCATGCCGTTGTAGTCGGTATAAGCCTGATAGAGCTCCATAAGAGTGAATTCGGGGTTGTGGCGTGTGTCGCAGCCTTCATTTCTGAAAACTCTGCCGATTTCATAAACTTTTTCCATACCGCCAACGATAAGTCTCTTGAGGTAAAGTTCAAGAGAAATACGGAGCTTGAAATCTTCGTTGAGTGCGTTATGGTGAGTAACGAAAGGTCTTGCAGCTGCACCGCCTGCATTTGAAACAAGCATAGGTGTTTCAACTTCAAGGAAGCCCTGTGAATCAAGATAGTTTCTTACTTCTCTGAGGATAAGTGAACGCTTAACGAAGGTATCCTTAACCTCGGGGTTCATAATAAGGTCAAGATAACGCTTACGGTAGCGGGTGTCTGTGTTGGTAAGACCGTGGAATTTCTCGGGAAGGGGAAGAAGTGACTTCGAAAGAAGGCGAAGAGCCTTTGCGTGAACGGAAATTTCGCCTCTTCTTGTTCTGAAAACAAAGCCCTTAACTTCGATGATATCGCCGATATCCCATTTTTTGAATTCTGCAAATTCTTCTTCACCGATTTCGTCAATCTTAACATAAATCTGCATTCTGCCGCTGAGGTCACGGATATCGATGAAGTTTGCCTTACCCATATCTCTGCGGCTCATCATTCTGCCGCAGATGGAAACATCCTGATTTTCGAGTTCTTCAAAACGCTCAACAATTTCGCTGCAATGAATGCTCTGCTCTGCAAGAGTAATCTGGAAGGGGTCTTTGCCTGCAGCCTGAAGAGCTTCAAGCTTTTCAACTCTTATCTGACGGAGTTCGTTAACATCCTGAACCTGCTCCTCTTCAACGGGAGCAGCATTTATAATCTTTTCGTCTGCCATGGTTAAACAGTCCTTTCTGTGAATAATCCGATATTGCAAAAGCGACAGGTTATGAGCCCGCCGCCGATTATTTTACTTTGAGATGGAAAGAATTTTCATTTTGCTGATGTTGCCTGAGGGAGTGTGAACCTCTGCAATATCACCGACTTTTTTATTCATAATAGCTGAACCTACGGGTGAGAGGTCGGAGATTATGCCGTTGTCAATATCGCTCTTACCGAGGATTTTGAATTCAAGCTCTTCGTTATAATCCATATCAAGAAGCTTAACTTTTGAACCGATTCGAACGATTTCTGTTCCGAGGTCGGATTCGTCAAGAATCTTTGCGTTGCGAAGGTCAGCTTCAAGCTTTGCGATTTCGGCTTCCATTTTAGCCTGTTCGTTCATCGCCTCATCATATTCGGCGTTTTCTGAAAGGTCACCGTGTGAACGGGCTTCTTTAATCTTTTCGGCAATGTCATCTCTGCCTTCTGTTTTCAGTCTGTTAAGTTCCGCGCTGAGTTTGTTATAGTCCTCACGGGTAAATACTGTCTGCTTTTCCATTTCGGTATATCTCCTTATAAATAATTTACAAAAACATATATGGCTATATATAACCATTATTCACTTTATTATATATAATATATACTATAATGTCAAGAGTTTAATTGCTTTGCAACGCATTGCAAACACTCGTTTGCAGAGCGGTTTTCACACTTTTTGCAGCTTATTTCAATCTTAGAAAAACAGGAATTGCAATAAGTAAAACAGCCGCAAAGTTCAAAAAGTGCACCCGCAAAATCAACGGGTTCGATGTTTTCCGGAACGATTGCTTTGTGAACGGGCAGAAGTTCAAGCTCGTTGCCGCAAAAGCACAGTTTTCCACCGCTTTTTTTGCCGCAAGCGAATATGATTGAATTCTGCATTGCGGGAGAAATAATTCCGTCACAGCAAATAACAATTTCAATTCCCTCAACAGCTTCGTAAGCGGAGCGAAGCATAATTGTTGCACCGTTTTCTTCCATTGCCTTAACACACGCAGAGGCGTATTTTTCGGGCTTTGAGGTGATAACTCTGATTTGCGATGCAAAAGGCAGCAAACGGTGAATTCGGGAATACATAACTGAATTGCGGTCTGTGACGGTGATTGAAATTTTATCGGCGGGTAATTTGGCGGAAGAAAGCTCTCTGCACGCGGTGTTGAAAATCAGCATCGGAAGCACGGAGCGGTGAGCAAAACGGTTAAGGCCCACACCGTCAGGCAGGGCGACACTTCGCGGAGCAATAATTCTTGAAGCGTATCTTCCGCATTTTTCGCTGACTGCTTGCCAATCAATTCCTTTTTTTGTTTCAAGCACATCAAGGGTAAAAAACGGCAATCCTTTTTCTGCGGAATGGGGGCAGACGCAGGCATTGTTAATGTTTTTTCTTTGTCGGCGGTTAATTTTATTCTCATTCACACTATGTATTCTTAAAACAACAAACACACTATCATCCTCCGTGCAGATTATTTATCAAATAATTCTATGCACGGTCAAAGACGATAATGTGTTCAAGTTTTTTATTCGGTTTCGTCGGAAAAGATAAGGACTTTTTCTTCTTCAGTTAATTCTCTGCATTCGCCTTCGGCAAGTGAAGCATCAAGGCGAAGCGAACCTATTTGCACACGGTGAAGTTGCTCAACATGGTTACCTACAGCGGCGAACATTCTTTTAACCTGATGATATTTGCCCTCACGAATTTTAATTTCTGCAGCAGGGAGCCCGTCTTTTGTAAAGGCTTTAACCTTTGCAGGCAAACACTCTGTGCCGTCTTCGAGTGTTATTCCCGCTTCAAGTTTTGCAATATCAACATCATAAATCGGAAACGAAAGAATGGCTTCATAGGTTTTATAAACATGATGTGACGGACTCATTATTTTATGGCAGAAAGCACCGTCATCTGTTATAATTAAAAGTCCCGTGGTGTCGCGGTCAAGTCTGCCCGCAGGGAAAAGCGAGCGTCTTTTAAGTTCATCGGGAATGATATCTATAACCGTTTCTTTCTTCGGGTCGCGGGATGCGCTGATAACACCTTTAGGCTTGTGAAGCATAATATAAACGTGTTCCTTGAGTGTAAAGGTATAACCCTTAACACTTATCTCATCTGCGTCAATATCAACGAGTTCTTCCGCACGCATAACGCATTTGCCGTTAACCGTTACATCGGCATCTTTAATCAGCTTTCGGGCATCTTTACGCGATACATTGCAGTTGAGCGCTATTATCTTATCAAGGCGTTTTAAATTCATAAAAAAACCTCATATGAAATAAGGGTCGGTACTGAACCGACCCTTAAAAGTTGTTTAGCTTAAATTATGCAAGCTCTGCGAAGTACTTGATTGTACGAACCATCTGGCTTGTGTAGCTGTTTTCATTGTCATACCATGAAACAACCTGAACCTGATAGAGGTCGTCAGCAATCTTTGTAACCATTGTCTGAGTTGCATCGAAGAGTGAACCGTAAGTGATACCGATGATATCGCTTGAAACGAGTTCTTCTTCTGTGTAACCGAAGGAAGCTGATGAAGCAGCCTTCATTGCTGCGTTGATGCCTTCCTTAGTAACGTCGCTGCCCTTAACAACTGCAACAAGAAGTGTTGTTGAGCCTGTGGGAACGGGAACTCTCTGTGCTGAACCGATGAGTTTGCCGTTGAGCTCGGGGATAACAAGACCGATAGCCTTTGCAGCACCTGTTGAGTTGGGAACGATGTTTGCAGCAGCAGCTCTTGCTCTTCTGAGGTCGCCCTTTCTGTGAGGACCGTCAAGAACCATCTGGTCGCCTGTGTATGCATGAACTGTTGTCATGATACCGCTCTGGATGGGAGCATAATCGTTGAGAGCCTTAGCCATGGGAGCAAGGCAGTTTGTTGTGCATGATGCAGCTGAAATGATTGTGTCATCAGCTGTGAGTGTGCCTTCGTTTACGCTGTAAACGATTGTGGGAAGATCGTTGCCTGCGGGAGCAGAAATAACAACTTTCTTAGCACCTGCATCGATGTGAGCCTGGCTCTTTGCCTTTGAGCAGTAGAAGCCTGTGCACTCAAGAACAACGTCAACACCGATTTCGCCCCAGGGAAGCTCTGCAGCGTTAGCCTTAGCGTAGATTTTGATTTCTTTACCGTCAACTGTGATGCTGTCTTCGCCTGCAACTACTGTGTCAGCAAGAGCGTATCTGCCCTGAGCTGAGTCGTACTTAAGAAGATGAGCAAGCATCTTGGGGTTTGTAAGATCGTTGATAGCAACGATTTCGTAGCCTTCTGCACCGAACATCTGACGGAATGCAAGACGACCGATACGGCCGAAGCCGTTAATTGCAACTTTAACTGCCATGGTAATTTACCTCCAAAAATAAAAATTTTCTTTTTGACCGTATTTATTTTATACATTTTTGAGAAAATATGCAACAGTTTTTTCATTATTTTTCAGGTTTTTTGAAACTTTTGGTATTCTTAACAAAATATTTCAAAAGTTAAGCCTTAAGGGTGTAAAACTGCCGAATATTTTATGCGTTTTCAGGGTTATTTATGATATTTTGTGCCGCTTGAAATCATAAAGGCGCGGTAAATCTGTTCAAGAAGCATAACTCTTGCAAGCTGATGAGGGAAGGTCATTTCGCTCATTGACAGTCTGCAGCTTGCTTTTGATTTGACTGCAGGGGAGAGACCGTGGGAACCTCCGATGATAAAAGCAAGATTGCCGAAACCCGAAACGGCGCATTTTTCAATTTCTGCCGAAAGCTTTTCGGAAGGCATCTGTTTTCCCTCGATGCACATTGCGAAAACCGCTGTGTTCGGAGCGAGCTTTGCGATAATTCTTGCCCCCTCATCTTCAAGTGCGGCATTTATCTGGGTCTGATTGGGGTTATCGGGAAGTCTTGCGGGGGTCAGCTCGGTTATCTTTAATTTGCAGAAAGCACCAAGCCTTTTTTTGTATTCGGCACACGCCATACGCAGGTAATCTTCTTTAAGTTTTCCTACGCAGATAATATCAATATTAAGCATTTTTTCCTCCGTTTAAAATGCGATAACGGGATTAAGGTCACCCGCAACGCTGAGAAGATAATCACTGTTTTCTTTTGCACCCGCCATTGTCATTGCGGCTCTTGTTGTTTCAAATGCGAGAGAGGGGATATTGTTTTCTTTGCTTAAATGGCCCAGAACAAATCTTGTTGTGCCCGATTCAAGAAGTTTTACTGCCGTTTCGGCGCATTTTTCGTTAGAAAGATGACCGTGATTTGAAAGGATTCTTTCTTTCAGAAAAAAGGGATAAGGGCCGTTCTGAAGCATACGTACATCGTGATTTGATTCAAGCAATATAAGGTCGCTCCCGTAGATTGCTTCCATAACGGAATCGGTTATTGTTCCGATATCTGTTGCAACACAAATTCTTTTGCTGTCGGGTGTGATTATGCTGAAACCCGTGCTTTCGTTGCTGTCGTGAGGCGTGCGGAAAGGACGGATAAACATTCCCGCTTTTTCAATTCCCGAATAGGGGATGATATCCGTAATCGCTCTTGAATCAACAGCACCGAGCTTTTCCATACCCGCAAGCGTACCTGCCGAAGCGTATACGGGGATTTTGTGCTTGGCGGCAAAAACTTTTATGCCCTTGATATGGTCTGAATGCTCGTGGGTTACAAATACAGCCTCAATTGATGACGGGTCAACGCCTATTCCCGAAAGTGCCTCGGCGGTTTTTTTTGCTGTAATACCGATATCAATAAGTATTCCGCCGTGTGACGAGCCTATGTATGTGCAGTTTCCGCTGCTCGAAGAATATAAAGAACAGAATTTTGCCATAAAAATTTCCTTGTCTTTCAAAATGTTCAGAAGGGACACCTCTTGCGAAGTGCCCCTTAATTAAAATACTATATTAAACTGCGTTGGAGATGTTGTCTGCATCGGGAACATAAACACGCTTTATATCTGCACCGATACCGCTGAATTTTTCAACAACATCTTCATAGCCTCTGTCGATATGAAGAATATCTTCAATTTCTGTTGTGCCGCTTGCAGCGCAGCCTGCAATAATCATCGCAGCGCCTGCACGAAGGTCATCCGCCTTAACGGGCGCACCTTTGAGCTGCTCAACACCCTGAACAACGGCAAGCTGACCGTCTGCTGTGATGTTTGCGCCCATACGGTTAAGCTGCTCGGTATATTTGAATCTGTTTGACCAGATGCTTTCCGAAATAACGCTTGTTCCGTCTGCAAGAGCAAGAAGAACCGCCATCTGGGGCTGCATATCTGTGGGGAAGCCGGGATGGGGCATTGTTTTAACATTGCATTTTTCGGGTCTGGTATCAAGAGATACTCTTACGGCATCGTCAAATTCTTCAACCGTTGCTCCGCATTCAACAAGCTTCTTTGAGATTGATTCAAGATGCTTGGGGATAACGTTTTTAATCAGAACATCGCCCTTTGTTGCGGCGGCGGCAACCATAAATGTACCCGCTTCAATCTGGTCGGGGATAATCGAGTATGTGCAGCCGTGAAGCTGTTCAACGCCTCTGATTTTGTTAACGTCTGTGCCTGCGCCTCTTACATCTGCGCCCATGGAGTTGAGGAAGTTTGCAAGGTCAACTATATGGGGCTCTTTTGCGGCGTTTTCGATAACGGTGAGTCCGTTTGCCTTAACGGCAGCAAGAAGAATGTTAACCGTTGCACCTACCGATACCATATCGAGATATACGGGGTTACCGAGGAGTCTTTCTGCCTCAGCTTCAACAATTGCGTTATCTTCAACCGAAACGGTTGCACCGAGAGCCTCAAATCCTTTGATGTGCTGGTCGATGGGTCTGGGGCCGAGATAGCATCCGCCGGGCAAAGCAACTTTAGCTCTGCTGAATCTGCCGAGGAGAGCGCCGATGAAATAATATGAAGCACGAAGATGCTTTGTCATATCGTGCGAAATAATATATGAATTAAGGTGGCGTGAATCTATTTCGATTGTGTGCTTGTTGATGAGTCTAACTTTTGCGCCGAGCTGGTCAAGAATTTTCATCATATATCCCACATCGCTGATGGAGGTGGGGAGATTTTCAATCACACAAACATCCTGAGAAAGAATTGCGGCAGGGATAATAGCAAGGGCAGCGTTTTTTGCACCGCTTACGGAAACTGAACCGTGAAGCGGGGAGCCGCCGTTGATTATAAATTTCTCCAATTGCAGACCTTCTTTCAAAAATTTTATATAAAAACAATTATTGTAGAATATAACCGAAAGCATTATATCATCAATTTTCTGTTTTGAAAAGTGCTTTTTTAAAAAATATGTGTCTTTTTTGTAATTTTTTTGAAATTTTTATTTTCTTTCGGATATCGCACATATAGTATGCTCATTTTTCCGATACATATATGAAGTGATTCAATAAATAATCTTTAGCTAAAAACAACAAAAAACAGCAGTTGAAATTGTCAAAAATTACTGTGGTGTTTTTGACTAAATTGATAAATGACACACATTGCGATTTTTGCATAAAAGAATAAAAACTGTGAATATCACTAAAAAAAAACTGCTGTTTTTGGCTAAAAGTTATAGAAGGTAAAAACATAGGTTATCAATCTTTACAAAAGATTTGGTAAACAAAAATTTCTTTTTTTTGGTAATTTTCAATAAATAAAGACACTAATTCACAATAAATTCAAAAAGTTTTTTAAAAAAAGTGAGGTTTTCTATTGCAAAAAGAGGCTTTATTGTGTAAAATGTATATGTCCCGATGGTCATTTTGTCTAAAAGATTCGTTTTTGTGCCGATGCGTGCGGTTTTGCGATGTTGGCATAAAAACAAAAATGAAGTTTAAAAACGAAACAAATGAGGGGTAATAATTATGTCAAACAGAATTTTCCAGGGTCTTGTTCATCAGATGCGTGACGCTGTTGGCAGAACTCTGGGTGTAATTGACGAAACAGGAACAATCATTGCGTGCAGCGAACTGAGCAAAATCGGTGAGGTTATTTCAACAGCTTCCGAGGTTTTTGCAGATAACGAGCTGCATTATATCAACGGCAGCACTTTCTGCAACTTCAGTTCTCACGTTCAGAATGAATATGCTGTTTTTGTTGAGGGAACAGATGAACTTGCAGGCAGATTTGCATCTGTATGCTGTGTATCGCTTGAAAGCCTTAAGCAGTATTATGAAGAGAAGTTTGACAGAGGCAGCTTTATTAAGAATGTAATTCTTGATAATATTCTGCCCGGTGATATTTATCTTAAATCAAGAGAACTTCGTTTCAACAGCGATGCAACAAGAGTTGTTCTTCTTATCAGAATAACCGACCATAACGATGCTTCCGTATTTGATGTTGTTCAGAATCTCTTCCCCGATAAGAATAAGGATTTTGTTATTAATATTAATGAAACAGATATTGCTATTGTTAAGGAAGTTCGCAGCAATATTGAAAGCAAAGACCTTGAAAAGCTTGCCCGTTCAATTTCCGATTCGCTCAGCACAGAGCTTTATACCCATGTGCTTGTCGGTATCGGCACAACAATCGAGGGCATCAAGGACCTTGCAATTTCATTCAAGGAAGCACAGATTGCTCTTGAGGTAGGCAAGGTGTTTGATACCGAGAAAACAATCGTAAGCTATGAAAACCTCGGTATTGCAAGACTTATTTATCAGCTTCCCACAACACTTTGCGATATGTTCCTCAGAGAAATATTCAAGAGAGGCTCAATTGAAAGCCTTGACCACGAGACACTTTTCACAATTCAGCGTTTCTTTGAAAACAATCTTAATGTTTCCGAAACATCAAGAAAGCTTTTCGTTCACAGAAACACCCTTGTTTACAGACTTGAAAAAATCAAGAAGCTTACGGGTCTTGACCTCAGAGAGTTTGACGATGCAATCGTGTTCAAAGTTGCTCTTATGGTTAAGAAATATCTTGACGCAAAGCCCGTTAAGTATTAATCCGCTCTAAAACAAAACATAGTTAAGGAATGATACCGTGATTGAATTTAGTAATGTATCAAAGAGATACGACAACGGTACACACGCCCTTAAAGATATAAACCTAAAAATTGAAAAGGGCGAATTTGTTTTCGTTGTTGGTTCTTCGGGTGCAGGTAAGAGCACCTTCCTTAAGCTTATGATGCGCGAGGAAGTTCCGTCGTCGGGCACAATAACCGTTGACGGCGTTGTTCTTAATAAAATGAAAAAGCGTGAAATCCCGAAATTCCGCCGAAAGCTCGGCATAGTTTTTCAGGATTTCAGACTGATACCCACTATGAGCGTTTTTGATAATGTTGCATTTGCAATGCGCGTTATCGGAACAAAAGAAAAGAAAATAAGAAGAAGAGTGCCTTATGTTCTCAGCCTTATGGGTCTTAACCACAAGGCAAGAAACTTCCCGAAGGAGCTTTCGGGCGGTGAGCAGCAGAGAGTTGCCCTTGCAAGAGCACTCGCAAACAATGCGGATATTATCATTGCGGACGAGCCCACAGGTAACGTTGACCCTCAGATGAGCTATGAAATCGTTGATTTGCTTATGCGTCTTAACGAATCGGGAACAACAGTTATTATGGTTACTCATGAACACAGCCTTGTCCGTTGCTTTGATAAACGCGTTATTATTCTTGAAAAGGGAACCGTTGTTTCAGACGGCGGCAATCTTATAAGAGAAGCGGCAACATCTCATATCAATGCCGCAAGTGAAATTTCAAACGAATATGTTGTTCCTCCCGAAGAGGATTATTCGGCATATGCCGCCGTTAATGCACAGGAAGATGAAAACGGCATTGAATTTTCTCAGAACGGAGGCGGGGAATAATGGGTAATTTAAAATATCTTACCAAAGAAGGCTTCAGAAACCTCAAGGTTAACAAGCTTATGTCCTTCGCTTCGGTAACGGTGCTTTTCAGCTGTCTTATGCTTATCGGCATTGCGTTTATGCTTCTTGTGAATATTGAGGCATTCATAAGCAACATAGAGGCAGAAAACGTAATTATGGTTTATGCGGATGTTAATCTCGAAACCGACGATATAGAATTTATCAAGCTCGGCAATGACCTTGAAGCAATTCCTTATGTGGGCACGGTTGAGATTATTGAAAAAGACTCCGCATACAAAGAAATTCTTTCGGAGCTTGACGAGGGTCTTAAGAGTTACCTCGAAGGCGTTGAAGAAAATCCGCTTCCTAATGCATACAGAGTAACTGTTTCGGATATGGCTCAGTTTGAAAGCGTGGCTTCGCAGGTGAAGCAGATGAGCAATGTGCTCAGAGTGCACGAAAACAGCGTGCTTGCAAGACAGCTTTCGGATTTGCGCAATTCCGTAACATACATAAGCATAGGCATAATAGCTATGCTTCTTCTGGTTTCTCTGTTTATAATTTCGAATACGATTAAGGTTACCATGTTCAGCAGAAGGCTTGAAATAAGCATTATGAAGAGCGTAGGTGCCACAAATTCATTTATTCGCTGGCCGTTTATGGTTGAAGGCATAATCATCGGTGTTATAGCAGGCGTACTTGCCACGGGAGCAGTGTGGGCTATTTATGAGTTTGCACTCAGCTCGGTAACATCATTGCTTTCAGGCTTCGGTGCGGCAATTGAAGTTAATTTCCTTGATTATGCTCCTTATCTTGTTGCGGCTTTTGTGGGTATCGGAGTATTCACCGGCATCTTCGGAAGTGCAACTTCGATAAGTAAATATCTTAAGGAAAGGAAGTTCGTTGAACTTGAAGACTAAAAGAAAATATTTGAAAAAGCTTCTTTGTTTAGTGATGGCTTTTGCTTGTGTTTTCTCGGTAGTTTTGCCTTATACACCAACCGTTTCTGCTGAAGAGAGTCTTGAAGATTTAAGAAATCAGTATGAAGACCTTGAAAAAGAGATTCTCAAAAATCAGCAGGCGCTCGACAAGGTTGAGAGCGAAATAAAGACCAATGAACAGAAACTGGATTCGCTCAATGATGAGATTAAAATCATTGAAAAGCAGATGGATGTGCTCGATGAAAGAATCAATGTTCTTAACGGAAACATAAAAGATTTGCAGGTGAGCATTGATACTGCGGAAAACGATATAGAGGTTATCAATTCCCAGGTTTCGATGATTCAGATTCAGATTGCCGATTCAGAGGCTCTTATGTCTGAAACAAAAATTCAGCTTCTTGCAAGACTTCGCGAAAACTATATGTCGGGTGAGGCATCAACTCTTGAGCTTCTGTTTTCATCAAACGATATGGCAACATTTTTTGCCAGAAAAGAGCTTGTAACAAGAGTTTCGGAAAACGATGCGGCTCTTATCAATGAGCTTTCAGATAAGGTTGTTCAGCTTAATTCTCTCCAAAAACAGCTTGGCGAAAAGAAAGTTGAGCTTGAAGAGAAAAAGGTTGTGCTTGACGAAGAAATGAATGTTCTTTCAGATCGTCAGACAGACCTTCAGGCAAGCCAGGATGAGCAGACCGAAAAAAGAGATTCGGTAATGGGCAAATACGAGCAGGTTAAAGATATTGTTAACGAGCTTGATAAAGACAGCGAGGCATATAAAAAGGCAATCAAGCTTCAGGAGGCAGAAAGAGATGCCCTTGATGCGCAGATTGACGCTTATATCAAGCAGCACGGTTCAAGCGAAGGCGATGTTCCCAAAGAGGAATATAACAACGACGGCAAGCTTCTCTGGCCCGTTCCCGGTTCAACAAAGCTTACTGCGGGTTATCCCACATATCCCAGCGGCGGCAAGCATTGGGGTATTGATATAGTAAGAACCGATGTAACAACACTCGGCTCTCCTTTCCGTGCGGCACAGGGCGGCGAGGTTATCATTGCTTATAATGACGGCAACTGGAATTCGGGCTTCGGTAACTATTGCGTTATCGACCACGGCGACGGTAAACAGACCCTTTATGCACACGCAAAGAGACTTTATGTTAAAAAAGGCGATGTTGTTCAGAAGGGCGATAATATCGGAGAAATCGGTCAGACCGGTAACACAACAGGCCCCCATCTTCACTTTGAAGTAAGAATAAAGAAGGCAGACGGAAGCGTAAGCAGAGTTCAGCCTTTGAATTACGTTTCAAAACCCTAAACAATCAAACCAAAAGGCGGCTAAATGCCGCCTTTTCTAAAAGGAAGGAGAATGTGCGTGAATAAAAAAATCTCATTGGGATTAAGCATATCTCTGATTATTATTTCGATAACCGCAACATTTGCCTTGACAATGGTTGTTTCAAAGCAGATGTATAATAAGATTATAAGCAATATTTCGCAGCGTTCGCAGATTTATGAGTCGGTTGACGAGATAAGCAAAATAATATCCAACTATTTTTACGGCAGCGTTGAAGACCGAAACAAGCTCAATTCCGCTCTTGCAGAGGGATATGTAAACGGTCTCAATGATGCAAACAGCATTTATCTCACATCCTCCGAATATGACAGCTATCTTGAAAAACTCGAAGGCGGGGTAGCGGGTATCGGTGCGGAAACCGCATATGACTATACCAAAGGAAATTTTGTTATAACTCACGTTTATGAAGGTTCACCAGCTGAAAAATCAGGGCTCAAAGCGATGGATGTTATAACCGCAATCAACAACACTTCTGTTACAATGAGCAACTATTCAATACTCAGAGAGAATCTCTACGGAGACCGTCTTTCTTCTGTTCAGATTGAATATGAGCGTGACGGCGTGACCCGCGTTATTGAGCCTATGCTCGGTTTTGAAATTCCGGGTGTTATCGGCAGACTTGAAGGCAATGTGGGATATATAAAAATCAACGGATTTTATAAAGACACGGCTTCCGAGTTCAAAGCTTTGATTAAAAAGCTTCGCGAAGGCGGCGCTGAAAGTATGGTTTTTGATGTCAGAAATACTTCAGACGGAAGCATTGATTACGCAACGCAGGTTATTGATGTTATAGTTCCCGCGATTTCAGAAAACCTTGCTGTGGCAAAAGATAAGAACGGAAACGTTTATAAAAACAAAGTTTATACAGCTGAAAACAGCAGCGTTTCAATGCCGTTTATAGTTCTTGTGAATTCATACACCAAAGGCCCCGCAGAGCTTTTTGCATGCGATTTGAGAAATATTTCTCAGGCGCAGCTTGTTGGCACTAAAACCGCGGGCGTCGGAACAATGCAGGAGCTTTTTGCTCTTGAAGACGGCGGCGCCGTGCTTCTTACTGTTGCTCTTGTTGAGCCTAAAGGCGGCGAAGCGGCGGTTTATAATAAAGTCGGTCTTACTCCGGATGTTGAGGTTTTCCTCTCTTCGGGAAATGATTTTGCACTCGGCTTGCTCACAACGCAGCAGGATAATCAGCTTTCAACAGCACTCAATATGCTGGCAGGATAAAGATAAAGACGAATTACGGAATGACCGTAATTCGTCTTTTTTCTATATTATATCCTTAATATACTCAATCAATATAAGTATGTAATGATAAACAACGGGGAGTATTATCGCGGGGAGCATATTGAGGGTTTTGAATTTGTTTTTGAAGATGAAATTGAAGCCTATTGCCATGATTATTGCGTAACCAACCGTGCAAGTCTGTCCGAGCAAATCGCCCGTAAGCAAATCGCTCAGCGAGCCTGCAAGAAGAGTTATAAGCCCCTGATAAACAAGAACGGTAATCGGAGTGAAGATTACGCCGAAGCCCAGAGTAGAGGCAAGAATAACGGAGGTTGTGAAGTCGAGTGCGCTTTTAACAAAAAGCACCGAGCTGTCGCCCGAAAGACCGTCGTTGATTGAACCTATTACCGCCATTGCACCAACGTTAAAAATCAGCGTGCCGCTGATAAAGCCTGCCGAAAATCCGCCGTTTTTGAATTTGTTATCTATTTTATTGCTGAATTTTGTGAAGCGGTCATCAAGCCTTAACAGCTCGCCGATAAATGTTCCGATAACCAGAAAAACAACAAGTAACAGCTCGCCGCTGCTTGAAATTCTGCCGTTTTCAACCGAAAACATATTTGAAATAACGCCGTTAATGCCGATTATAAGCACTGCAAGCCCGAGCGATTTGTTGATGCTTTCTGTATAACTTTCTTTTATTCCTTTTTTAAATATCAAACCTATTGCGCTGCCCGCAAGTACTGCGGCGCAGTTGACCAATGTTCCTGTCATAACACTACTTCCTGATTGAAATTTGATATAAATTTTAATCCTTTTTGAATTAAATGTCAACTTGCATTATAATGGTGCGTATGGTAAAATTTAATAAATAAATTTTTGAGGTGATGGGATGACTGCCGTGTATATCATTTTAGGAATTGCTATTTTTCTTTTTGTTACCTTTATGATTATCGGAGCGGTAGGTTATAAAGTTGCTCTGATTTCAAAAAGAGAGAAAAAGCCCGAAACCGAGCCTGTAAAAATATGGAGAGCGGAAGAAAGAAAAAAGAACTATGCGTATCTTCTTTCGCATAACCCCGAGGATCTGAGCCTTGAATCTCACGGAGAAACTATGAGGGCGTGGTTTGTGCCCGCAAAAGAAGAAAGCAAAAAATTCGTTATATGCATTCACGGCTATAATTGCAACGGGCCCGATGAATGCGGTCATCTTTTCTCTTTTTATTATGATGAAATGGGCTTCAGCTATCTTTTGCCCGACCTCAGAGGCCACGGAAGAAGCGAGGGCAATAAAATCGGATTCGGTTCGTTTGACCATAAAGACATAAAACTCTGGATAGATTATCTTGTTGAGCGTTTCGGAGAAGATATAGAAATTGTTCTTCACGGCATTTCAATGGGTGCGGCAACAGCTATGCTTGTTAATAACACCTCTCCCCGTGAGCAGGTTAAGCTGGTTGTTGAAGACTGCGGTTTTACCAATGCCTATGATGTTGTGAAAAACAAGATTAAAACAATAATCGGTTTTGAGCCGAAGATAATGGTTTTCTTCATAAACATTTTCTGCAACCTTCTTTCTCACTATGATTTAAAAAAAGATTGCAACCCGCTTGAAACAATGAAGAATGCTAAAAATCCCGTTATGTTTGTTCACGGCGGAAAAGACCCGCTTGTTCCTTTTGAAATGTGCGGCGAGCTTTATGAAGCCTGCCCCGTTGATAAAGAGATTTTTACGGTTCCCGATGCAATCCACGCATTTTGCTATTATGACGAAAAAGAACAATACAACGAAAAAATGAGAAGCTTTTTTGCAAAGCACCTCGATTCAATGAAAGAAGAAACAAAAACGTTGTCTTAATACACAAAAACCAAACACATTTACTGTGTAATATTCATAAAAATTTTTTAGTGTGTTGAAATAGGCAGAATACTGTGTTAAAATAAATTGATTATTTTTACAGATAGGAGAGATGTTATGGCATCAGAATCAACCGCTAGGGTTGTTGAAGAAAAGGCACCGTCTGCCGTTCCTAAGGACAGACGCTATGTCGGCGCAAAAGAAACTTTTGCCTACATACTCGATGACATAGCTCAAAGCTTTAATATCGGTAAATATGACGACGTTTTCAAGATGAACATTCTCAAGATTGACCTTGTTCTTCAGTCGGTTACAAACGGTATTATCAGCGTATGGGATATCATCAACGACCTTTTCCTTGCAACAATAGTTGACAAAACCCGCACAAGATGGGGTAAATTCAAGCCGTGGCTTGTAGTTTATGCTATTCCCGGTGTTTTCCTGACAGTTGCTTATTGGGCACTTCCCTCTATGATGGGAACGGAAGGTATCGGCACAAATATTCCGAGATTTGCGGTTTATCTGCTTCTTTTGATTTTCAAAAATCTTGCAGAATCGTTGATTGCTATTGTTCGTCAGGGTATGACCTCAACAATAACGCCGAATATTATTGACCGAACAAGGCTTATCACTTCGGCTAACCTTCTTTCGGGCTTTGTTGAAAAGGCTCCCGAAATTCTTATGGGTCTTCTGATTGATATTTATATCAACAGCCCCGCAAACCAGATTCTTCAGACAGCAAACCCCGAAGCATATCAGCTCGGTTACAATAAGATGTTCATCATCGGCGGTGTTATTACCGCAGTTGTTTCAGGTCTTTTTGCTCTCTTCTATGCATTTGTTGCAAAAGAAAGAGTTATGCAGACTATCGACCGTCCCAGCGTATTCAGCGGTATCAAGTCAGTTGTTACCAACAAACCGCTTCTTCTTATCACTCTTTCTGAGTTCCTCGGCGCATTCAGCCTTAACTCGGGCACAAACCTTTACTACATCGAAGTTCTCAACCTTGCATCAATGTCAACAATCGTTGGTATTCCCGGTGCGGTTGTTTCACCCGTTTCCTATTCGTATGTTCCCTGGGCACGTTCCAAGTTCTCAACAAAGGCTCTGTGGATTGCAGGTTCCCATGTTGACAGCGTGCTGATGCTTGGTGTATTCCTTGCAGGTAAATTCATCAATGTCGGCGGTAAGAAGGGTTATGAAAGCCTTGCGGTTATGATTCCCGCCTTTATGCTCCGTGAAACTATCTGGATGTTCTTCTGGGGTATCAGAAAGGTTATTCCCGAAGAAATGAGAAATGAAGCTATCGACTACGGCGAGTGGAAGAACGGCTTCCGTTCCGAAGGTATGACAGGCGTTGCAAAGGGTCTTATCACAAAGATGGTTAACAGCGTTAAGGGTGTTATTCAGCCCCTTCTCTTCAAAGCTTTCGGTTACGATCCCAACAAGAACCAGGGTGCACAGACTCCCGAAGCAAGATATGCTCTCTTCTTTATGTGCACACTTCTTCCCGTTGTTACAGGTATCCTCAGCATCATTCCCCAGCTCTTCTATGACCTTCAGGGTGAGAAGAGAGAAAGAATGTATATGGAACTTCGCGAAAGAAGAAAAGCCATTGCAAATCAGGTTAATGAATTTAACGAGAATGCAGAATCATCAACCTCCGAAAACAACTGAACAAATAATTAAGGCACGGTTTAAAACCGTGCCTTTTATTTTTAATATCCGTTGATTTCTTTTCGCTGCATCGCACCGAGGATTTTGCTCCTTACATCGCCGTATTTCTTTTCAAGCGAATTGAGGAAATCCTTAACCTCTTGCCTTTCGGTTGCGCCGTCGGCGGGGCATTTGCTTTTAACAATCGGCAGATTTTCTCTGCGGACAACTCTTGCACATTCGCTTTCCCTTGCAAAAATCATAGGCCTTATCATATATATATCTTTTCTTGAAAGATAAGTAACGGGCATAAAGCAATCAAGAGTGCCGCCGTTGAAAAGGTTCATAATAAATGTTTCGGCAACATCGTCAAGATGATGCCCGAGAGCTATTTTGTTGCATCCCGCTTCTTTTGCGGAATCGTGCAAAGCACCTCTTCGCATTCTTGCGCAAAGGCTGCAGGGGTTGCTCTCTTTTCTTACATTGAATATAACATCCCAAAGCTGAGTGCGTTTTATAATATATTCAATTCCGAGCTTATCGCAAAGCTTTTGGATTTCGGAGTAATCGCCCTCTTCTCCGTTAAAGCAAGGGTCAAGAGTGATTGCAACCAAATCAAATTTCTGCGGATAAAATATACGCAGATTTGCCATTGCGGCAAGCAGGCAAACCGAATCTTTGCCGCCTGAAACGCCAACGGCAATTCTGTCGCCCTCTTTTATCATTTCGTATTTCTGGCATGCTGAACGCATATGACTGAGAAGTTTTTGCATAATTATCACTCTATCGTTACGGCTTCAGCTGATATCGCCTTGCCGGTTTTGTTGTCTATTTCAAATATGCAGCCGTTTAATGAGCATTCGCCGTCTGCAGTATCAAATCTTGCTGGCATACCCGTGCGAAGCCATTCAATTGATATTTCGGGCTTTGCACCGAGCACGGAATATTTCGGCCCCGTCATACCTATATCGGTAATGTAAGCCGTGCCTTTGGGCAGTATACAGGCATCTGCGGTCAGAACGTGTGTATGAGTTCCGAAAACGGCGGAAACTTTGCCGTCAAGGAAGAATCCCATGGCGCGCTTTTCTGCGGTTGCTTCTGCATGAAAATCAACAAGAATAATTCTGCATTCGGAAAGCTTGGGGAGAATTTCTTCAACGCAGAGAAACGGGTTTGCACAGTTATCCATATAAACATTGCCCATAAGGTTGATAACGCCAACCTTAACACTGCCCATATCTATTACCGACCAGCCTTTACCTGGGTTTGAGGGATAAAAGTTAGCGGGTCTTATTATATCTTCTCTTTCATCGAGCATCTCATACATTTCTCTGCGGCGGTAAACGTGGTTGCCCGTTGTTATGAAATCAACACCGCTGTCAAAAAGATATTGAGCGGAGGTTGGGGTGATGCCGTTGCCAACAGCCGAATTTTCGCCGTTTGCAATGCACAAATCAATTCCTTTAAGCTTTTTGAAAGAGGGGAGTCTGCTTCTTAAAAATTCGCAGCCCTGCGAGGATACAACATCTCCGATAACAAGAATATTCATAATTTTCACCTGAATTAAAATGGGGACTGCCGAAACAGTCCCCATCAAGTATTTTATTTAGCGTAGTCGATTGTTCTGCTTTCTCTGATGAGGTTAACTTTGATCTGACCGGGATATTCCATGCTTTCCTCAATCTTCTTTGCAATGTCTCTTGCGAGAAGCACCATCTTATCATCATCAACAAGCTCGGGCTTAACCATAATTCTGACTTCGCGGCCTGCCTGAATTGCAAATGAGCGTTCAACGCCTTCAAATGAAGTTGAGATTTCTTCAAGCTTTTCAAGACGCTTGATATAGTTCTGAACATCTTCTCTTCTTGCGCCGGGTCTTGCAGCCGAAATTGCGTCTGCAGGCTGAACGAGCACAGCTGTGATTGTTTTTGCTTCAATCTCGCCGTGGTGAGCCTTGATTGCGTGAAGAATGTTATCGTTTTCTTTGTAACGCTTAGCAAAGTCAACGCCGAGGTCAACGTGTGAACCTTCCATCTCGTGGTCAAGAGCTTTACCGATATCGTGGAGCAAGCCTGCTCTTTTTGCGGTTTTAACATCGGTGCCAAGTTCCGATGCCATAAGACCTGCGATATAGGAAACCTCAAGTGAGTGATTAAGAACGTTCTGACCGTAGCTTGTGCGGTAACGAAGCTTACCGATAAGCTTAACGATTTCGGGGTGAACATTGTTAACGCCTGCATCGATGAGTGCGTGTTCACCTGTCTGCTTGATGGTTGCTTCAACCTCGCGCTTTGCCTTGTCATACATCTCTTCGATTCTTGCGGGATGTATTCTGCCGTCTGCAATGAGCTTTTCAAGAGTGAGTCTTGCAATCTCTCTGCGAACGGGGTCAAAGCTTGAAACTGTTATTGCTTCGGGAGTATCGTCAATGATAAGGTCAACACCCGTAATCATTTCAAGTGTTCTTACGTTTCTGCCCTCACGGCCGATAATTCTGCCCTTCATTTCATCGTTGGGAAGAGCAACAACTGAAACTGTTGCTTCGGATGCGTGGTCAGCAGCGCAACGCTGAATAGCTGTTGTGATGATTTCTCTTGCGAGAGTATCTGATTCATCCTTTGTTTTCTGTTCATATTCCTGAATTTTAAGAGCCTTTTCGTGGTTGAGCTCTTCATCAAGAATTGAGAGAATATGGTCTTTAGCCTGCTCTTTTGAAAGGCCCGAAATTCTTTCAAGCATTTCAAACTCGCTCTTTTTGAGGCTTTCAATTTCCTCAAGGCGTTCGTCTGCAAGCTTAAGCTTTTCGTTAAGAGCTTCCTCTTTTTTCTCGAGGTTATCGCTCTTCTTATCAAGACTTTCTTCTTTCTGAGTGATGCGGCGCTCGAGTCTCTGAACTTCGTTGCGTCTTTCGCGAAGCTCTTTTTCTGTTTCTGTTCTCTGTTTGTGGATTTCATCCTTGGCTTCAAGAATGGATTCCTTTTTCTTTGCTTCCGCAGTTGCAATGGCATCGCTGATTATTTTGTTTGCTTCTTTTTCAGCAGAGCCGATAGCTGCTTCGGCAACCTTCTTCCTATGTAAACCGCCGATAACGAAGCCGATGATGAAAAATACAACAGCGGCAACGACTGCGGCAATAAGAATTATTACCCAAGTATCCAAGTGTTTAAAACCTCCTTAATTTGAAATTTTGTGACTTTTCCGCCGAAAAAACAGCGGGACGGTCAATATTAAAAATTTACCGAAAAATCAACTAATGGTGTTTTCGGGATGCAAAAGCACCCTTCTTGGCACAATATTACACCATTGTATCTATAGTATACTTTTAAAGGCTCAATGTCAAGTTTTTTATTAATTTTTTATATAAATTCTATTGACTTTGTTCATATAGAGTGATAATATAAATTTTGATAAAACAAATCGTTGAAGCAGAAGGCGTTTGCAAAAAGCTTTTCCAGAGAGCCGCTCCGTGTGCTGAAAGGGCGGTAAAAGCCGGCGGATTGCTACCACTGCCGAGAGCCTCCGAAATAAGGAAGGACGTATCAGCCGCGTTAAGGCTGCCGAGAGCCGATTTAAAAATCGGAATAACGGGTGGAACCGTGGAGTATATTATGCTTCATCCTGTTTTGTTGCAGGATGGAGCTTTTTATTTTGTAAAATATCAGGAAAGGATGATTTGAATGATAAATGTAACACTCAAAGGCGGTGTCGTAAAGGAGTTTGAAAACGGCACAACCGCTATGGAAATCTGCAAAAGCCTCGGTATGGGTCTTTATAAGGCAGCTTGCGTTTGCAAAATAAACGGCGAGGTCAAGGATTTAAGAACAGCAATTGAAAGCGACTGCGAGCTTGAAATTCTTACCTTTGATGATCCCGACGGCAAATGGGCACTCCGCCACACAGCATCACACATTCTTGCTCAGGCTGTAAAGCGTCTTTATCCCAATGCAAAGCTTGCTATCGGTCCCGCTATCGATAACGGTTTTTATTATGATTTTGATGTTGATGTGCCCTTCACTCCCGAAGTGCTTGAAAAAATTGAAGCAGAGATGAAGAAAATCGTTAAAGAAGCTCTTCCTCTTGAAAAATATGAGCTTGACCCCGAGGACGCTATCAAAATGATGGAGGAAAAGGGCGAAGAATTTAAAGTTGAGCTTATTAAAGAACACGCAGATAACGGCGAAAAAATTTCGTTCTATAAGCAGGGCGAGTTTGATGAGCTTTGCGCAGGCCCTCATATTCCCGACACAAGCAGAGTAAAGGCATTCAAGCTTACCTCTTGCACCGGTGCTTATTGGAGAGGCGATTCAAACAATAAGATGCTCCAGAGAGTTTACGGCACAGCTTTCACAAAGAAAGAAGACCTTGAAGCTCATCTTGAAGCCATTGAAGAAGCAAAGAAGCGCGACCATAACAAAATCGGCAGAGAACTCGGATATTTCACAACTGTTGAGTCAATCGGTCAGGGCTTGCCCATTCTTATGCCCAAGGGCGCAAGAGTAATCCAGCTTCTTCAGCGTTGGGTTGAAGATGTTGAGCAGGCAAACGGCTATCTTCTCACAAAAACTCCTCTTATGGCAAAGAGAGATCTTTACAGAATTTCAGGCCACTGGGATCATTACCGTGACGGTATGTTCATTCTCGGCGACCCCGACGATGAAGAAAAGGAATGCCTTGCACTCCGTCCTATGACCTGCCCCTTCCAGTATCAGGTTTATCTTAACAGCGCAAGAAGCTACCGCGATCTTCCCATGAGACTCGGCGTAACATCAACTCTTTTCCGTAACGAGGATTCGGGTGAAATGCACGGTCTTATCCGCGTTCGTCAGTTCACTATTTCAGAAGGTCACCTTGTTATCCGCCCTGATCAGCTTGAAGAAGAATTCAAGGGTTGTTTGAGCCTTTGCAAATATTTCCTTGAAACTGTTGGTATGCTTGATAAGTGTACTTTCCGCTTCTCGCAGTGGGATCCCGCAAACACAAACAAATATGAAGGCACCGCAGAGCAGTGGAATGCCGCTCAGGAAGCAATGGGCAAAATCCTTGATAATCTTGGCGTTGATTATGAAATCGGTATCGACGAAGCTGCATTCTACGGCCCCAAGCTTGATATTCAGTTCAAGAATGTATTCGGCAAAGAGGATACAATAGTTACAATTCAGATTGATATGCTTCTTGCAGAGAAGTTCGGAATGTATTATGTTGATACAGACGGACAGAAGAAGCTCCCCTATATTATTCACAGAACAAGCCTTGGTTGCTACGAAAGAACTCTTGCTTATATCCTTGAAACCTTTGCAGGTGCTCTTCCTCTCTGGCTTGCACCCGAGCAGGTAAGACTTCTTCCCATCGCAGACCGCCATCACGCATATGCAAAGGAAGTTGCTGCAAAGTTTGAGAGCATGGGTATGAGAGTTTCTGTTGATGACAGAAGCGAAAAAATCGGATATAAAATCCGAGAAGCACAGCTTGAAAAGATTCCTTATATGCTTCTTGTTGGCGATAAGGAAATCGAAGACGGCGCAGTTTCGGTTCGTAAGAGAGGCGAAGGCGACCTCGGTGCAAAGAGTGTTGATGAATTCATCGCATCGGCACTTGCTGATATTGCTTCAAAGAAGATATGGTAAAAAAATTCGGCACAGCTTTTGCTGTGCCGTTTTTTATATGTAGTTGATTAAAAGTTCTGTAATAAGCACCGCAACGCAAGAAAATGCCGCAACTTTGACAAGACTTTTTTCGAGAAATGCAAAAATAACCGCCGCAATAAATCCGACAACTGCCGATGCCGTGTATGATGTTGCATAGAAAATGGCGGGTATTGTCATAACGCTTAAAACCGCATAGGGCATATAATAAAGAAATGACAATATGAATTTGTTCTTTATTTCTTTTTTAACAAGCACCATCGGCAACATACGAACAAGATAAGTTACGCCTGCACAGACAAGCAGATAAATTCCGAAATTACTCATTATCTTTGCCCTCCTTATCTGTTTTGATGGGGGCGATAACCGCAAACAGAGCACTTGCGATAACTGCGCAGATAATTATAACAAATCCTTGCGGAACAGAGCTGAGAGCGGTAACATATTTAAAAATACAGCTCAGAGCGATTGCCGTAAGCACGCAGAGAGCAACGGGCTTGCTCTTTTTTGATGGCGGAACAACAATGGCAATGAACATACCGTAAATTGCAACTCCGAGCGATGATATAACAACCTCGGGCAGAATATTGCCCGCAACGGCACCGAGTAATGTGCCTGCACTCCAGCCGAGATACGGTGTCAGAATAAGTCCGTAAAGATATTTTTTGCCAACCTTGCCTTCTTTTGAAGCAGAAACGGCAAATACCTCATCTGTGTTAACGAACGAAATAAGAAAACGGTCAATCGTTTTAACGCTTTTATCAACTTTCTGTGAAAGCGAAACAGACATAAGCGAATAGCGCAGATTAATAACGAACTCGGTAACTGCAAGCTCAATGAGTGTTCCGCCGCCCGCAATAATGGGCACAGCAGCAAGCTGACCCGCGGAAGTAACGTTAGTCATTGAAATAAGCAAAGCCTCTATAACGCTGAGTCCGCTTTCAACCGAAAAAATTCCGAAAGCAAATGCAACTGCGATATATCCCGCACAAATCGGAATGCCGTCTTTTAATCCTTTTATAAAGTTGTTTTCATTCATTTTTATCCCTTCTTTTCATAAACGAACGTGCAATATGATAGCATACAAATTTTGTAAAATCAATTCAGAATAAGCAAAAATGCGAAAAAATAAAAATGTTTTTTAAAAATCGCAAGTGAGCTTTTGCTATGAAAACGGGAGAAAAAACGAGAAAACGAGAGATTGTGAAATGTAAATTAAAAAATTCAAAAAAACCTATTGACATTATTTTGACCTTATGATAATATATGCAAGCACGAAAAATTTAAATCGGAGGAAATGTTATGTCTACTTATATGCCTAAAGCGGGCGACATCACCCGTAAGTGGTATGTGATTGATGCAGCAGGTAAGCCCATGGGTAAGGTTGCTGTTGAAGCTGCAAAGCTTCTTCGCGGTAAGCACAAGGCTATCTTCACACCTCATGCAGACTGCGGCGATCACGTAATCATCATCAATGCAGAGAAAGCAGTTCTCACAGGTAACAAACTCAATCAGAAAATGTATTATCATCACAGCGGTTATATCGGCCATCTCAAAGAGGTTAAATACAGCACTCTTATGAAAACAAAGCCCGATTTCGCTATGACAATCGCAGTTAAGGGTATGCTTCCCGACACAGTAATCGGCCGCAAGGCTCTCACCAGACTTCGTGTTGTTAAGGGTGCAGATCACCCCCACGCAGCTCAGAAGCCCGATGCATGGGAATTTTAAGAAAGGGAGGCAATAAATAATGTACGAAACAAATCCTTATTTCTACGGCACAGGCCGCAGAAAGAGCTCTGTTGCAAGAGTTCGCGTATATGCCGGCACAGGCAAAATCATCATTAACGACAGAGAAATTGACGATTATTTCGGTCTTGAAACACTCAAGCTTATCGTTCGTCAGCCTCTCGCTCTCACAGAAACAGAAGAAAAGTTCGACATCGTATGCCGTGTAGCAGGCGGTGGCGTAACAGGCCAGGCAGGTGCTATCCGTCACGGTATCGCACGTGCACTTCTTCAGTATGACGAAAACCTTCGTCCCGCCCTCAAGAAGGCAGGTTTCCTTACCAGAGACCCCAGAATGAAGGAAAGAAAGAAGTACGGTCTCAAAGGTGCTCGTCGTGCACCCCAGTTCTCAAAGAGATAATTTATCCCGAATGGGGATTATCAAAACCCTCGAAGCTTCGGCTTCGAGGGTTATTTTTTGTTGCAAATGTCACAGAATTAGCATAGATAATGATGTAAAATAAAAATACAACGAATATCGGATATGAGGTGTCTGTATGGCAGTCAGACTGAATGAGAATAAAGACATTGTTGAAAACATAAAAAAGGGTCTTGAAGCAAAAGGAGGCTACTGCCCGTGCAGGGTGGGTAAGCAGCCTGAATTCAAATGTATTTGCGAAGAATTCCGTGCACAGATTGCAGACCCCGAGTTTGAGGGCTATTGCCACTGTATGTTATATTATAAATCAAAAGATTGAAAGGAAGATAAAATAATGAATGAAGTAAATTATAATAATTTCAAACAAAATGTGATTGATAAAAGCGGTGTTGTGCTGGTTGATTTCTATGCTGATTGGTGCGGTCCCTGTCAGATGATGGCTCCGATTTTGAAAGAGATTGAGAGCGAAAACAGCAATATCAGCATAGTTAAGGTTAATGTTGATAACAGTCCCGAGCTTGCAGGCGTTTACGGCGTTATGAGCATACCGACGCTTATAGTTTTCAAAGACGGTAATCCCGTTTCTCAGAATATCGGATATTGCCCCAAGGAAAAAGCAGAAGAAATGATTAATATATAGAAATAAAAATGCCACCGATTTTTTCGGTGGCATAATTTTTTATAACTTTGAGAATCCGTGGCTGTTGATAAGTGCATCAAGCTTCTTGCCTTCTTTGCAAAGAGGGCATTCGTGTGATGCGCAGGTGAAATAATCAGGCAAATCGTTGGGGTTGAAAACTGAATTAACGGTGTAACCGTCGCATTCTGTTGCGGTTGCGAAGATTGAAGCAATACCAACAACCTCGCCGCCGTAATATTTAACAGCCTCAACAGCAGCTTTTGCGGTGTAACCTGTTGCAACTGAAACTGCAAGAATAAGCACGTGCTTGCCCTTAATCATAGGAACAATATTATCTCTGAAAAGAAGCTGTGAACTGCTTGTCATTTCAGGAGTAACAACATAAACGGTCTGGTGTGCGTTTATATTCATAAGGTTGTTTTTGGTCAGCTCATCTGCAAGGCAGGTGCCGACAACCTCGGTGCCGTCAAGGCACAAGATGGTGTCAACGATTCTGGTGTTATAGTTGTAATTGTGATAAAGTTCTTTCGCAACAGCTTTTGATTCCGAAAGACGTGATTTCTGTGCTGCAACATCGATATAGTAGTTGCTGTGTGCGTGGTTGGTTGCAAAATGACCTTTTGCAACACGAAGAAAAAGATTCTTGTGCTTTGTTTTGATTTTGGTAATACTTGTTGTAGGCATAGAAACCCTCCTTGAACTTATAGGATAATTTTATTTTATAACAATTATATTATAATTACAAGAAAAATTTTAATTTTTTTAAAAATAAAAGCCTCCCAATATGGGAGGCTTGAATACGCTAATTATTTTGCTTCTGCAGTTTCCTTTTCTGCTTCAGATTCTTTCTCTGAAAGAGCAGCAACCATCATTTCGCGGATTTTCTCTTTGGGAGTTCCGTTCTTAACAAGCTCAAAATATTCTTCTGCGGGGATACCGCCAACAAAGCAGGGCTTGTATTTAACCTGAACGCCAACCTTTGCAATAGCAATGTTGATTGCAAGAAGAGCAACGATTGTTCCGATATAAACGAAAATTCCGAAGCCTATTGATGCGCTGATAAATTCGGGGAAAGCAGCTGAAATGCCGCTTGAGAAAACATTGAAAAGAACAACTGAACCGATTGCAAGAGCAAGAGTAACAACATTAAGAGTTATGTTTCTGGGGTTGCCCTTGGGGCCGCAAGCCATCATAAGCATAAGAAGGCTTAAAATAATCATAACAAGAGAAAGGAGAAGGCAAACAAGCGAGCCTGCATATCCGATAAAGCTTGTGCCGAGAACGCTTGAACCAAGCATTGTTATCAAAGCATCAAAATCGAGCGAAGAAACAAGATTATAGATCGAAATCGCATTGACTGATGTTGTTGTCTGCTCAATGAACGGGCCGCTGTATGTTACGGAGCAAAGCGGAAGCATAAGAGCAGCGATGGGCAGAATTGAAAGAATGATACGAATGATAGTAAGCTTTGAGCCTACGAATGATGCTTTCAGTCTGTCTATACGCTTCTGGGTTCTGGCATGCTCTGCTTCTGCAGCATCTGCTTCATCCATAAGTCTTTCGTCCATACCGTAATAAACAAGGTTAATACCGCATCCGGGACAGTTGGGTTTCCAATCAAAAAGAGTAAGGCGACGGCCACACTTGGGACATTTTGCCATAAATCTTCCTCCAAACTTAAACATATAATACTTACAGTTTATTTTATCATAGAAGCAACTGCAAATCAATAGTGAACTATGACTAAAAAGTGTGCTGTTTTTTCGGCGAAATGACTATAATAAATCAGGTTAACCCGCCGTCAGCAGTTATAACCTGTGCAGTTATGTAGTCGGAATCGCCCGAAGCAAGAAAAGAAACAACTGAGGCGATTTCTTCAGGGTGACCAAATCTACCCATCGGAATTTCCTGAGCGAAATCTTGTTTTTCCTGATTTGAAAGATTATTGTTCATTTTTGTGTCAATTGCACCCGGTGCAACGCAGTTAACCTGAATGTTGCTGGGTGCAAGCTCGCGGGCAAGAGCCTTGGTAAAACCTATTACTGCGGCCTTGGTGGCTGAATAAACCGTTTCGCAGGAAGCACCGCAAACTCCCCACATAGAGGAGATGTTGATTATCTTGCCCTGCTTTTGGTTCACCATATAAGGAACAGCAAACTTGCAGCAGTTAAAAACACTTTTGAAATTAACTGCGGTTATGCGGTCAAACTCTTCTTCTGTTATATCGGTGAAGAGCTTTGTCTGCGAAATACCCGCGTTATTTACAAGCACCGAAACGCCCCCGAAATAATCGGCGGCGTCGGCAAAAATTTCTTTAATCTGATTATAATCGGAAACATCGGCTTTATAGAACTTGTATTTTGCTCCTGTAAAAGAAAGCTTTTCTTCAAGCACTTTTGCCGATTTGTCATCGGTGAAATAGCAGGCGGCAATATCATAACCGTCAGCGGCAAGGCGAAGCGCAATTTCGCTGCCTATTCCGCCCGATGCACCCGTAATTAAAGCGCATTTTTTCATATTATCAATAATTAAAGGTCATACCCTCAAGGGCAGCTGCGAAGTCTGCAAGGTTTCTTCCGGTGGGAGTTTTGAACTTGCTCTTGGTAACTTTACCGGAAACCTCTTTGAATTCAACAATATAAATATCTGAACCTGATTCGCTTTCAATTCTCTTGAGCTCATTGTTGAGATAATAATATTTTGTGGTTACACCGTCTTCCGATTCATAAACGTCGCAGTCATAGGTTTTTCCGTTAAGATCAACTTTGGCACTTGAAACATAGCTGTCGGTCATTGCAAGGTCGCCTTCGATATCCGAAATATCAAAGCTGCCCATAGCCTCGCTCAAATCGCCAGTGTCTTCTGTGGGAACCTGATAATAAGCATTCATAATGGGAATTACCATAAAGAATCCGTCATCATTTATAAGCATATTAACACGCATTTTTCCGGTGGTGGAGATAGGAACCGATGTTTCAACCAGCATTTTGTTGCCGTCTTTCATCATCTTGATGGGCATAGTGGAGGTTGTGCCCTCGGTGATTGTCTGAACGGTCAGGTCAACGGTGAAGGTGCCGCTGCTGATGATGTCGGCATATGTTTTGGTTGCAGTTCCGTGAACGGGCTTGCCTTCGTTATCAACTTCAACCTCAACTTCTTCAAAAGAATCCTCGGGAATAACACCGTCTGACATTTCAAATTCAGGCTCGGTTATGTCTTCAACAAGAACATCCTGAAGCTTATCAAAATCCTGATTTTCGAGGATTTCTTCAATCTCTTTATCGCTGAGAGTGGTCTGAACGGGAACATAGCTTGTTTCAACTTCAACCTTGTTCTTATCAACCACGATTATGTTGCCGTTGCTATCGGTGTAAAAATATTCTGTTTTACCGTTTTCGTCAACTCTTGTTTCAAGCTCCTGGGTGTTACCGTTTTCGTCGGTAACAAAAGCATTTTCTTCAATAAGCATTTCATTGCCTTCAAATCTTTTGCAGGCGGCAAAGCTTGCAAGCAGGGCAAAAACAAGAAGAATTGCAGATAATTTTTTAAACATAATAAACTCCTTCCGCAAGGGAAAATATAAAACTGAACAAATAATGCTCTGTATATAGAATAGCTTATTTCAGGTTTAAAATCAAGTGCGGAATTTAAATTATTGATAACCTGTTTGTAAAGTATTTGTTTACAAACTGTGACTGCGGAAAATAAAATGGATAAAACACTTGAAAATTAAAGATGAATACATTATAATACCAAATAGATTTTAATATTCGCTACTATGGCTCAGTTGGTAGAGCAGCGCATTCGTAATGCGCAGGCCGTCGGTTCGAGTCCGACTAGTAGCTCCAAAAAACAGCACCTGCAGTTGCAGGTGCTGTTTTGGTTTATCCTATAATCTTCAATGCGCCGGTGGGGCAGATTTCTGCACATTTGCGGCAATCCTTGCAAACGGCAACTGCATCTGTGTTTTCGAATTCGGGTTTGATAACAGTTTTGAATCCTCTGCCGACAAGACCGAGGAGGCTTTCGCCTGCATTTTCTTTACAGGTGCGAACGCACATATTGCAAAGAATGCATTTGCCCTGGTCTCTTTCAATGGTAACAAGGCGGGTTTCTTTGTAGCATTCGTGCTTTTCGCCTGCGAGTCTGGCGGGGTCAATGGGATCAAGATTTGCATATCGGATAAGCTTGCAGTCTGCAAAATCGTGGCAACCGCATTCAAGGCAGCGTTTTGCTTCACCTCTTGCCTGCTCTTCTGTAAATCCGTTGAGAACAGCTTCAAAGTTCCCCTTTCTGTATTCGGGAGATTTAACCGACATAACAGCTCTTGCTTTCTTTTCGCGGTCAGCAAGCATTTCGGGTTCAACTTTTCTTTCGGAATAATAGGGCTTCGGGAAATCCATTGGCATTCCGAGAAGATATGCATTGATTGCTCTTGCGGCGCCGTTTGCTTCTGCAATTGCGTCAATTGCAATGGATGCGCCGTTGTTGGTGGCATCGCCTGCGGCAAAAACGCCGTCAATATTTGTCATATAGGTTGAGTCATCAGCAAGAATTGTTCCCCAGCCCGTTGTGCCGATTTCTTCAAGACCCGAGGGAGCATATTTCTGACCGATTGCGGAAATAACCGTGTCAACCTCAAGCGTTCTGAACTCGCCCTCAACGGGTACGGGCTTTCTTCTGCCCGAAGCATCAGGCTCACCAAGCTCCATAATCTGAAGCTTGATTGATTTTACTTTGCCGTTTTCGCCGATAATTTCGTCGGGATTAGTGAGGAAAAGGAAGTTAACTCCCTCTTCAATTGCCTCTTCGATTTCAATATCCTCTGCGGGAGCTTCTGCTCTTGTTCTGCGATAGATAACATAAACATTTTCCGCACCGCATCTTACCGCTGTGCGGCAAGCGTCCATTGCGGTGTTTCCGCCGCCTACTACGGCAACATTTTTGCCGATTTCGGGGTGGTTGCCCATATTGACATCACGAAGAAAATCTATACCGCTGAGAACACCTTCAAGCTCTTCGCCCGGGCAACGGATACTGCTGCCTTTCCAAGCGCCAACGGTTACAAGAACCGCATCTGCGCTGTTTTTGATTTCTTCAAAGGTAATATCTTTTCCAACCTTAACGTTGTTTTTCATTTCAACGCCGAGCTTTGCGATTGCTTCAACTTCCTTTGCGAGAACTGCTTTGGGAAGACGGTATTCGGGAATGCCGTAGCGAAGCATACCGCCCATTTCGGGCATTGCTTCATATATTGTTACATCGTGACCTGAAAGACGCAGATAATAAGCCGCTGTTAAACCTGCGGGGCCGCCGCCGATGATTGCAACCTTTTTGCCGCTTGATTCTTTGGGTGTTGCTGTATAAGGGTTATCGGATGCAAGGTCGTTATCTGCGGCAAATGCTTTGAGGAAAGCAACCGAAAGAGGTTCTTCAACCAATCTTCTGCGGCAGTTTGATTCGCAGGGGTGGGGGCATACTCTGCCTATTGATGCGGGAATGGGGATTTTTTCTTTAATAATACGAACGGCTTCTCTGTCATCGCCGTTTGCGATTGCTTTGAGATAGCCCTGAATATCTGTGTGAGCGGGGCAATTGAGTGAGCAGGGAGCAACGCAGTCGCCCTCGTGGTCGCTCATAATAAGCTCAAGAGCAATTTTTCTTGCCTTTTTAACTCGGGGAGTTGATGAGCTGACGTTCATTCCGTCTGCCGCAACGGTTGCACAGGCACGCATAAGCTTGGGGCTGTTTTCTGCCTCAACAAGGCAAAGACCGCAGGCACCGTAAAGCTTAAGGTTGGGAGCATAGCAAAGGTTGGGGATTTCAATTCCGTTTTTGAGGGCGATGTTAAGGATAGTTTCGCCTTTGTTTCCGAGAACTTCTTTGCCGTTGATTGTAAGTTTAATCTGTTCCATAATATCGCCTCCTTATTCAACATTGATTGCACCGAAGCGGCATGAGCTTACGCACTGACCGCAGCGGATGCATATATCCGAATCAATAATATGAGCTTTCTTAACCTCGCCGCTGATTGCCTTGGCGGGGCATTTCTTTGCGCAAAGGGTACAGCCTTTGCAGTTTTCTGCGATAATCGAATATGTGAGAAGGTCTGCACATTCTTTTGCGGGGCATTTTTTGTCCTTGATATGAGCTTCATATTCGTTGCGGAAATAGTGTATGGTTGTGAGCACGGGGTTGGGTGCAGTCTGACCCAGACCGCAGAGCGCACCGTCTTTAACTGCTTCGCAAAGCTCTTCAAGAAGCTCAATATCGCCCTCTTTGCCTTCACCCTTAACAAGGCGGGTGAGAATTTCCTGCATACGGAAGGTGCCTATGCGGCAATGAACGCATTTTCCGCAGGATTCAAGTGCGGTGAAATCAAGAAAGAATTTTGCCATACCCACCATGCAGGTGCTTTCGTCCATAACAACCATACCGCCTGAGCCCATAATGGCTCCCGTTGCGGCAAGAGCTTTATAATCAATAACAGTATCAAGAAGCTCTTCGGGGATACAGCCGCCCGAGGGTCCACCCATCTGAACGGCTTTGAATTTTTTATCATCGCGGATACCGCCGCCGATGCCGTAAATAACATCGCGCAGAGTTTTGCCCATGGGGATTTCAACAAGACCGCCCTTGCGGATTTTACCTGTAAGAGCAAAAACCTTGGTGCCCTTGCTGTTTTCTGTTCCCATTGCGGCAAAAGCTTCGCCGCCGTTATTTATAATCCATGCAACATTTGCAAAGGTTTCAACATTATTTATGTTTGAAGGCTCATCCATATAGCCTCTCTGCGCGGGGAAAGGAGGCTTGAGGCGGGGCATACCGCGTTTGCCTTCAAGCGATTCAATGAGTGCTGTTTCTTCACCGCAGACGAATGCACCCGCACCCGCTTTTATTCTCATATCGCAGGAGAAGCCCGTGCCGAGAATGTTTTCACCGAGAAGATTTGCTTTTTTAGCCTGCTCAATGGCAATTTCAAGATGAGTGATTGCAAGCGGATATTCCGCACGGACATAAACAATCATTTCGCTTGCTCCGATTGCATATGCACCGATAAGCATACCTTCAATAAGGCTGTGGGGGTCTGATTCAATAACGGCTCTGTCCATAAATGCACCGGGGTCGCCCTCGTCTGCATTACAGATGAGATACTTTTTATCGCTCACACTCTGGCGTGCGGCATTCCATTTGAACCAGGTGGGGAAACCTGCACCGCCTCTGCCTGCAAGACCCGAAACCTTTATTTCTTCAATAACCTCTTCGGGTGTCATTGTTTTAAGAGCTTTTTCAAGAGCCTGATAGCCGTCTGATTCTCTGTAATCTTCAAGAGAAACGGGGTCAATCAATCCGCAATGGCGAAGTGCAATTCTTGTTTGTCTGTTAAGGAATTCTTCGTCATCGGGAGTGATGCCAAGATGCTCAACAACCGAAATATCGCCGCTTTTTGCAGCATCAACAATTGATTTTGCATCGTCTGCGCTGACTTTGACAAGGCGGCGGAGAAGAGTCTTTCCGTCATATAAATCAACAATCGGTTCAAGGAAGCACATACCGATACAGCCTGTGCTTTCAAGGGTAAAGCTTTCGTTTCCGCTCATAAGAGCCTCTATTGCAGAGTGAACCTTTGCGGCACCCGCGGCAATTCCGCAGGAACCTTCACCGATAACTATACGCATTATTTACCCTCCTTTTCCTGAATTGCTTTGATAGCGGCAACTGCTGAATCGGGAGTGAGATTTCCGTAAGCTTCGCCGTTAATCATAATAACGGGGGCAAGTGAACAGCAACCGAGGCAGGCAACGTTTTCAAGAGTGAAAAGTCCGTCTGCAGTTGTTTCACCGTTACCTATGCCGAGATATTCGGAAATGGCGGCAGTAATACGCTCGCTTCCGTTAACGTGGCAAGCAGTACCCTGGCAAGCCATAATAAGATATTTGCCTATGGGGGTTAAACGGAACTGCGAATAAAATGTTGCAACGCCCATAACATCAGCGGGAGTAAGACCCACCTTTTCAGCAATGCAATACATAACATCTTTGGGAAGATAGCCGTAAATGCCCTGAGCTTTCTGAAGAATGGTGATAAGATTGCTTGAAGAACCGCCGTACTCATTGAGAACTTCGGTCAGCAATGAAAGGTCGCTTTTGGGACCGTTGCAGCTGCACTGACACATATCAAAACCTGCTGAAAGGAATATTTTTGCGTAGTAATAACAAGTATACTATATCATAAAAAATATTGATATGCAATAATAAATAAAAGGAAGAACCCGTTACGGATTCTTCCTTGATTGTTATTTGTTTGTGTTCATTGAGTTTCTGTAAACAACGAAACGGCAATAAAGATATTCGGTAACAAGATTAATTGCCATTGTTCCGATTTCAATAACATAATCGTTTACGCCGAGTTCTGCAAGCTCGTGGCCCCACCAGGTTGAAAGGGGAGTGAATACACAATAGAAAAGCGCAACCTTGAGCATTGCAACGGGAACGTTTGCTGCTGATTTAAAGGTGAATTTGCGGTTGAAAGTGAAATTCCATAAAACCGAAAGCACAAGCGACGGAAGATAACACCACATATATTCAAGCTCGGTCAGTTCGGTAAGCAATGTGAATGTTATAATCTGAATAAGTCCGGCGGATGCGGAGAAAAGAGCAAACTTAATAACCTGAATAATGTTTTGCTTTTTGGTAAGCTTTGTTTCGTTTGACATAATATTACTTCCTTTCAGATATAACCAGAGATGCAACCCGGCAGGCTCTGTTATAAGCTTCGGTAAAATAGCGTTCGGCGCTCATTTCGGAATACACATCGTTTTCGTGTCTGTTCGGCTTGCTTATTCTTGAAAGTTCAAAGTTTAGTTCACCCTCGAAACCGTGGCTTACAAGCCTTTTTGCAACATTGCTCCAATCTGTTATTCCGTCAAACGGAAGAAGATGCAGGTCATCGTGCCAGGTGATTTTGCCTTCAAAATCTCTTATGCCGAGGTTATCGTTAAGGTGGGTGCAAAGCAGTTTGTCACCGTGGAGAGCCATCATATCTTCGCCGTGATTGTAGCAAAGCTCGTGTCCCGTATCCCAGCAGAAACCAACATTTTTAAAATCTTTAAGGTTATCCATTAAAATTTTCAGATATTGCTCGCCCTCGGTGTTTTCAAGAGCAAAATTAATTCCGAGTTCACTTGCTCTGATTGCAACCGCGCCGAATCTTTCAATACCCGTCTGAATGTCAATCAATTCCTCTTCGGGCTCCATACCGATGAATGCGTGAGTTACCATTGTCGGTATTTCATAACGCGCGCATATTTCAAGCATATCAAGCATTTCGCATAACGCAATATCGCCGATTTCGGCAGGATTCCACATATCGTCGCTCTTGTTGAACGGCGCGTGAAAAGAGGGGATTATCATATTTTCGCTTCTTCCGATTTTCACAAGTTCATCAATCGGTGAATTTCTTGAAGAATTATCAAGCGAAAAGCCGTCAAATCCGATTTTCTTTAACAGCAGAATCTGCTCTTGCTCAGGTATTCCGTGCCCCTGACTCAGGCTGAGTGTGAGTTTTTGGCGATACATACAACCCCTCATTCCGTTTGCTTATTCTTTATTAATGGTAAATCAAATCTTATAAAATGTCAATTAAATTGCGGCAATTGACGAAAATAATGAGGTGTGTTAAAATTATTGAAGAAAAAGAAAGGGTGAGCTTATGGGTAAAATAGTTGCGGTTGGCGGCGGAAGATACAGCGATAATGAGGTTTTGCCGATTTTTGAGCATATAGTTAAAATGAGCGGCAAGAAAAATCCTTCGGTTTTGTTTGTGCCTACTGCGGGGTTTGATGATATTAACGGAGATGAACATATTTTCAGACTTTTTATCGGTCTCGGATGTTCTGTTTCGGCTTTGCTTCTGACCGATGAAACGCTTTCTTATGACGAAATCGAAGAAAAAATTCTTTCTTGCGATATTGTTTATGCAGGCGGAGGTAATCTTAAATTTCTTATGGATACCTGGAAGAAAACAGGCGCAGACAAAGCCTTCATAAAAGCCTATGAAAAAGGCATTGTTCTTTCGGGCTACAGCTCGGGGGCAATGTGCTGGTTTGAAGAGGGGTATGATGATTGCGGTGAAAATCATGAATTTATGTTTGTCGACGGCCTCGGATTGCTTCCCTATTGCAACTGTCCTCATTTTGAAAGCGGTTATTGGCAGAGCTTTGCAGATGCGGTGAAAAGCAGAGACCGTTCGGGCATAGCTTGCGATGACGGTGCGGCACTTGTTTTTGATAACGGCAAATATTATACCATTCAGGGCAATGACGGCGGCGAAGTTACTTTTTTTGATAAAAACAAAAACTTCGCGGCAGAAATATTTGCATAAGACATATATAATAAGGATATATATTTTATTACATTATAATATGTACTTTTGCGGCAGTTATGCCAAAAGCGGATAATCGGTCAGATTATCCGCTTTTTTATGTTAAATCGCAAAACTTTAAAATACATATTGTAAAACTGCAAATATATTTCTTGTAAAGAATAAAAAGTCATAAAAATCGGGCTTCTGAATATACTGAAAAACAGGACTGGCAACTATTTGAAACAAAAAATGAATAAAATTCAATTTTTATATCCAAAATATGAAAGCGGGCATTATGCAGCCGAAAAACAAAAGCGGAAAATGATGCCCGTATTCTTATATTCAGTAATTTTGTAATAGATTTTTACGCTTTTGTAACCATTTGTAACTTTTTCTGTTTTTCACAAAGAAATTGACAAAAATTTACAATTTTCTGCAAGCACCTGCAAAGAAAACAAGTGTCAATTCCCAAAAACTGTAAATTGACTTGTGCATAATTAACAAAAAGTTGTGAGAAAAAAATTTGACAAATCGAAATTTTGTCAATATAATGGCACACGTCGCAAAAGGAAATCGAGGTTTGGGCAAAAAATGCCCTTCCAAAAAACTACTAATGCCACGAAATAAGGAGATTTTTATGATTACAAATTCAACATCCGCAACAGGATGCACACGCAAAAGAGGGTTCAGAATCCTCACTGCAGTAATAACTGTTTTGTTTGCGTGTTCGGTAACGGTGACTGCATTTGCAACCGCAAGCGCATATTCGCCCGTAACAGTTGTTGACGGAAGCAATTCGGTAAGCATATCCTCAAAAACATTAGACCCCCACGAACTTGTTGAAGAAGCCGGATTTGCTCTGGACCCTAACGACAAAATTATTCTTTCAGACTATGTCGCAGGAGAAGGCGGCACAATTGTTATCGAACGCTCAAAGCTCGTAAGAGTTGAAGATAACGGTGTTGTTGCTTATTTCCTCGGATACTCAGACACACTCAGCGATATTTTTTCATCAAAGGGTATCGTTATCAATGAGGGTGATGAGGTTGACGGACTTGCATCAAGAATATTTGACGGAATGAAAGTTTTTATCAAAAGAGCTTTCAGCGTTGTTATTGATGCAGACGGAGACTCAAAGAAAGTTGCAATCGCAAACGGAACAGTAAAAGATGCTCTTGATAAGGCAGGCGTTGAGGTTGGCGAAGACGATGTTGTTGAGCCTTCACTTGACAGCGAACTTAACGGTTTCACCAAAATCAGAATTTTCAGAGTAAAATTTAAAACAAAAACCGAAACCAAGAAAATTGCTTTTGAAACAGAAACAATTGCAGACCCCGATATGTTCATAGGTGAGGAAAAGATTATCACCGAGGGCGTTGAGGGTGAGCGAAAGCTTTTCTACACAGAGAAATATGTTGACGGCGAGCTTGAAGAAGTTGCTTTTGAAAAGGAAAAAATTTCAAAGAAGCCCGTTAATGAAGTTAAAAAGGTTGGCACAAAGCCCAGAGAAATCCTTTCGGATTATAAAGGCAAAACCACTCCTATATCAGAATTGAAGGTTCCTGCTCATGTTGAACTTGACGAAAACGGTGTTCCCGTTAAATATAAGTCAGTTTCAACAGGTAAAGCAACTGCTTACACAGGTGACCCCGCAACAGCTTCGGGCAGAACACCTATGCCCGGTCACATTGCGGTTGACCCCAAAGAATATCCCTACGGAACAGAAATGTATATTGTTTCGGCAGACGGCAGTTATGTTTACGGCTATTGTGTTGCAGCCGATACCGGCGGTTTTGTTGAAATGGGCAACACCGATATTGACCTCTATATGGATAACAGAGATATGTGTCTTGATTGGGGCAACAGAGGCGTAAAGATTTATGTTCTTTAATCGAAACAAAAAAGATGGCAGATAAGGCGTCTGCCATCTTTTTTAGGTTATAATAATAAAAAAGGCAGATATTGTGGAAAGCTAATAAAAAAGTTAATTTCTTATAGTCAAAATCAACAAAACAAATTTTTTAATAAGCCTTGGCTTTGGATGACAATCCGAAATATTAAAAGAGGGTTTTAAAAATGTTGACGAAGCAAAGTTTTATGGTATAATATGTAGTATCATAAAATAAAAAATCAGTGTGGGAGATATATATTATGTATGTTAAAGATGTAACTGTTCAGAATCAGGTTGGCCTTCACGCTCGTCCTGCAACATTCTTCATTCAGAAGGCAAACGAATTCAAGTCATCCATCTGGGTTGAGAAAGAGGAGCGCAGAGTAAATGCAAAGAGCCTTCTCGGTGTTCTTTCTCTCGGCATTATGGGCGGCACAAGCATCCGCATCATCGCAGGCGGTGCAGACGAAGAGCAGGCAGTTGATGAGCTTGTTAAGCTTGTTGAGTCAGGCTTTGCAGAATAATATTTAAAATACGGCAGACGGAAGCAATTCCGTCTGTTTTTTTATTTTATAGTTGAAAATAAAGAAAATATAATATAAAATAATATCATCAAAGGAGGCGGAAATATGGAACTGAAAAAAACAAGAGAACTATCTGCCGGAACAAAGTTTATTTCTGTTATTTTATGTGCAATAATGACGGGCTTTATGTGGCGTGTCAGAGGTGAGCACGGTTGGGGCTCAATGTGGGGTATGTTTGCCGTTGGTGTAATGCTTACTCTGTTTATATTTGCGCTTTTCGGCAACAGAAGAAAAATGAGCTACGAGGCGATTCCTGCGGCGGTTATTCTTCTGGGAATAACAAACGGCGGTTGGGGCACTCTCAACAGTCAGATGGAAGGCTTCCTCGGAAGCGGTGTTGATGCTGCGGCAACCTCACTTCCCGCTTCGGTTGAAATCAGCCCCTTTTCGGGTCTTGGAATAATGCTTCTTCTCGGCTTTGGCTGGATGCCTTTGTATTCACTGTTTATCGGTTCGCTTTTCTCGAAAAGAGAATATAAAATAAAGCATTATGTTCTTCTTATCGCAATTTTCTATGCAGTTACATATTTGTTTAAATTCACGGTTTCACACTATATTCTGCCGCTTATCAATCCTCAGGCGGTGGAAATGGCGGCAAAGGGTATTGCTGAAAAAGGCATAGAGCTTTCGCCGATGATGGCATATATCAAAAATTTCGGCTCTGCATCGTGGGCAAAGGTTGTTCCGTTCTGCAGAAACTATTTCACAAGCATTGATGTTATCTCTGCGGCATCGGGTGCCCTCATAAGCTCATTTGCAGCACTTGTGTTACTCAAAGATAAGGTTACTGCATTCATTTCTTTTGCAATGAATGTTGTTATGGCACTTTCAATAACACTTGCAGATGCGTTTATGATAATCGATGCGGATACGGGATTCCTCGCAAAGGTTAATGCACCCGCATTTATCGCCAATAACGGCTGGCCTCTCTGGGAGTATTTCACAGGCTTCCTTATGGGCTTCGGTGTTATGCTTATTCTTGTTTGCCTTCCCAAGAAAATATCTGAGGGCGAAACAATTTCGGAATATCCGCCCGTGTTCAAAAAACGCGGATTGCATTTTGCATACAGCGCGATTCTGACGGTTATGTTTACATTCGGTCTTACTCTTGCAAGACCCGCAGGAATGAGATTTGCAGATTGGCTGCTTGAAAGAAACATAATTTCCGATGAGGATACGGTTTCAATTATAATCACCGTTATTCTTTGTGCAATAGTGTTTATTCCCGCATTTGTTATATCAAAGAAAAACATTATTGCAAGAGAGCTTAATATTCCTTTTGCAATGCGTACGGAAGATTTCTGCATAAAGGCTTTGCCTGCGTATTTAGCTATGACAGCATTTGTTTATTTCTTTGTTGGTGAAACTTCTCATCTTCATTTCCTTGAATTCAGGGCAGCAAAAAGCCTCTCAATGCTTCTTGAAACATTGAAAGGCGGAGAACTTGTTGTTTCGGGCTTAATGGTTATAAGCTTTGTTTTGTTCTTTGCGTTTTATTTGATAATCCGCAAAAAGGCTGTTGTTAAAAAATAATTTTTTCGAGCTCCTCGGTGTTGTGTGCAATATAGGTTGCGCCTGCGCTCAGGAGCTCTTCTTCGCTTCCGTAACCGTAGGTTACGCCAACGCTTTCAACCCCCGCGCGGTTTGCGCCGTTAATATCAAAATGGCGGTCGCCAACCATCAGAGTGCGGCTTTTTTCAACACACAGAATATCAACCGCTTTGTTTATGAGGATTGATTTATCGTCTTTTGCTTTGTCGCTTTCGGGGCAGGAAACGCAGTCAACATAATTGCGTATTTCCAGAAAATCAATTATGCGTTCAATAAAATGCTTCGGTTTTGCGCTTGCGATTGCAAATTTTATTCCGCTTTCTTTTATCTTTTTAATCAGCTCAAGTGTGCCGGGATAAATTCTGAATTTATAAATTCCGCTTTGAGAATAAAGTTCACGGTATTTTTCAACGGCGAAGTGACTTTCTTCATCCGTTATATTCAATTCCCGTTTGAAAGAATCAAAAATCGGCGGGCCGATAAAGGTGCGAAGTGTTTCTTCGGAAAGAGGCTCTTTGCCCAATGCATTAACAGCATATTGAACGCAAGTAAAAATCCCTTCGCCCGTATCGGCAAAGGTGCCGTCAAAATCAAAAAGCACGGCATCATATCTGAATTTCATAATATTCAACTCCATTCATCTTATTATACCACATTTTTTTGCTTATACAATCCCTGATAGGGATTTACAACGGCAAAAGATTGTGGTATAATTTGTATTTGAAATATTGATTTGAATTTGAAAGAATTCCGAAAGGACTGTTATAAATGGATTATAAGTTTGCGGCGGGCGTTGCATCGCTCAAGCCCTCAATTATCAGAGAAATTCTCAAAAGCTCGGGCAACACAATTCCTCTTGCGGCAGGCAACCCTGCTCCCGATGCATTCCCCGTTGAGGATATAAAGAAAATAGTTAATGAAATTTTTGAAAAAGACCCCATCCTTGCTCTCCAGTACGGTGTAAGCGAAGGTTACGGCCCTCTTGTTGCAAAGCTTACAGAGCTTGCAAAGACCCGCTACGGAGTGGGTAACGATAATGATGCACTCATCGTTGTAAGCGGTGCACAGCAGGTTATGAGCCTCACAAGCCAATGCTTCATCAACCACGGTGATGGCGTAATTTGTGAAGAGCCTTCATTTATCGGCTCTCTCAACTGCTTCAGAAGCTACGGCGCAAATCTTATCGGTGTGCCCGTAGAGAGCGACGGAATTAATCTTGCCGCTCTTGAAGAAAAGCTTCAGACAGAAAAAAATATTAAATTTATTTATACTATTCCCAACTTCCAGAATCCCGCAGGCGTAACAATGTCGCTCGAAAAGAGAAAGTCAGTTTATGAGCTTGCCAAGAAATACGGAGTTCTTATTCTTGAAGATAACCCCTATGGCGACCTTCGTGTTTCGGGCGAAAATGTGCCCGCAATCAAGAGCTTTGATGAGGATGGAATTGTTATTTATGCGGGTTCATTCTCAAAGGTTGTTGCTCCCGGTATCCGCGTTGGTTTCGCTCTTGCTCCCAAAGAGGTTATTGCAAAGCTTACTGTTGCAAAGCAGACCCAGGATGTTCACACTCCTCTTATCTCCCAGCTTGTTGTTTATAAGTGGCTTACCGAATATGATTTTGAAGGCCACATCAATAAAATCAGAGAAATCTATAAGAGAAAGCTTAATCTTCTTTGTGACTGCGTTGATGCAGAGCTTTCGGATTTTCTCACTTACCACAGACCCGAAGGCGGACTTTTTGTTTGGGCAAAGCTCAATGACGGCATTGATATGCTCGATTTCTGCCGCAAGGCAAGCGCCGCAGGCGTTTCTGTTGTTCCCGGCAATGCATTTATGGTTGACGGCGAAAAAGAATGCAGCTACATAAGAATGAATTTCTCCACCCCCTCGGATGAGGATATAGTCAAGGGTGTAAAGATTCTCGGTGAAGTTGCACGCTCACTTTAAGGAGATGTAAAAATGGAAAATATAACCCCCGAAAAAAAGCCGATAGTGCTCAGTATGATTCAGCCCACATCGGTTCCCACCCTGGGCAATTATCTCGGTGCACTTAAAAACTGGAAAAAAATGAGCGATGATTATAACTGCCTTTATGCTGTTGCAGACCTTCATGCTCTCACAATTCATCCCGACCCCGCAAAGCTCCGCCAGCAGATAATGGAAATGTATGCAATAATGCTGGCAGTTGGTCTTGACCCCGAAAAGAATATTGTTTTTATTCAGAGTCAGGTTGCCGCTCACGCAGAGCTTGCATGGATTCTTGATTGCTACACTCAGTTCGGCGAAGCTTCAAGAATGACCCAGTTCAAAGAAAAATCGCAGAAACACGCAGATAACGTTAATGTTGGTCTTTTTGCATATCCCGTGCTTATGGCTGCCGATATTCTTCTTTATCAGGCAAATTTTGTTCCCATCGGAGCAGACCAGAAACAGCATCTTGAGCTTGCAAGAGATGTTGCAAACCGTTTCAATTCGCTGAGAGGCAACACTTTTACTCTTCCCGAGCCGTTTATCGGCAAGGTTGGTGCAAGGGTTATGAGTCTTCAGGACCCCACACAGAAAATGTCAAAGAGCGACCCCAACCCCAAGGCTTCGGTTTCACTTCTTGACGAGCCCAATGTTATTCTCAAGAAATTCAAGTCTGCCGTTACAGACAGCGAAGCTTGTGTTCGCTATGCTGACGGAAAAGACGGTATAAATAATCTTATGGCTATTTATTCGTGCTGCACAGGTCTTGATTTTGATGCAATTGAAAAAGAATTTGAGGGCAAAGGCTACGGCGATTTCAAGGTTAAGGTTGCTGAGGCTGTTATTGAAGAGCTTCGTCCCGTTCAGGAAGAATATAAACGTCTTATCGCAGATAAGCAGTATCTTCTTGATACAGCGGCTGCAGGCGCAGAGAAAGCAGCGAGAATTGCAAACAGAACTCTTACAAAAGCAAAGAAAAAAGTGGGTCTTTTGCTCGGTTAATCAATACTTTTTGTTAGTTTTTTGTTAAATACGACAAAAATGTATAAATATTCAAATATTGCTTGATTTTTTGAATATTTGATGTATAATCAATGCATAATCTAAAACATAAAAGAATGGAGATATAACAATGAAAGAAATCAAAAAAGTTGTTCTTGCCTACTCAGGCGGACTTGATACATCAATCATCATCCCTTGGCTCAAAGAAAACTATAATAACTGCGAAGTTGTTGCAGTTTCAGGTGACGTTGGTCAGGGCACAGAGCTTGACGGTCTTGAAGAAAAGGCTATCAAAACAGGTGCATCAAAGCTTTATATCGAAAACCTTCAGGATGAATTCGTAAGCGATTATATTTTCCCCACACTCAAAGCAGGTGCTGTTTATGAGAAGGATTATCTTCTCGGCACATCCTTTGCACGTCCTATTATCGCAAAGAGAATTGTTGAAATCGCAAAGGCAGAGGGTGCAGATGCAATCTGCCACGGCTGCACAGGTAAGGGTAACGATCAGGTAAGATTTGAGCTTGCAATCAAGGCTTTTGCTCCCGAAATGGAAATCATCGCTCCCTGGAGAATCTGGGATCTCAAGTCACGTGAAGAAGAAATCGAATATGCAGAGGCACACAACATTCCTCTTAAGATAAACCGTGAAACCAACTATTCAAAGGATAAGAACCTCTGGCACCTTTCACATGAAGGTCTTGACCTTGAAGACCCCGCAAACGAGCCTCAGTATAACAAGCCCGGCTTCCTTGAGATGGGCGTTTCACCTGAAATGGCTCCCGATGCTCCCACATATGTAACAATTCACTTTGAAAAGGGCGTTCCCACCGCTGTTGACGGCAAAGAAATGGGCGGCGTTGAACTCATCAAATATCTTTACGATGTTGGCGGCAAGAACGGCATCGGTCTTTACGACCTTGTTGAAAACCGCCTTGTTGGTATGAAGTCCAGAGGCGTTTACGAGAATCCCGCAGGTTCAATCCCTTTCAGAGCCCTCGATGTTCTTGAAACAATCACTCTTGCCAGAGATACACAGCACTATAAAGAAATCGTTGCTCACAGATTTGCAGAGCTTGTTTATTTCGGTCAGTGGTATACACCGCTCCGTGAGGCTCTTTCAGCTTTTGTTGATAAGACTCAGGAAACAGTTACCGGTGATGTTAA
>JAZOVH010000029.1:0-35237 GCA_045658585.1 Acutalibacteraceae bacterium | reverse complement strand
CTTGCTCTTCATAAGATTGGCGCAATTGTTGTTCCCGCAACAAATCAGCTGGTTGAGGACGATTTTGGATATCGATTCAATGCAGGTCAGATCTGTGCAATTGTTTGTACTGCAGACGGCGATGTTGCTCATCAGGTAGATCTTGCTGCAGCAAAAACCGATAGCCTTAAAATCAAAATGATTGCTCACGGTAAACGTGAAGGCTGGATTGATTTTGATGAAGAATATGTGAAGCACAGCGATGTTTTTGAAAGACCTTCTGCAGAAGACGGCGCTTTCGGTTATGATCCCATGCTTATGTATTTCACATCGGGCACAACAGGTTATCCCAAAATCGCAATGCACAGCCACAGATATCCTCTCGGACACTTCATTACTGCTAAATATTGGCATAATGTTGACCCCAACGGACTTCATTTCAGCATTTCCGATACAGGCTGGGGTAAGGCTATGTGGGGCAAGCTTTACGGCCAGTGGCTTTGTGAAGCAGGCATTTTCACTTACGACTTTGACCGCTTTAATGCAGATAACATTCTTAAGCTTATCGGTAAGCATAAGATAACAACATTCTGCGCTCCTCCCACAATGTACCGTTTCTTCGTTAAGGAAGACCTTTCAAAATATGACCTCTCATCAATAAAATATGCAACAACTGCGGGTGAGGCACTCAATCCCGAAGTTTTCCAGCAGTTTATGAAAGCAACCGGTATCCGCCTTATGGAAGGTTTCGGTCAGACAGAAACAACACTTGCGATAGGTAACTTTGTCGGTTCATCAATCAAGGTTGGTTCTATGGGCAAGCCCAGTCCGCTTTTTGATATTGAACTTATAACATCTGAGGGCAAGCCTGCTAAAGTCGGTGAGGTTGGTGAAATCGTTGTAAAAACAGAGAAGGGTTCTCCTTGCGGCCTTTTCCTTGAATATTATAACGATGAAGAGAAAACCAAGGATGTTTGGTATGATGATATTTATCATACAGGTGACACCGCATGGCGCGATGAAGACGGTTTCTTCTGGTATGTCGGCAGAGTAGATGATGTTATCAAATCTTCAGGCTACCGAATCGGACCTTTTGAAATTGAAAGTGTTATTATGGAGCTTCCCTATGTTCTTGAATGCGCCGTATCTGCAGCACCCGACGAAATAAGAGGTCAGGTTGTTAAAGCTGATATCGTTCTCACTAAGGGAACAGAGAAGAGCGATGAACTCAAGAAAGAAATTCAGAATTATGTTAAGGAGCACACAGCACCTTATAAATATCCCAGAATTGTTGAGTTCAGAGATGAGCTTCCCAAAACCATCAGCGGCAAAATCAGACGAGTTGCTTTAAGAGAAGGTAAATAATTTATTAAATAATAACGGCTGTATCCGAGCGGATACAGCCGTTAATTTTTTGGGATTTTCAATTAAAATGCAACATAACCTTCGCTGTAGCAAACAAAAACATTTGCAAAATTTTCGCTGTATGCTTTGATTGTGAAGCTGTCGCTTGTTGCGGCATCGTTAACTCTCATTGCAACTCTTTCAGCCATATTCTCTGCGGTTGTTTTGCTGCCAAGAATATCAAATGCGCAATGAACAGCGCCTGTGATGAGGTTTGTTGCGAGGGGATAGTTATAAGCAGAAACTCTTGCCTTGCCTTTTTCATCTGCCTTTACGGCAGCTTTTGCGTTTTCAAGATAAGCGTTTATATCAGTTTTATCTTCGGGCATTGCAATTTCATAGTATTCGCCAAGACCGTTATATGCGGTGGGGAATGAGGGCGAAACATAGATATAACCCTTGCTGTTTGCAACTTCAATAAGAGTTTTCTGAACAGCGCTGTCGGTTGAATAAAGAGCAACGTTTTCACCACTGATTTTCTTGTTGAGGTTAAGTCTTGCAACAGCTTCTTTGATATAAAGCGAAGCCTGATTGAATCCGCCCGAGAATGTGGGGTCAAGCGAATTATCATAAATAAAGTTTATTCCCTGCTCTTTGCAGGCATTTTCCATTGCAATATGCTGTGCGGAAATAAGAGGATTCTTATTCATATGGCGTTCAAAAGAGAACAGAACAAAATATTCTGCACCCTGTGCCTTTGCCTGAGCAACAATTGCTTTTGCATAGCTTTCGGAATCTGCACAGAGAATAAGGTTTGTTATTGATGAAAGTGTTTCAGCATCCTCTTCGGGCTCAATGCAAACGGTAACGATATCGGGGTTAACCTTTTTTGCGGTATAAATAGCATCTGTAGTGAACTGTGTTGCTCTTGCGTAAATGATTGCACCGATTTCGCTGTTGCCTGCAAGCTCTTCTGAAAGAGTCATTATTGCGGGGTTGCCGGGCTTAAGGATTCGGCTGTCGGCATATTCTTTAACAATAACCTTTTCGGGATACTGTGCGGCAAGAGCTGCGGCTGCTCTGTAATCTTCGGGATACTGTGCCTCAGGTGCAACAAGAATTGCAACTTTCTTTTCGGGAAGAACAATTTCTTCTGTGGGCTTCTTTGCGTTGTTACAAGCTGCAAATGAGCAAATGAGAACAAGCGAAAGAATCACAGCAATAATTCTTTTAATCATAATAAATACCTCTTTCAGATTAATAAGTAAGCTTGCTGTTTATATCAATAAGCATATCTTTATCAAGCTTGAGCACCTTGCGGTCATAGCTGTAAATGCCGTTAACTTCAAACTCAACATCACTTACCTGAGTATAAACCGTTGCAGAAAGACCCGCTTTGATAAGGGGAATAATCTGGGATTTATGAAGGAACGCATATGCTTTTGAAAGAGATTTGCTGTTATTGAACATTATATATCCGAATGATTTCTTCTGATTCCAGACATGTCCCTCAATATTCCAGCTGTATCCGCCGTATTCACTCAGAACATAAGGTCTGCCCGCTTTGGTGAACGGTGTGGGAGGAGTTACGGGAACAATATATCTGTGCATACTTCTGAAATCAGGACCCTTCTGATCGTGCCATCCGCTTGCGTGGTCAACAAATCTTGTGGGGTCATATTCCTTAACTTTGATGCCGATTTCCTTTGCATCAAACTGACCCCAGCCCTCGTTGAAGGGAACCCAGCAGCAGATTGAAACGCTGTTGTAAAGATTATCAATCATTTCAAAAAGCTCGTGCTTGAATTCTTCGCGCCATTCGGGCTTTTCGCGCTTGAAGCTCTTATGCATAAAATCAGTGTTATCTTTAACGTTGATGCTGAGATTCGGAAGGAATCCTGCAAGAACATTGCCGATATACTGACCGCCGCTTATCATATCCTGCCAAACAAGCATACCCAGACGGTCACAATGATAATACCATCTGCGGGGCTCTGTTTTGATATGCTTTCTGAGCATATTGAATCCGAGCTCTTTCATTTTTTCGATGTCAAAAATCATTGCTTCATCGGTGGGGGGAGTAAGCTGGCTTTCGGGCCAATAACCCTGGTCCAGAAGACCTCTCTGGAAATAGGGTTTATTATTAAGAGCAAGGCGGGGCTTACCCTTTGAATCGTTCATTATTGAAAACTTACGCATTCCGAAATAGCTCTTGACCTCATCCTTTTCGCCGTTGCAGTCAAGAACAAGCTCAAGGTCATATAAGAACGGATTTTCGGGGCTCCAGAGTTTTGCGTATGGAACGGGGATTTCCGCATCGTTTGAAATTTCGCCGTCAAAAATAACTTTTTCGCCGTCGAGAACCTTTGCAAAAAGCTTTCCGCCGCATTTGCAGGTGTGGTTTACTTTTAAACCGATAACACTTCTGTCTATATCGGGAATAAGCTTTATGCTTTCAATTCTGCAATAATTAACGGGTTCAAGCCATACAGTCTGCCAGATGCCCGAAGTTGCGGTATACCAGAAACCGTGAGTTTCCTGAACCTGCTTGCCTCTTTGCTGATGACCCTCGTCTGTGGGGTCAAAAACTTTAACAATAAGCTCATTTTCTCCGTCAACAAGAGCGTCTGTAATATCAAATGAGAAGGGATTGTAACCGCCTGTGTGCTCGCCTATAAGCTTTGAGTTTACCCAAACGCTGCATTGCCAGTCAACAGCTTCAAAATTGAGCATGGTTCTTTTGCCCTTGAAATCTTCGTTAAGGGTAAATTTTCTGCGATACCATATTCTGTCTTTTTCAGTAACTGTTTTTTCAACGCCTGAAGCCGAGCTTTCAACAGAGAAAGGAACAAGAATTTTTCCGTCATAGCTTTCGGGCATATCCGCAGAATCATTTGTTATTGCATAATCAAATTCACCGTTAAGGCAAATCCAGCTTTTTCTTTCAAGCTGGGGTCTGGGATATTCGGAAAGCGGGCAGTTACGGTCAATTTTATCAAACCAAATGGATTTTAAATTGCTCATATTTATCTCCTAACAATTAAATTTTTGTGTAAATATCTTCAAGCTTCCATTTACCGTCAACAAGAATGGCGGTCATTTCTGCTTTTTTGCCTTTTTCGGGTTTTGCGGTGAAGACGCATTTGTCTTCTGTTTTTGAAATGCATTCTATTGCATACTGCTTTGATTCGGATTCAGAAGTTTTGGTATTATTCTTGCTGCAGTATAATTTTCCGTTGATATCGGCATAAATTCCGGATGAAATAATCTCTTCTGCTTTTTCATCGGTATAGGCAGCTTTTATATAGTTATAAATAGCTTCTGCCGAGCTGAAACGGTCTGATATAACACGGTAATATGTTTTTCCGTTTTCTTTGACCGTATCATTTTTATCAACAGTAAGGGTGTTTTCAATAAATGCTTCTTCAACCGTAAAACGGTTTGCTTCAACAAGAAGAATAAGAGTCTGTTTGAAACCCTCGCCGATGAAGTTGTTTACATTGTCGGGTGTTTCGGAAGAGTTTGAATTATCGGAGCAACCTGCAAGAGCAAGCAGAATGCATATAAACGGAATTAATATTTTTTTCAAAACAATCACCTGATTCTGATTTTATTTGAGTGCAATAACAGTAACTGCGGAAATAACAATCTGTATAATGCAGAATCTGTAAATAACCTGAGTATTTGACCAGTCTTTATTTTTTCTGAAATGGTCATGAAGGGGAGTGCGGATATTCTTGAAAGCTTTGATGTGAAGGAATCTGATAAGAGAAACCTTGAGAATGCCGAGCAAGCCGTCAAGGCAGAGCATGAAGCAGAAGGGGATTGTTAAAAGAATGTTGCCTGTTTTAAGAACAAGGATGCAAAGGAAAAGTCCGAGTGCTCTTGAACCTGCATCGCCCATCATCATTGAGCTGGGTGCGGAGTTTTTCCAAAGGTAGGGCAAAAGAGTGAATATCATTATTACTGCAAGCATAACGGGCTTGGATTCTTGAGTGAGCAAATATATTGATGCGGCAACCGAAATCATTGATACTATTGAAAGGCTTCCGCAGAAACCGTCAATACCGTCGGAGCAGTTAACTGCATTGATAAGCATCCACACAAGAACTGCAGCAATGATGCCGAAAAGAACGGGATGGAGATTAAGTTCAAAACCGAAAAGATTAATTCCCGTAAGTTCACGGTTGAAATAAACAAAGTTTGCAGCCGTAAGACCTGAAATAACAAGGTCAATCAAGCCTTTTTTATATTCGCCCCAGGGCTTTTCGGAACGGTCATCAAGATAACCCGAAAGCATACCGAGGAAAAGAAGCAAATAATAAAAAGCATATTCAAGGGTTATGGGAACAAACAAAAGAGCAACAACAATAAAAGAACAAACAAAGATTATTCCCGCACCGCGTTCTTTGCCTGCGGAAAGTTTTCCGTCAACGGCGAATTCACGGCCCTGGTCTTTGGGAAGTTTGTTATGGAATAATTTGAGAAGCACTCCGCAAAAAAGAACGGCGCATATAACCGCACAAATAAAATAAGCTTTCTGCGGCAAAAAGAATGAAAGCATAGATATCCCTCCATAGATTTATATATAAATTAAGAATAACATATACAGATATATTTTTCAATATAAATTTTGTTGAATAAACATAAAGATAATGATATAATGGCCATGGTGATAAAAATGAAAATTCTGGCAATCGGTGAAATTATTTTTGATATATTTGACGGTGATGCTGAAATCGGCGGAGCGCCTCTCAATTTCTGTGCTCATGCTGCGGCAGAAGGGGCGGAGAGTGCTTTGATATCTGCTGTGGGAAACGACCCGTTGGCTTTTGTTGCAAAAGAAAAAATCCGTTCTTTCAGAATAAAAACGGATTTTATAAACACTAATGACTATCCCACGGGTAAATGCATCGTAACGGTTAAAAACGGAGCACCGTCTTATGATGTCATCTCACCTGCGGCATATGATTTTATTGAAGCGGATACCCAAAAAATAAAAAGCTTTTCACCCGATGTTTTTGCTTTCGGAACTCTTATTCAGAGAAACCGAAAATCGAGAGAAACGCTGAAAAAGATTCTTTCGGAATGCAGTTTTAATCATATTTTCTGCGATATAAATTTAAGAAAAAACTGTTATGATAAGGATTCCTGTCTGCGTTGCCTTGAAAATGCAACAATTCTTAAAATCAGCAATGAAGAAGAACCTTTGCTGAATGAATTCGGATTTTATCCCAAAGGCAAAACAGATGAAGAAACAATAAAAAATATATGTAATTCATTTGGCAATATTGAATTATTGTTGTTTACACGCGGTGAAAACGGCTCAACGGTTTATAATGCTGCGGAAGAAAAGTTTTATTATTTTGATGCCGAAAAAGCAGATGTTGTGTCAACCGTTGGTGCGGGTGACAGCTATTCAGCCGCATTTCTTTGCGAATATTTCAAAAGCGGAAATATTGAAAAAGCGGGCATTGCAGGTTCAAAACTGAGTGCTTTTGTGGTTTCGCACCGTGAAGCAGTGCCGAAAAAATAAAGTAATATTACGGGGCTTTTGCCCCATTTTTTTATTCAAAACATTCCGAGAAAAGCATATCTTCAATAACAGCTTCGAAATGGTAAAATTCAACCTTATTTTCTTCGAGCAAATATATCAGTCTTTTGACGGTTGATTTGTTCAAGGAAATATCTTCAATTGTTTTTTCTTCATTTATATATTGGGCTTTAATGCCATATACTGTTAAAAGTCCGAGTTCTTCATAGTAATGCTTGCTTGTAACCAAATAATAATCAGTCTGTGTTTCTGCGTCAGAAGCCGTGTGTGAAACCATTTTTTACACTTCCTTTGATAATTTTCTTTTCAATAATAAATCTTTTTGCAAAAAATTCAATGTTTTTTCCCGTTTCGTCATTGACAAAACCGTCACAATATGTGACAATGGGTCACAAGAAATTGGAGATGATTGGAATTTTTGCGGAAAAACTTAATTTTTTAATGCGGCTCACTTCAACAACCAACAGCAGACTTGCTTCAGCGATAAATGTTGACCCTTCGTTGATAAGTAAATTAAGAAGCGGAGTCAGGTCGGTTTCTGTTAAATCGGATTATCTTTTGCCGATGTCAACTTATTTCGGTTCAAAATGCGGTGACAGTTACAGAAGACTTACTTTATTGGAACTTATAGGTGCGGATTTTGGCAGCGATATTGTTTCGTCATTGGTGAAGTGGTTTCTTGATGATGAAAAAACCATTGATTTATCCTATCAGGATTCAATGATTTCGGGCGGCATTCTGAAAAGAAAACCTGAAAGAAGAATAAAAGAAAAACATTTTTTCTTTCACGGTTCAGATGCGGAATCTGAAGCCGTCAGAATGATTGAAGAGATAATCCGAAGTTCCGAAAACATCAGAAAAGTGAAGCTTTTTTCAGATTGCTCAAACGGAAACGGCGGTTTTGATTTGTTTTTATCCTGTAAGGATTTGTTATATGAGCTTATCGGTAACGGTGTTGAAATTATTCGTGTTCTTCCCGATTATTACGATTTGAATAAAACGGTAAGTGATATTTTTGCGTGGATGCCGATGCTTGCAGACGGCAATATAAAATCATATTATTTCAAAGGCTTCAGAGACAGAGTTTTCAGCAGTTCAATGTTTATTGTTCCCGGTGTTGCCGCAATGTTTTCAGAGAATGTTTCAGGTGCGGGGCCAACTGTTGTCACAACAGAAAAAGAGACTGTTTCGGATTATGAACGGATGTTTGATTCTTATATTTCGTTTTGTGCTGAAGGCAGCAAAACAGAACTTTATTCCGAGAAACAAAAAGGAAAGCGGATTCTTGACGATTTCTTTGAACTTAAAGATGATTTGTGCAATGTTTTTAATTCTTTGCCGTATGAATGGACTCCAAGCGATTTGTTTGCAGATAACGCCTTTGAAACGGATATATGTATTAAGCGTGCGGATAATTTAAGGAAACTGATGAAAACAAATACTGTTACCGAGATTTTCCCGATTTTATCTCCTTATGAAATAGCGCAGGGCAAAGCGGTGTGTTTTGCGGAAAGTCTTGCTAAAGGAAAAAGAGTTGTTTATACTGCCCAACAGTATTCAAAACACCTTGAAGCCATTCTCAATGTGCTTGAAAATGAGCCTAACTATAATGTTATTCCGGCATCTTATGCTGATTCATTTGATTATAATATCTGCATAAAGAAAAACAGCGGTGCAATAAAACTTCCCGAAAACCCCGACGGATTTTGCAGCGTGATAAGCCATCAGCCGTCGGTGAGCGCAGTATGGCAATATTATATGAACGGAAACAGCGGAATAAATGAATGGGATTTTTCAAAAGAAAAAACAAAACGCAGAATTAAAAATCTTATTTCCGATTTGAGAAAATAATAAAGAGCGTAGCGGGGTTAACCGTTACGCTCTTTATCTATTCAGTTTTAAAATCTTTGAAAACAATATGAAGCGGGGCACCTTCTATTTCAAATTCAATAAAAGCACCTGATTTGGCGTCCCTTGTCAATATAAAAACGCCTCTTTCGCTTGAACCGCTGTATGTCCATATGCCTTCGCTGTATGTTTTTGTTATATCAATATCAGCCCTGATATCCGAAATTGCCTGAATAATCAGTTTCCCGAATTCGGCTTGAGGAAATCTTGATAAATCCGTTTTGAAATCCAATCCGTCATAATTGAGAGTACAAACTCCGCTTTTATATTCAACGGTAAGCGGAGTAAGAATTTCGGGAGAAAGGATTTTAATTGAAAATTCATCGAGAGATTTCTGAACAAAATCGGCGGATATTGCAGTTGTGTCAAACACAGCTTCAACGTTAGCCGAAAAGCTTTCGGGCAGGGGAGGCGGTGTTTTTTCTCCGATTATCTGTTTTTCACATCCTGCCGCAGTAAACATAAAAATCAGAACCGCAGCTGCAACAGATAAAGTCTTTTTCAAAATATCACCCGTTATTCAAATTTTGAAAAAAGCTCGGGCAGATAATTGAGCACATCCGAGGGAAGCATTCCTCGCATTGATGTTTTTTCCGCAACCGCATCGGCGCAAAGTCCGTGCAGATAAACCGCACTTACTGCGGCATCAAACGGCTTCATTCCTTGTGCAAGCAGAGAAACGGTCATTCCTGCAAGCAAATCGCCGCTGCCGCCTTTGGCAAGACCTGAATTTCCGGTTGAATTAACATAGATTTCTGTCGGATTTCCGCCGCAAACAACGGTGTTTGCACCTTTGAGCACAACGGTAACCCCGTATTTTGTTGCAAAATCATATGCAACTGCAATGGGGTTGGAAACAATTTCGGCAATGCTCTTTCCGCAAAGTCTGCTCATTTCGCCGGGATGCGGAGTAATAATTATCGGTGCCTTGGCTTTCTTCAATATATCTATATTTGTGCTCAGAGCATTTATGCCGTCAGCGTCAATAATCAAAGGAATTTTTGTTTCCTCAATAAGAGAAAGAACGAGTCTTGTTGTGTCTTTGTTGAAGCCGAGGCCGCACCCGATAAGTAATGCAGAAGCTCTTTTTGCAGCTTCATTTATTGCAGGCAGAGCAGAAAAGGCAAATGTGCCTTCGAAATTTGCCTCAAGAGGCAAAAGCAATGATTCCGTAAGCTTCGGTGCAATTGCGGGGTATGCGCTTTGCGGAAATGCGGCGGTAACCAGACCCGCACCGCTTCTTAATGCGCCGCTTACTGCAAGAAAAGCAGCACCCGCCATTCTCATACTTCCGCAAACGCAAAGAGCGTGGCCGTATGTTCCTTTGTTTGAAACGGGTTTTCTTTTCGGAAGCATTTTTTTAACGTCAAGTGAGTTAACCGTAAAGCAGGTTATGCTGTCAATTTTCTTGAAATCTTCGTCTGTTATGCCTATACCGGCAACAAGAACTCTGCCGCAAGCGGAAGAGCAGGGTTTCATTATATGAATGGGTTTGTATGCGGATATTGCAACGGTTGTTTCTGCCTTAAAAACAGAGCCTTCAATTGTTGCGCTGTCGCAGTTTGCGCCGCTCGGCACATCAATTGCAACGGTATGACCTTTTGCGGCGTTAACTGTTTTTGCAAGGCGGCTCAACGGAGCATCAAGCGAGCCTGAAAATCCCGTTCCGAAAACAGCATCAACTATAATTTCAGCCTTTTCAATATACGGATAAACAGCCTGAATATCGTTGTTGTATCTGATTATATTAATCCCCGTGCTCTCTGCAAGAGAAAACATATTGATTGCATCTTTTGCCTTCGGTTCACCGCAGGCAAGCATAACCGTAACGTTGCAGCCGTATTCCCACATTTTTCGGGCAATAACAAAACCGTCACCGCCGTTTTTGCCTTTGCCGCATATTATGAGAATTTCCTTTGGATTTGCTTTGCTTATATGATAATGCTTTTTTATTATTTCAGCGCAGGCGGTTCCCGCATTCTCCATTAATTCGGGAAAAGAAATACCTCTTTCAACCGCATTGCATTCCGCCTGATACATCTGCTTGCTTGTAACAACAAACATAAATACACCCCACAAAATATTTTACAGTTAATTCTAACATATATCTTCCTTGTTTGAAAAGATAAAAACAAAATATATTTTTAAATTTTTATATTGCTCATTAATATTTAATTGTGGTATAATTTTAAATATATAATCGCTGAAAGGCGGGAAATAATGGAAAAATACATAAATGAATATATCAGACCGCGTTTGCAGGGCGACGGAGGCGAAATAACCTTTGTTAAGCAAGATGGCAATGAGGTTACGGTTTTGCTTCAGGGCGAATGCTCAAAATGCCTTATTCTTCACCGTTGCCTTGAATGGATTGAACAGAGAATAAAAAATGACCTCGGCGAAACGGTAAAGGTTATCGGAATAAGAAAAAAACCCTATTTTCAGGATAAGTAAGGAGGCGGTCTGCTTTGGCACATATTAAAGTTGAAAGAAGAAGTATGCGTCCCGAAGAGTGGATTGACCTTCGCTTCGGATGGCTTAAAAGATATATTTACAGCGAGAAAAACGAAATAACAACATTCAGAATAAGAGAAGCCCGTCAGGTTTCGGAAATGAATTTTGAATTCTATGATGAACAGCCGAGACCGCTTGAAAGGGGAGATATGTATTTCACCCCTGACGGCACAGCGTTTATAGAAGCCGATTATACTCTGCCCGAACATCTCAAAGGCAAAGAGTTTTGTTTTTCGCTCAAAACCGCGGCGGAGATGATTGTTAAAGTTAACGGAGTTTATGCGGGCGGAATTGACCCCAACCGCGAAAGACTTGACCTTTCACCGTATGTTAACTCCGATAAACTTCATTTTGAAATAATGGGCTATAACCGTTCAAAGCCCGATGACGAAAGAAATCCCGAAAGCCTGAGCGTAAGAGGCTGCCGTCAGATTTTTGAGGGCGGATATATTTCGGTTGTCAATAAAACCGTTCAGTCGCTTGTGTATGATTTGGAAATGCTTCTTGATGCGGCAAACAGCGGAGTTTTCAATGAAGATTTTTCGGCATTTGCAATCCGTGAAATAGATAAAGCACTTAACCTTATTGATTTTGATGATGTTACCGATGAAGCTTGCAAAGCGGCATCTGAATATATTGAAAAAAACATCTTCTCAAACAAAGATTATAAGGGAAGCGGTAATGTTGCTCTTATCGCACATTCTCACCTTGATATTGCTTATTACTGGAGAAGAATCCATGCGGTGCAGAAAAATCTGCGAACAGTTCTTATCCAGCTTCGCTTAATGGATAAATACCCCGATTTCAGATATGCCCACACCCAGGCTTATACATATGAAACGGTTGAAAAATATTATCCCGAAATTTTTGAGGAGCTTAAAAAACGCATTGCAGAAGGCAGATTTGAGCCTGTAGGTGCAATGTATGTTGAGCCCGATTGCAATGTTCCCTCGTGCGAAAGTCTTATCCGTCAATGCCTTTACGGTCAGACTTATTTCAGAGAAAAATTCGGCATAACCGTTGATAACTGCTGGCTTCCGGATGTTTTCGGTAATAGCTGGATCCTGCCGCAGATACTCAGAAAAAGCGGAGTTAAATATTTTGTTTCAAACAAAATGTCAACCTGGAACGATACAAACAGATTTCCGCATAATAATTTTATCTGGCGCGGAATTGATGGCTCCGAGGTTTATGCCTGCGTTCCGCCAACCCATTTCATTTCCTGGAATATGCCGAGTCAGGTGCAGGAAAACTGGGAAGCATATCAGGATAAGAACACGGGCGGACAGACTCTGCAGATGTTTGGCTACGGTGACGGCGGAAGCGGCGCAACCGAAGAAATGGTTGAGCTTATGCACCGATTTGATAAACTTTCCGTTATGGCTGAAACTGAGCACACAACCGCAAAGGATTTCCTTTCAAAGAATTTTGACGGTAATGATGCTTTGGCAACCTGGGACGGTGAGCTTTACCTTGAAATGCACAGAGGCACTTTCACAACCAAATCAAATCTCAAAGCATATAACCGCAAGCTCGAGTTTATGCTCCGTGAGGCAGAGTTGCTTTCTGTTTTAAGAATGAAGCAGGGGATTGATTATCCTGCCGAGAAAATCAGAAACTGCTATAAAAAGCTGATGATAAATCAGTTTCACGATATTCTTCCCGGCAGCCACATAACTCCCGTTTACCGTGATGCAATGGAAGATTATGAGCAGATTGAAAAAGAAATTTCGGAAATAATCGGAAGCGGTAAGAGTTATTTCAACTCGCTCAATTTCAAGAGAAAAAAACTCACTTTTGTTCCCGATGAAAGCGGAAAGATTGTTCGTCTGGGCAAAAAAGGATTTTATGCCGTGCCTGAAATTGAAGCACTTTCAAACGGAAATATAGAAAAAAATGAAAAACCGAATGATTGGATAGTTGTTAACGGTTATGAAGTTGAAACGGCAATCTATAAAGTTGAATTTGCTCCCGACGGAAGCATCGCTTCGCTTGTTGACAAAGAACTTTGCCGCGAATGGGTAAAGGGCGATTTTAATAAGCTCAAGATTTATCACGACACACCGGGCAACTATGATGCCTGGGATATTCTGCCGAATTATAAGGATAAACAAGCGGAAGTTATAACAGTTAAACCTCTTGAGTTTATCGGTGCAGACGGCGAATGTGCGGAATTCTCAGTTACTCTTGCAACGGGCAAAAGCGAATGGAAAATGATAATAAGGTTTTTCAGAAACTCAAGAGGTATTGAGGTTGAAAACATAGTTGACTGGAATGAAAAGCACAGACTTGCAAAAGCTGAATTCGGTTGCAATGTTCTTACCCGAAAACTGCTTTGCGATACTTCTGCTGGCATAATTGAAAGAGAAACCCACAGAAACACAAGCTGGCAGCAGGCAAGATTTGAAACATGCCACCATAAATGGTGCGATCTGAGTGAGTCGGGCGGCGGTATTGCCCTTATAAATATGGGCAAATACGGTGTTTCTGCAGAAGAAAGCACCCTCGGTCTTTCGCTTTTAAGAGCAACGATAAGACCTGACCCCACCTCGGATATGGGTAAACATAATTTCTGCTATATGATTTATCCTCATTCGGGAGATGCGGTTTTCGCAGAAATAAATAAAACAGCATTTGAATATAACGTTCCTCTTTGCAAAGCTGATGTTGAGTCGTTTCTTCCCTCATTCGGTGAGTTGTGGCTTCAGGCGGTAAAGCTTTCTGAAAACGGAAAAACCGTTGTTGTGCGTCTGTGCGAGCAAAACGGAGCAAGAGGAATGGTTGAACTTCCTCAAAAGGTTAAACTTCTTAATCTTATTGAAGATGAAATCGGAGAAACAGACAAAATAGAGTTCTCTCCGTTTGAAATAATAACTCTCGGATTTGAAATATAAAGGAGCAAAAATATGAACGGATATGAATATTGGCTCACCTTTGACGAACAGACAAAAAATGAGCTTGAAGCAATAACAGATAAATCGGAGCTTGAAGACCGGTTTTATAAAGAACTTGAATTCGGTACGGGCGGACTTCGCGGAATTATGGGTGCAGGCCCCAACAGAATGAATAAATACACCGTTGCAAAGGCAACAAAGGGTCTTGCCGATTATATCAATGCTTCTGTTGACGGCGAAAAATCCGTTGCAATCGCTTATGATTCAAGAAATAATTCCGCATTCTTTGCTGATACCGCGGCATCTGTGCTTGCGGCAAACGGAATAAAAGTTTATCTTTTTGATACTCTTATGCCAACTCCCGTGCTTTCTTTTGCAGTAAGATATCATAACTGCAGCGCAGGCATTGTTCTGACCGCAAGCCATAATCCCAAGGAATATAACGGATATAAAGTTTATGATTCAAAGGGCTGTCAGCTTGTGCCCGAATATGCCGATAAGGTTATAGCTTTCGTGAATGCGGTAACAGACCTTAAGAGCATTGAAATGATGCCTATTGATGAGGCGAAAGCAAGCGGAAAGCTTACATATATCGGCGAAGAAACTCTTGAAGCTTTTATTTCCGAAGTAAAAAAACAGAGTGTGTATAATGAAAAATCTGATTTGAAAATTGTTTATACTCCGCTTCACGGAACAGGCAATGTTCCCGTTCGTAAGGTGCTTGAAGATAAAAATGTTTCGGTTGTTGAATCGCAGGAACTTCCCGACGGAAATTTTTCAACCGTGCGCTCACCGAACCCCGAAGAAAAGGATGCTCTTACCCTCGCCATTGAGCAGGCGAAAGCAGAAAAAGCCGATATTGTTATCGGAACAGACCCTGACTGTGACAGAGTCGGCGTTGGTGTGCTTCACGGCGGCGACTATGTTCTTTTAACGGGAAACCAGACTGGTGCGTTACTTGTTGATTTTGTTCTCAGATACAAGAAAGACACATTGCCTGAAAATGCGGCGGTTGTCAAAACAATCGTAACCAGCGGTCTCGGTGCCGCCATTGCCGAAAAACACGGTGCAAAGGTATTTCAGACTCTTACCGGCTTTAAATATATCGGCGAAAAAATCTGCCTTTGGGAAGAAAGCGGAGAAAACACCTTTGTTTTCGGCTACGAAGAAAGCTACGGCTATCTTTCGGGCACTCATGCAAGAGACAAGGATGCAGTTGTTGCGTCAATGCTTATTGCTGAAATGGCATCATATTATAAAAATAACGGAATGACCCTTGTTGATGCACTTGACGGAATTTATGCCGAATACGGATATTATTATGATTGCCTTGAAACCTTTGTTCTTAAAGGCAAAGAGGGTGCCGAAAAAATTCAGTCTGCAATGCAGGCAATGAGAGAAAGCGGCGAAAAGCTTTTTGATGACCTTGATAAACTTCTTGACTACTCAATGGGAATTGACGGTCTGCCTAAAGAAAATGTTCTTCGCTTTGATTTCAAAGACGGCTCGTGGGCAGCTGCAAGACCTTCGGGTACCGAGCCTAAACTTAAGCTTTATTTCTCCGTAAAGGGTGAAAATAAAGAGCAGGCAACAGTCAGACAGCAGGCAATCCGCAATGTTCTTGCAGATAAAATCTACGGATAATGTTTACTTTTATCAGGAAAAGATTTATAATGCTATCAAACTCTTAAGGAGGTTAAAAAATGAAAAAGATAATTGCATTTATTCTTGCAGCTGTAATGGCATTTTCGGTATTTACCGTTTGCGGTATTGCTGCAGAAACACCCGCGATCAGCAATGTTTATGTTCAGCAGAAAGACCTTAATTCTGACGATGCAGACAGAACAGTTAATTGGTATGAGGCAAACGGAGAATATTATCTCTTTATTCCTGCATCGGTAAGCTATCTTTTTGCCGATTTTGTTGTTGAAAGCAGCAAGGATGTTTATATTGACGGCGTAAGATATACCGAAAGCAAAAAGCTTTTCCAGGTGTTTGAAAACAAAAACAAGATAACTCTCGTTGCAGGCGATGAAGAATATAAGCTTAATATAATCAACGGCTCAACAATTGCTTCAATATTCATCACAACCGAATCAGGTTCACTTGATTATATCCACAAGGATAAGAACAACAAGGAATCGGGCTATATTGAAATTGTTGATGCAGCAGGTGTTGCCGTTTATGACGGAGAACTTGACCAGATTAAGGGCAGAGGTAACTCAACATGGGGAAATCCCAAAAAGCCTTATAATATCAAACTTGAAGAAAAGGAAAACCTTTTCGGGATGGGCAAGAGCAAAAAATGGAGTCTTCTTGCAAACTACGGAGATGAATCTCTTCTCAGAAACTCTGCAGTATTTTCTGCAGGACAGAAAATAGGTGTACCCTATACTCCCATGGGCGTTTCCTGCGATGTTTATATCAATAATAACTACGAAGGCGTTTATCTTCTCTCAACAAGAGTTGAGGCTGATAAAACCAGAGTGAATGTAGATAACCTTGATGATGTTAATGAAGAGATTTGTCAGGAATTCTATGATGATAAAGATTTCGATATGGATACCCTTAAAAAAGGCGGTAAATACGGTAAGTATGCAGGTCTTCTTGAAGGCACAATGAAATGGGTTAACATTCCTGTTCCCGCAAATGCCGCTGATAAGGCAGAAACCGGCGGATATATTATCGAAATGGAGCTTGCAAACCGCTATGCAGATGAAATAAGCGGTTTTGTAACAACAAGAAGTCAGCCTTTTATAATGAAATCTCCCGAATATGCTTCCGAAGCACAGATGGGTTATATCAGCGATTATTATCAGAGATTTGAAGATGCTGTTTTTGCGGAAAACGGCAAGAATTCGAATGATGAAGATTATAAAGACCTTGCAGATTTCGATTCGCTTGTATCATATTATGTTATAAGCGAGTGGGCCGCAAATATGGACAGCGGTCTTACAAGCACATATTTCTTCAAGCCTGCAGATGATAAACTCTATGCAGGCCCGCTTTGGGACTATGATATTGCACTTGGCAACAACGGAATCGGACGTTTCGGTGTTGATTACACCAACCCCAACGAGTTTGCTGTAAGCCGTAACAGAATGTACAGAAACACTGTTTTCGGCAAATATGATGCATATAAGCTTCCCACAATTTATAATGAGCTTTGCCAGAAGCAGGAATTTGTTGATGCGGCAAAGAAACTCTGGAATGATAAGGTGAAGGCAATCGTTGCTGTTGTTAACACAGAAATTGCTCTTATGGGTGAAGTTCTTGTTGATTCGGCAGTTATGAATGCAATCCGCTGGAATTCATATGATACCTTTGAAATTTCAAAAATTGAAGCTGAATACAAGGCTGATACCAAAGCGGTTATTGATTTCTCAACCGCAAGAAGCGAATTCCTCACTAAGAATCTCGGAACAATTGTTGAACAGGATAACGATAATGGCTTCCTCAATGTTTTCCTTTATTCACTTAACAACATCTTCGAGAATGTAGTTAAGCTTTTCAGCTAATAATATAATAAAACTGCGTATTAACCAACAATCGGTTAATACGCAGTTTCTTTATTTCTTTGCAATTTTATTGAATATAACGCCAAGTCTGGTGTTATTAAAATTGTTTTTCAGCTTCTGTGCTTCTGTCAAAGGCTGCTTTGCGGGAGGATTATCAATAAATCTTTCCATGTTTCCGTCATCGCAGATAAAAGCCTGCGTGAGGCATATTCCGCCTGCACCTTTAAGCTGTGCACGGACATAACAGCTTATTTTGTCGCTGTATTCACGAAGATTTATTGTTGTTGATATTTCGCAGTCATTTTCCGTAACTGTGCTCTGAATTATCTCACCGTCTGCAATCCATTCAATTGCTTTGCAGTTGATGCCCGTAATCGTTATTGTGTCATTCTCATCGTCAACCGAAATTTCGGTAACTGCGGGAGTTGCTCCTGAGCCTGCAAAGGTTTCGCCAAGCTCATTTTTTGCATATCTTGCAATTGCAAAGAAATTGCCGTTTTCCATTGCTTTGCGAAGGTTTTCAAGAGAATATTCGGGAAGAATGAAATCCATATATGCGGTGTCAATTTCGCAAACTCTGTGGGCATCGCTGTTTGCAAAGCCCCACACGGTTCTTTTGCCTTCGGGAATAAGTGTTTTGAGAAGGCTGTCCCAGAGAATTCTGTCGCATCTGTTGGGAATGTCATACATGTTGAGAACTTCAATTCCGAGGCAGGATGAGTATCTTCTCAAAAGGTCGGCAAAATAGCGGACATTTTCGGGGTCAGTTCCGCAATCGGGATTCTGTCTCGCCTGAAGCCAGTCGGTGGGGTGATTGATATGCGATATACCGCCGCTTTTTTCGATTTTTTTGATAGGTTCTTCAAAATCGTTTTCTTTGCCGTAAATACCCTCGCAGGCGTTATCGGTGAAATAGCCGTTAACGTGGTTCTTCATAAGAGTAAACATATTGGCTTCAATCGCATCGGGAACGCACATAAGACCGCGCTTTTTTGTGCGGAGATTATCGGGCGTTTTGTGTGTGCCGTCAAGAATTGCTTTATATTCTTCTGTTGTGGGATGGCATCTTTTCCCGTGCCAGAGATTCTGAAAAAGGAAAAGGGGAATGATTGAAGGGTCTTTATCCCATTCCTTGCCGTGTATTCCGTGTTCCGCAAAGGCAAGAATATCAAAATCATTATCATAAAATCCGTTTATCATTTCAACCATAGTGTTATTTGCGTCGCTGTATGTTGAATGAGTATGAAGATTTGTTTTGTAATGAGCATCTTTGTTTCCGAGAAGTGAAACAACATCGGCATAAGGATTTGTAATTTTATATGTTTTGTTTTCAACAGACATAAAAATCTCTCCCAACTAAAATTTTACCAAAGAATTATATCACAGTTTCAAATAAGGTGTCAATCAAAGTTAATATAATAAACAATATATTTATGTTGAAATTAGTGGTTTGTTATAGTATAATAGAGTGATAAATTTTTTTCGGAGGTTCTTATGAGAAAAATTAAAATAATTAATGAAAGCTGGCTTTTTTCAAAAAGCGGAAAGGAAGCGCCCAAAGCAATTCCTGCCGATTGGGAAAGCATTAATCTGCCTTATACATGGAACGGTAAAGACGGTCAGGATGGCGGAAATGATTATTACAGAGGCACTTGCTGGTTTGCAAAATCAATCAAGGCAGAAGAACTTCCCGGAGGAGAAGTTAAATATCTTCAGTTCGACGGTGTGAATTCTTCCTGCAAAGTTTATTGGAACGGAAAAGAAATAGCTGAACACGACGGCGGATATTCAACATTCAGAGCGGAAATCAAAGATATAAAAGAAGAAAATATTCTTTCGGTTGCTGTTGATAATTCACCCAATGACAGAGTCTATCCTCAGAATGCAGACTTCACATTCTACGGCGGAATTTACCGTGATGTAAGTGTAATCGGTGTTCCCGAAAATCATTTTGACCTTGATTATTACGGCTCACCCGCAATTATGGTTACTCCTGAAATCAAGGGTAAAGATGCGGTTGTTGAAATCAAAACCTTTATTAAAGATGATGATAACTGCAAGGTAAGATATGAGATTATTGCCGATGGCGAAGTTATCGCATCGCAGGAAAAAGACGGCGATGACGAAGCTGAAATCAAAATTGAAAATGTTCATCTCTGGCACGGCAGAAAAGACCCTTATCTTTATACAGCTAAAGCAACACTTATCTGCAACGGTGAAGAGGTTGATGAGGTTTCAACCCGTTTCGGTTGCCGCACATTCAGCGTTGACCCCGAAAAAGGCTTCTTCCTCAACGGTGAGGAATATCCTCTTCGCGGTGTATCCCGTCATCAGGACAGACCTGAAATCGGTAACGCACTTCTTCCCGAACATCATAAAGAAGACCTTGACCTCATTCTTGAAGTGGGTGCAACAACAATCCGTCTTGCACATTATCAGCATTCACAGGTTTTCTATGACCTCTGTGATGAAGCAGGTCTTATTCTCTGGGCTGAAATTCCTTATATTTCAAAGCATATGCCTAACGGTTATGAAAACACCGTTTCGCAGATGAAGGAGCTTGTTGTTCAGAACTATAATCACCCCTCAATCGTTGTATGGGGTCTTTCAAATGAAATAACAATTGCGGGCGCTAACGATCCCGATCTTATCAGAAACCATAAAAAACTCAATGACCTTTGCCACGAGATGGATAAAACCCGTCTTACAACAATTGCTTCCGTTACAATGTGTTCAATCGATTCTGAGTATGTTCATATAAGCGACATTCTTTCATATAACCATTATTTCGGCTGGTACGGCGGAACAACCGATATGAACGGCCCCTGGTTCGATGATTTCCATAAGAAATATCCCAACAAGCCTATCGGTATAAGCGAATATGGCTGTGAGGCTCTTGATTGGCACACCTCAACACCCACCCAGGGAGACTATACCGAAGAATATCAGTCTTTCTATCACGAAGAGCTTATAAAGCAGATTGCGGAAAGACCTTATCTCTGGGCAACTCACGTTTGGAATATGTTTGATTTTGCTGCTGATGCAAGAGCAGAGGGCGGCGAAAACGGTATGAACCATAAGGGTCTTGTTACCTTTGACAGAAAATACAAAAAGGATTCATTCTATGCATACAAGGCATGGCTTAATCCCGAACCGATGGTTCATATCTGTTCAAAGCGTTATATCGACAGAGTTGAAGATGTAACCAAGGTTACCGTTTATTCAAATCAGCCCGAGGTTGAACTTTTCGCAAACGGCGTAAGCGTAGGTAAACAGTCAAAAGGCAAATATCCTTTCTTCTATTTTGATGTAAAGAACGAGGGCGAAACAAACCTTACCGTTAAAGCGGGTGAACTTGAAGATACCGCAGTTATCCGCAAGGTTGATACACCCAACGAAGCATACATTATGAAAGAAGAAGGTCAGGTTATCAACTGGTTTGATATAACAATGCCTGACGGAAGATTTTCAATTAACGATACCATCGGCGATATTATGTCAACCTTCGGCGGAAAAGTTGCTGCCGTTAAGATTCTTCTCAAGCTCAAGAATGCGATGTCATCAGGTAAAGACGGCAAGAAGGGCGGCGGACTTGAAGTTGCAGGCTTCAAGCTGGATATGGGCATGATTAAAAATGTTTATGCAATGGCAAGCGGATTTACCGTTAAGCGTATCTTCTCAATGCTCGGCGGTAAATTCACAAAAGAGCAGATTCTTGAAATAAACTCAATGCTCAATAAAGTTAAAAAACCCAAGAAATAATAAAAACGAGGAATAAATATATGAAGAAAAACACTCTTAATTTCGGCGAATTCAAACAGTATGATAAAATTTTTCTGACCGCAGATAACGGCATTGATGTTGAAAACGTGCTGTCCGTTGCTTTTGACGGTGAAACTCTTTATATTGCACAGCCTGACGGCGTTGCGGAATATGCAGACGGAAAAATAAAAAGACTCGGATTCAAGGCTTCAAAGCTTTTCTCAAGAAGCGGAAAGCTTTATGCCGCAATCGGCAATTCTCTTGCAGAAATCAAAAAAGGCAAGGCTAAAAAGATTGCTGAGTTCGATTCTCCCGTTGTTGATATTTCGGTTGCTCTTGATAAATCGTTATGGCTTATTACCGAAACTGACCTTTATCTTGTGCAGGATAATGAGTTCGTTGAAATCGTAAGTCTTCCCGAAGATACGGTTTGCCTTGCCGCATATGATAATAAATCAAAATACGGCGAAACCGTGTTTATCGGTTCAAAGGATCAGGGCCTTATGTCAATGAAGGGTAAGCGCCGCCATTGGTCAGAGCTTATCCCCGAAATAACCGGAGCACTCAGCAAGAAAATCAACTGCATTGCTCTTGACGGTCTCGGTCATCTCTGGGTAGGCTCGGATGAGGGACTTAATATATATGACGGAAGAAATCTTTGGTATAACGGCAACGATTTCTATTCCGTGCCCGACGGATCATTCAACGATATGTTCTTTGCAGAAGACGGCAAAAAGTATTTTGCAACAAACACGGGTGTTATAACTCTTATCGAAGGAAAGATTTCTTATTACTCATTCGGTGTATGGCTTATGCACCCCACAGTTACCAAAATCACTGTTTCCGAAAACGGAACAATTGCCGCAGTAACCCCCAGAGGTATCAGCCTTATCACCTCTAAGTATATGACCCTTGAAGAAAAAGCTAATCATTTTGATGAGCTTGCCGATAAATATTATGTAAGAAACGAAGGCTATCAGGTTTCAAGAGAGCTTCGCAAATACGGAGATATGGATTCGGGCTGGCTTCCCAATTCCGATAATGACGGACTTTTCACAGGTCTTTACTGCGCAAGCCAGTGCTTCCGTTATAAAGTAACGGGTGATGAAAAAGCAAAGGCGAATGCCAAAAAGGCTGTTGAGGCTATGATTAAGCTCACCGAAGTAACGGGTAAGCCCGGCTTTACCGCAAGAGCAACAAGATATTCTCACGAAGAAAACTTTGCAACGGGCAACAGAGAAGAGTGGCATTTCTGCAAGGATAATCCCGATTGCGAGTGGCTCGGCGAAACCTCGAGCGATGAAATGACAGGCCATTATTTCGCTTACGGCATCTATTATGACCTTGTTGCAGACGAAGAGGAAAAGAAAAAGATTGCCAATGTTGTAAAAACCATCACAGACCATATTATTGATAATAATTTTCATCTTACAGATGTTGACGGTGTTCCCACAACATGGGCAAACTGGGAGCCTGACCTTCTCAATAACGATGACAGATGGTTCTATGAAAGAGGCACAAATTCTCTTGAGATTCTTTCATTCCTCAAAACAACATATCACGTAACGGGCGATGAAAAATATAATGAAGTTTTTGATATGCTTATCAAAAAGCATCATTATGCAATGAACTGCATTCAGTATAAGTGTGAAGACGGCCACGTTGCTCATATTGATGACCAGCTTGATTTCACAAACATTTATCCTCTTATTGTTTATACAGAAAATGAGGCTCACAAGGAAATCTTTAAAATGGGTCTTACCCATCATTGGGAATATGAAAGAACAGAGCGTTCACCTTTCTTCAATATAACTTACGGTGCACTCACCGATAACAGCTGTGATATTGAGAATGCAGCAAAGTCACTTTCGGAAATGAACCTCGACCTTGTCAGATGGCCTGTTTATAACAGCTACAGAAAAGATATTGTATGGGATACCGAGCAGGAAGAAATGGGTGTTCCAGCTCAGCTTAAATATCCCGTTGAATATTCGCAGAGAGTTCTTGTTCATTATGACGGCAATCCCTTTATCTGCGATTCGGGTGCCGAAGAATTTGTTAATATCAACAGCAAAATAGTTAATCGCACTTCAACTCTTCCCGGCACCGCGGGTGCAAACGGTATGAGAGCGATGATGCCTTATATCTATCTGCTTCCTTATTGGATGGGCAGATTCTACGGCCTTCTTGGTGATTAATTATGTTATTAATGATTAAAAATATTTTTCACGGTTTTGTTGCGGCCGCCATGCTTATTCCCATTTTGATTACTATGGGCAACGCGGGCGACCCCAACACTCCCGTTGAAGCATATCCCGATTCAAGCAATCCTTATATTACGGAATATCTTGACCCCGATATTTCGGCTCACCGTTCGGGTGCGGGTATCGCTCCGCAGAATACTCTTATGGCATTTGAAAATATTATTGAAAATGCTTCTGAACTCGGTGTTGATACTTTTGAGTTTGATGTTCAGGTAACTGCCGACGGTAAGCTTGTTCTTAATCATAATCTTACATATGATGACACAACGAATGCCGTTGAAGCGTTCGGCAGAGAGAATGTTGCGGTTTCTTCAATAACCCTTGAAGAGGCTCAGGTGCTTAATCTCGGCGAAAATTTCAAGGTTAACGGCGAGTATCCCTACAGAGGTTTGAGAGGGGATGATATTCCCTATAACCTGAGGGTTGTTACCTGCGGAGAAATCATTGATTATATCGAAGCAAACAGCAACGGTAAAGAATATAACTATGTTATTGAAATCAAGAGCATAGGCTCAAACGGCAAGAAAGCAGTTGATGAGCTTTATTCGGTAATAACAGAGCGTAATTTGCAAAACAGAGTTATCTGGTCAACCTTTGCTCCCGATGTTTCGGGCTATATGAAAAAGAATTATCCCGAAATTTCACGCACCGCCGATGCAATAGAGGCTGTTCAGTTTTATTTCTATTTCAGAATGGATTGGGAACTTTCAGATGTAAGCCCGTCATATGTTGCTTTGCAGATTCCTTACGGCTCAAGTGCTTTCGATAACCTTATCAATCTCGGCACAAGAGAAATGATAAACTATGCACATTCAAATGATATAGCACTTCAGTATTGGACTATAAACAGCGAAGATGAGGTTAAAACTTTAACCCTTAATGGAGCTGACTGCATAATGACGGATTATCCGCAGATGGCGTATGAAACCGTAAAATCCTGCAAATGATTGAGGAGTAAAAAATGAGTAAATATTTATCAGCATCTCTTATGTGCGCCGATTTAACAAATCTCAAATCGGCAATTGAAGAGCTTGAAAAAGCAGGCGTAGAGTATCTGCATATTGATATAATGGACGGAAGCTTTGTGCCGAATATAACGCTCGGCTTTGATTTCGTCAATGCCGTTAAAGCAATAACAAGTATTCCTCTTGATGTTCATATGATGGTTAATGAACCTTCAAGATTTATTGACAGAATGAACCTTGATGAAAATGATTATATCTGCATTCATTATGAATCGGAAAATCATCTTCAGCGAACCCTTTCACAGATAAAACAGAAGGGCTGCAAAACCGGCGTTGCAATTAACCCGCAGACCCCGCCCGAAAGCCTGCAATATCTTACCGAATATATCGATATGGTTCTTGTTATGACCGTAAGCCCCGGCTTTGCGGGTCAGAAAATTTTTGCGGGTGCAGAGCGCAAAACCCTGCGTATGCGAGAACTTCTCAATGAATGGGGATGCGATGATATTATCATTGAGGTGGACGGCAATATCAGCCCCGAAAACGGAAAAAAACTCAGCAAGTGCGGAGCCGATATTTTTGTTCTCGGAACAAGCAGTTTGTTTATCAAAGATAAAGATATGAAGCAGTCGGCAGATGATTTCAGAGCCGTGCTGTAGGAGGCTTTATGTATAGAGATATTCGTGCCGCCGTTATGGGCAGCATAAATATGGATATTATTCTTAATATGGAAAAAGTTCCTGAAGTCGGCGAGAATGTTTTGGGAACAAATTATGGTTATGCAAACGGAGGAAAAGGCGCCAATCAGGCAATCGGTCTTGCACGCCTCGGAGCAAAAACCAAAATAATAGGCAAAGTTGCAGATGATGCAAACGGCAAAAAACTGCTTGAAAATCTTTGCAAAAACAATGTTGATGTTTCTGCGGTGTCCGTCAGCGGCTCGCAAACGGGTCTTGCCGCAATTATTCTTGACGGCGAGGGCAGAAACCGTATTGTTGTTTACGAGGGTGCAAATGCCGAAATAAATGCCGATGAAGCGGCAAAAAGCATTGATGATTCGCTTGACCTTCTGCTTGTTCAGTTTGAAACAAGAGAAGATGTTGTTATAAAAACAGTAAACGAGGCGATTGAAAAGAATATAACAACCGTTATTGACTGCGGCCCTGCAAAAGCATTTGCTCTTGAAAAAATGCAGGGAGCAACAATTATAACTCCCAATGAGAGCGAGACCAAAGCTTTAACGGGTATATTCCCCGAAAATGAAGAAACAATTCTTTCTGCTTCAAAAATACTTCTTGAGAGAAGCAAAGCAAAGTTTGCAGTGCTCAAGCTTGGTGAGCGGGGCTGCTCTGTGTGGGACGGAAACAATCTGAAAATTATTCCCGCATATCCGAGCAAGGTTGTTGATACAACAGCGGCAGGGGATTGCTTTACAGCGGCAATGGCTCTTGAATATATTCGCAGTAAGGATATTGTTTCTGCCTGCAAAATCGGAAACAGAGCCGGCAGTATAGCGGTAAGCCGTATGGGTGCAGAGGCTTCAATGCCTACTGTTAAAGAAATAATATCATTTTAAGGTTGTGAAATAATGAAAAAAGCAATATATATAGACCCGATGATCGGCACGGTAGGCGATGAGCAGTCAGAAAGCTGTCACGGCGGCGGAAAAACTCATCCCGGTGCCTGTGTGCCGGGAGGTATGTTTCAGTTTTCTCCCGATACTGTTACGGGAGGAGATAACGGAACGGGATATAATTATTGCCATAATACAATAGAAGGTTTCAGCGTTAACCATATGAGCGGTATCGGATGGTACGGCGATTTGGGAAATCTTCAGATTATGCCCGTTATCGGCGAAACTGATTTACGAAGCGGAAGCAATGCTGAAATTCCTTTTGTTAAAGGAACAAAAGGCTGGAAATCCGGATTTTCTCACGAAAAAGAATGTGCCCGAGCAGGTTATTATTCCGTTCATCTTGACAGATACGGAATTTTTGCGGAAACAACCGTTTCCGAGCACACGGGTATGCTTCGCGTTACATATCCCGAGAATGAAGATGCACGCATTATCTTTAATTTTTCAAGAAGAATCGGCGGTCACGCAGATTTTGAAAATGTAAAAATAGTCAACGATACAAGAATTGAGGGAAGTATTCATTGCACACCCGCAGGCGGCGGCTTCGGCAGAGGGCACGGCAATATTTCATACAATCTCTTTTTTGTTATTGAATTATCTCACCCTGCAAAGAAAATGCAGTTTTTCTCTGATGAAGAATTTGTTGAAAACAAAACGGAATACAGTCACGAAGATATCGGCTTGCTTGCTCATTTCGGCAAAGAACTGAACGAACCTTTGGTTATAAAGTGCGGAATTTCCTATGTTGATATTGAAGGCGCGCGCAATAATTTCTCTGTTGAATGTGAAAATATAAGCTTTGACCGAATGGCTGAAGATGCCTTTAACTCATGGGAAAAGGTTTTTGACGGTGTTGATGTGGAAGGCAGCGACGAAACGGATAAAAAAATATTCCACACTTGCCTTTATCACACACTTTTGGACCCGAGAACTTCTGCCGATGCAGACGGAAGATTTGTTCTTAACGGAAAAATTCTGAAAAATACTGATTATAAACACAGAACAATGTTCAGCGGTTGGGATGTTTACAGAAGCGAATTCCCTTTGCTTACTCTTATCCGACCCGATATTGTTAATGATGATGTTAACTCGCTTTTGAAAATTGCAGAGTTTAATAATTCCTCGTTTCCCCGTTGGGAGCTTATGGGCATTGATGCGGGCTGTATGGTCGGTGACCCCGGTCTGATTGTTGTTGCCGATGCTTACACAAAAGGAATAAGAAATTTCGATTGCGAAAAAGCATATGATATTGCAAAAGCATCAAGTGTTTGTGCCGAAACACTTTACGGCAAAAAATTCAACACCATAAGACCTGATTGCAAGCAGTATAAAGAAAAAGCATATGTTCCAAAAAAGCTTAGCGATACCCTTGAATATCTTCTTGCGGATTATACTATGTTCAGATTTGCTTTGGCGATGGGCAAAAAGGAAGATGCCGATTATTTCCTGAACCGTGTAAAAAGATATAAAGAAAACTTCAAACCGAGGCTCGGATTTATGGCACCGAGAAACAAGCTCGGCGGATTTATGCTGGTTATAAGAAACGGATATGATGATGACGGTTGCGTTGAAAGCAATATTCTTCAGCAATCGTGGTTTGCACCCTATGATGTGAAGGGATTGAGCAAACTTTTCGGCGAAAAGCGAACGGTTGAATTGCTTGAAAGCTTTTTTGAGAAAGCAGATCTTTCGGCACTCTGGAATGATGATTATAACCATTCGAATGAGCCTTGCCATAATATTACCCATTATTTCAGTATGCTTGGTCTTGCACACAGAACACAGTATTGGACAAGAAAAGTTCAAAAAGAATCTTACAGAACAGGCGCGTTCGGCTTCTGCGGAAACGAAGATGTGGGTCAGCTTTCTGCGTGGTATGTTTTGTCGGCAATTGGCTTCGCACAGCTTTGTCCCGCTTACGATGCATATTTCGTAAACACACCTCTTTTTAAAAACGCAAAGATTAAACTTGACCCCGAATATCATTCGTGTTCGGTTGACGGATTTTTTGCGGTTGAGTGTGATAACGACCCTCTTGAATATCCTTATATCAGAAAAATGAGCCTTAACGGAATTGAGATTTCAAGACCGTATCTCACATATTCCGAAATAACAGCGGGAGGAAAGCTTTTATTTGAGCTTTCAAAAGAGCCTTGTGGCGAATTCGGCAAAGATGTTCCTGAATCATTTATGTGATAAATTTAAATCGGATTCCGAGTAATCGGAGTCCGATTTTTAAAATTAAGATGAATAAAATCAGTTTTATCTCATAAAATAATATTGAAAAGAAAATTTAAACTTTTTATCATCAAAGTATTGACTTTTTTGAAAAAGTGTGTATAATTAATAAAGCACTCAAGAAAATATATCGCGGAGTAGAGCAGTTGGTAGCTCGTCGGGCTCATAACCCGGAGGTCGCAGGTTCAAGTCCTGTCTCCGCAACCAAAAAAATCCCAAGTCGTTCGGCTTGGGATATTTTAATTTATACCGTTAAAGGATGATTAAAATGTTTTTTGCCAATGATTTTATCTGCTTTGCAAAAGATGCAGCTGCAATAAAAGCGGCAGAAATTTTCGGCGCGGAAATTTCAAAAAGACTCGGCAAATCGCCCGCTTTAACCGATAACGAAAGAGAAGCAAATATTATTTTTTGTGTTAACAAAGATATTTGCCGTGACAGCTATGAGATTTCGGTTAACAAAGAAAAGATAGCTTTTATCGCAAGCGGCATAAGAGGGTTTGTTTATGCAACAGGTATGTTTCTTCGCAAAATTATATCTTTTGAAAGCGGAGTCAAGCTTGTTGAAGATATATCGGGCTCATATGCTCCCGATAAAAAAATAAGAGGGCATCAGATCGGCTACAGAACAACCCCCAATACATATGATGCGTGGAGCTACGATGATTATTACCGCTATTATCTCGATATGATGTTTTTCGGCACAAATACCGTTGAGCATATTCCTTATGAAAACGGCGTTTCAAACAGAAACAGACTTATGAAATATGATGAGGAAGAGTTTCTTGTTAAAGCGTCTGAAATGGCAGATGAACTTGATCTCGATGTTTCACTCTGGCATCCTAACAACAACGGTGAAACCGTTGAGCAGGCGGCAGAGAGAAGAAGAAAGCTTTATTCAACCATACCCAGACTCAATGTTGTTTTCCCGCCGGGAGGCGACCCTGGTGAATTTCCGCCCGAGGAATTTATTCTCCGTTGCACGGAAATATCAAAAGCCCTCAAAAAGAGCCATCCCTACGGTCAGATGTGGCCTTCGGCACAGCAGCCTCATTCGTTTCCTGATTGGGGCGAGAGATTTATTGCTGAAATGGAAGAGCTTCCCGATGCAATTGACGGCATTATAACGGGCCCGAACAAAGCTTTTGAGCTTGATGAGCTTCGCAGACGCCTTCCTGCTAAATACCCCATAAGACTTTATCCCGATATTACACATAATTTAAGATGCGAATATCCCGTTCATTTTGATAAGGATGACTGGCATTTTGCCCTGGCTGCGGGATTAAGCCGAGAATGCACAAATCCCAGACCCCGCGAATACCGCCATATCCACCGTCTTACCCGCCGATATGTTGTTGGTTCAGTAAGCTACTCCGAGGGCGTAAGCGATGATGTTAACAAAATGGTCTGGGCGGATATGGATTATTTCCCCGATTGCGATTTGAATGAAACATTGCTCGATTATTGCAGACTGTTTTTCTTCGGTGCCGATGCAAAGGAGCTTGCAGACGGAATTATGATGCTTGAGCTTAACTGGCAATGCGACCCTGCGGAAAATCCTTGCATTGATAAAACACTTGAGTTGTTTAAATCTGCAGGTGAAGAATATCCTTGTTTAAACAATAACTGGCGTTTTCTTCAGCTTCTTATGCGTGCGGAATGCGATTGGGTTATAAAGCACAGAAGACTTTTTGAACTTGAATTAATCAAGAGAGCAAAGAAAGAAATCAAAAACGGAAACCTTGCTGCAGCAAAGGAAATATTGAACACAGATTTCTGCGATGAATATAAGGCGGTCAGAAAGCATATAAGCGAGTTGGCACAGCAGCTTTTTGAGCTTATCGGTATGCAGCTTGATATTGAAAATTACTGCGCAAACAACTGGGAGAGGGGAGCAATTCTTGAAACAATTGACCTTCCCGTGACCGACCGTTTATGGCTTCTTAACAGACTTGATTATTCGCAGAATTGCGAAAATCCCGCAGAGTTTATGAACAGAGTAATAAACAGAAACAAGGTTGATTCCGATGAATATTATTTCTCGGTTGCAGAGAACGGACTTGATGAATGCGGCGTTTCGCAAACGGGCGAAATCTATATGAATATTCAGGCAGACAGACCCAATGTCAATAACGGCTCAATGCCCGTTTGTATGTTCAAGGTTTATGATAACCTGACCTTCAGAAGCAAAATCGGCGGACTTACTGCAGAAAGCGATTATAAGCTTACCGTTACATATGCAAGCAAGAAAAACGGAACAAATAAGCATAAGGTTTCTGTTAACGGTTTTGTAATCTATGAGGGTAAGCAGTTCGGCAATGAAACCGATGAAATTTATGACCGTGAAATGCTTGCCCCCGGTTTTGAGACCGCAAGCGTGATAATTCCTCATAATATGATTGTCAACGGTTGCATTGACCTTGAACTGAGTGAACCCACAATGGGTGTAATGTTCACGGAATTAAGAATAACTAAAGCATAAAGGTTACTTTATGGGCAATTTACACACAAATTTATATTGTTTTTTGTTGAAAGAACAGAATTTTTAAAAATATGTTTTCAACGGATAAAAATAGTGTTAATATATGTAAAAACTATTATTTAATAATAGGAGGAAGAAAATGAAAAAGTTTATTGCTATTGTTCTTGCGTTTGCACTTCTTGTGTCTCTTGCGGTTCTCCCTGCAAGCGCAAATCAGGCAACCCCTGAAATTGCTGTGGAGGAATCGGACAATATGGAAAGTGCATTTGCAGAGGGCACAAACAGCCTTGTTGTTTTTGTAACCGGTATCGGTCAGAGCTATTCTTATCTTTTTGATGAGAGTTATACACAGGAAGGTGCTTTCGAAAACGGCACACTTCAGGATTTTGAGAATTATGCACCCCTTATTGCTGAAGGTAAATATAATTCAAGATGGAATCTTTTCAACAGCTTTGATGAAGTTTTTTCGGATAAAAGCACAATTCTTACACTTGTTGGCGCTGTTCTTGAACTTCTTACATCTTCGGTAATAAGATTCAACATCATTGACCAGGCAAAGGTTGAAAAACTTGTAAGAGATCTTTTCCGTTTTAACCTTGTTGGTGAAGACGGTAACGGCAATCCCAGAGTTGTTACTCCCAGATATGCAATGCCTGTTTCGGAATTCCCCGGAGTTACAGATGAAAACGGCGAATTTGACAGCGAAGCCAAAAACCGCTTCTATTCTTCAATTCCCTGCAAGGATATTGCTCTTGAAAAATTCGGCGAAAACTATGAAGATTATCTTTATGTTTTCAACTATAATGCGTTCTCATACACTTCAAAGAATGTTGAAGCTCTTCACGAATTTGTTGAAACAATCCTTGCAAATAACAAAGTCGGAGCAAAAGATATAGTTCTTGTTCCCATGAGTATGGGTGCTTCGGTTGTTACTGCTTATATGGATAAATATCCTACAGTTGCACAGAATCACATCAGAAGAGTTGTAAGTATCGTTGGTGCGTGGGATGGCAGTGACGTTGTTGCAGACCTTCTTATGCGTAAATATTGCGATAATTCCGCTGATCTTTTCTATAACGGTCTTCTTTCAGACCTTATCGGCGAACCCTGGGGTTATGTTGTTAACATTGCACTCCGTCTTTTCCCCAAGCATATTTTAAGAGGATTTGTTGATATGGCTCTCGGTGCAATTGCAACAGAGCTTTTCTGCGCAACCCCCTCACTTTGCAACCTTATTCCGATGGATAAATATGAAGAAATTTCTCCCCTTATCAAGTCAGCTGTTGTAAAGAAAGAAGCAGATGATTTCCAGAATGCAAAGAAAAACATTAACAAAACAATGGAAAATCTTGAGGCAGAGGGTGTAACATTCTCGTTCATTTCAGGCTACGGCCTTCCCTTCGGTGCAATCACATCCGATTATTCCGCATTCGGATTTATGCAGAGTGCTCCTCTTACAAACTCAGATGAAATTATCAATATCGATTCAACTGCACCCGGAACATCATTCGTTACATACGGAACAAAATTTGAGGACACCGAAGGCAGAGAGCTTTCACCCGACGGTTCAATTGATATTTCAACAACATACCGCAAGGATTCTTCATGGTTCTTCTATCAGCAGAAGCACGAGCTTGAATATAACAACACAGCTCTTGCACTTGCTCTTGAGCTTGCAACAGGTAACGTAAAGACTGTTGCCGATTGCGATAATCTTGAAGAAGACGGATATTATTTCCCGCAGTTCAACGGTGCAAGAAACCTTAAGGATTATAAGAGAAGCTATCTTCCCGATCTTGAAAGATATTGCGAAGAAAACAGCTATGTTCTGACCGATGACCAGAAAGCAGTTCTTGCAAAAGCAGAGGAAATGGCAAAGAATCCCATCAATAATCCCGAAACAGATAATGTTATCCTTGAAGAAGTTCATGCAATGCTTGTTGAAATCGGAGTTTATGAAGCTGAAGAAGAACCCGGTTTTGCAGATAAAGCACTTAACACTATTCTTAAGGGTGCAAACGACATTACATATAAAGTATTCGGTGCAAAGGGCTTCCTTGATTTTTTCAGAAAGTAATTAAATAAAAATTATGGGCTTATCCGTTCGGATAAGCCCATTTTTTATCATCAGATTTTTGAAAGTGACCAATCGGCAATATCTTCATAAACTTTTTCTTTGCCGAACTCGTTAAGGATTTCGTGGCGCATTTCGGGATAAAGCTTTAATGATATATCTTTCTGACCTGACTCAACAAGGTCGTTATACACCTGCCTGATACCTTTGCCGTAAGCGCCAACGGGATCTGCTTCGCCTGCTATAATAAAGAGCGGAAGCTCATTATTAACAGCATTGAACCAATCGTTGCCCGAAACATTGTTGAGCACGGTGAAAAGGTCTTTATAACCTTTTGCGGTGAAAAGAAATCCGCAGTATTTATCTGCAATATATGCGTCAACGATTTTATCATCCCTTGTAAGCCAGTCGAAAGGAGTGCGGGGATTTTTTATTTTGCCGTTATAAGGGCCGAAAGCAATTTTATTTATAAATTCGCTCTTGTGTTTTGAACCCTTTGTTTTTGCGATAATTTCTGCAAGCTTTATTGCAATTGCAGAGGCGGGATTTTTTCCGCTTGTGCCGCAGATTATTGCACCCTTTATTCTTGAATCGTTGCCGTAGCGGCGAATGTATTCTCTTGCGATGAATGAACCCATACTGTGGCCGAAAAAGATAACGGGGATATCGGGATATTCTTTGCAGATAAGTTCGGTTAAAGTTCTTTCGTCTTCAACAAATGCGTCCCAGCCCATTTCTTCACCGAAATATCCGAGGTCATCGTCTGTTTTAACTGATTTGCCGTGACCGATATGGTCATCAACCAAAACAGCAAAACCTTTGCCGCAAAGATATCCGGCAAATTCTTCATAGCGTTCACCGTGTTCTGCCATACCGTGAGCAATCTGGAATATTGCTTTTGGCGAGTTGTCCTCAGGCAGCCAGCATCTTGCATAAACATCGGCAAGACCTGTTTTTGAGGGAACATAATATTCTTTTCTGTTAACAACCATATTTTTCATCCTTTCATTCTGCTTAATTTTATTCTTAAGTTATATCCCACAATGCTTGCGGAAACTATTTTTACAGCATCACCTGTAATAAAGGGTAAAACGCAAACTGCAAAAGCGGTTTGTATGTTACATTTTGTTTGGAAAACATACCATAGAATGCCGAATGCATAGCAAAATAAAGTGCCGAATACCATTGAGGTGGGGTATATGAATTTTTTTGTTTTAAATTTTGTTGTCAGCAAAGAAACCGTTATAACGCAGGGGATGTATCCGATTATATACCCTCCCGTTATTCCTGCAAGTTGCTGAAATCCGCCTGTGAATCCCGAAAAAACGGGAAGACCGAAAGCGCCGAGAAATATGTAAATCAAAAGTGAGGGAACTGCAATTTTAATATCAACTGTGCTTGCAACAATATAAACTGCAAATGTTGCGAGCGAAAGCGGAACCGCACCGAAAGGAAGAGAAAAAGGAGCAATTACGCAAATGAATGCAGCAAGCAATGCACATAAGGTAAGTTTCTGAAATTTCATGCTTAAATCCTTCATAAAATTAGTTTACAATTAATACATTTATTTTTAGCACACTATCTATAATTATCTTATATAATAATCACAGTGGCAAAATGATTATCTCAAATTACATATAGTTAAATTTTAAAGAAAGGGTGAGGGCTTTGAATAAAAAGAAGCAATCCTGCATAATTGTATGCGTAACACCGCAGGATTCATGTGCACGGCTTATTGAAGCGGGAGCACGGATAGCGGAAAAAGAAAATAAATCGCTTGTTGTTTTAAGCATATTCAAAGAAAAAAACGGGCTTAATGCAAATGAGGGCGGTGCCCTTGAAACGCTTTACGGGGCGGCAAGGAAATACAACGCAAGAATGAGCATCTATTTTAATGATAACCCCGCAATCGTTGCAGCGATTGTTTCAAAAAGAGAAAATGCTTCTGTTTTTGTAACGGGATTTCCGGAAGAGGGGAGCAGCGGGTTTATTGCAAGAGTTCATGAATTGCTTCCTGAGTTGCCCGTTACTATGGTTGACAAAAACTCTGATGAATATAAAATTATTCCGTTTTCAAAAGAGGTCCTTGAATCAGCAAAGCTTAT
>JAZOVH010000028.1:0-23706 GCA_045658585.1 Acutalibacteraceae bacterium | reverse complement strand
AACCTGCATAGGCGGTGCAATCCGTGACCCCCTTTCAGGCAGAAGCTATGTTTACGCAGCAATGCGTGTTACAGGTGCGGGCGACCCCACAGTTCCCGTAAGCGAAACAATCGAAGGCAAGCTTCCCCAGAGAAAGATTGTTACAACAGCAGCAGCGGGCTACAGCTCATACGGTAACCAGATCGGTCTTGCAACAGGTATTGTTGACGAGCTTTATCACGAGGGTTACGTTGCAAAGAGAATGGAAATCGGTGCTGTTATTGCAGCAGCTCCCGAAGAAAATGTTCGCAGAGAAAGACCCGAAGACGGCGATGTTGTTATTCTTCTCGGCGGCAGAACAGGCCGTGACGGCTGCGGCGGTGCAACCGGTTCTTCAAAATCACATAACCTTAAATCACTCGAAAGCTGCGGTGCTGAAGTTCAGAAGGGTAATGCTCCCGAAGAAAGAAAGCTCCAGCGTCTTTTCAGAAATAAAGAAGCTTCACAGCTTATCAAGCGTTGTAACGACTTCGGCGCAGGCGGCGTTTCAGTTGCTATCGGCGAACTTGCAGACGGACTTGAAATCAACCTTAATGCAGTTCCCAAGAAATATGAAGGTCTTGACGGCACAGAGCTTGCAATTTCAGAAAGCCAGGAAAGAATGGCTGTTGTTGTTGAAGCAAAGGATGCAGACCGTTTCTGCGAGCTTGCAACAAGCGAAAACCTTGAAGCAACAATCGTGGCTGTTGTTAAAGAAAAGCCCTATCTTGTTATGAACTGGAACGGCAAAGCAATCTGTAACATCAGCCGTGAGTTCCTCAATTCAAACGGTGCTCCCAAGCACATTGACATTGCTCCCGCAAAATTCGAAAACTACGATAAGGAAATCGGCGGCTCATTTGCAGAAATGTATACAGAGCTTGCAGGCGACCTCAACATCTGCTCAAAGAGAGGTCTTTCCGAGCGTTTTGACTCAACCATCGGTGCAAACACCGTTCTTATGCCCTTCGGCGGTAAAAATCAGCTCACTCCCATTCAGGCAATGGTTCACAAGGTTTCAGTTGAAAAGAAAGAAACCGAAACCTGCTCACTTATGTCATGGGGCTATAACCCCTTCATCACCGAAAAGAGCCCCTATCACGGAGCTTACCTTGCAGTTGTTGAAAGCGTTTCAAAGCTTATCGCTGCAGGTGCGGGATTTGAAGAAGTTTATCTCACATTCCAGGAATATTTTGAGAAACCCCAGAAGGATCCCAAGCGTTGGGGCAAGCCTCTTGCAGCTCTTCTCGGTGCATTCAAGGCACAGATGGATCTCAAAATTGCTGCTATCGGCGGCAAGGACTCAATGAGCGGCAGCTTCGAGAAAATCGATGTTCCCCCCACTCTTGTTTCATTTGCAGTAACAACAGAAAACATCAAGAACATTGTTTCACCCGAATTCAAGAAGGCAGGCAGCAAGGTTGTTCTTATCAAGCCCGCTTACACTGCCGATAATCTTCCCGAAACAGCATCTCTTCTTGAGGTTTATAACCTTGTTCATTCACTTGTTGAGAGCGGCAAGGCTGCTGCTGTTTACACTCCCACAATCGGCGGCGTTGCAGAAGCAGTGCTCAAGATGGCAATGGGTAACGGCTTCGGCTTCAAGTTTGATGACGCTCTTTCAATGAACGACATCTTCGGCTATGCATACGGTTCATTCATCGTTGAGCTTGCAGAGGATGCAGACTGCGGAATTCTTCTCGGTTACACAACCGAAGAAACTGCTCTTGTTTACGGCGGCGAAGCTCTTGAAATGAGCAAGCTTCTTCCCGTTTATGAAGATAAACTTGAAGAAATCTATTCCTGCAACATCAAGATGCCCGAAAAGAAGATTGAAACCTTTGATTTCAAGGCAGCTTCATTTGCAAAGCCCGCAATCAGAACTGCAAAGCCCAAGGTTCTCATTCCCGTATTCCCCGGCACAAACTGCGAATTTGATTCAGCTAAATATGCTGAAAGAGCAGGCGCAGAGGCTGATATCTTTGTTATCAACAACCTTTCATCGGCAGGCATTGCACGCTCCGTTGAGGATTTTGCAAAGAAAATAGGTGAAAGCCAGATTATCTTCATCCCCGGCGGCTTCTCCGGCGGTGACGAACCCGACGGTTCAGGTAAATTCATTACCGCATTCTTCAGAAATGCCGAAATCAAGCAGGCTGTTACAGACCTTCTTGAAAACCGTGACGGTCTTATGCTCGGTATCTGCAACGGCTTCCAGGCTCTTATCAAGCTCGGTCTTGTTCCCTACGGCAAGATTATTGACACCGATGTTAACTGCCCCACTCTTACTTACAACACAATCGGCAGACATCAGTCAAAGCTTGTAAGAACAAAGCTTGTTTCCAATAACTCACCCTGGCTTCAGAAAGCAAAGCAGGGCGAAATCTACACCGTGCCCATTTCACACGGCGAAGGCCGATTCCTTGCAGACGAAGCTCTTGTTCGTGAGCTTGCCGCAAACGGTCAGGTTATAACACAGTATGTTGACTTTGACGGCAACGCAACAAACGATATCGCATTCAACCCCAACAACTCAACACTTGCAGTTGAAGGTATCGTTTCACCCGACGGACGAGTTCTCGGCAAGATGGGTCACTCAGAAAGAACCGCAAGCGGTCTTTACAAGAACGTTCCCGGCGAATTCGACCTCAAGCTCTTCGAATCAGCTGTTGAATACTTTAAATAATATATAATGTAATAAATAAAGGCAGTTCGCAATGAACTGCCTTTATTTTATGTGTAATTATGATATTTAAGAATTAATCTGCGATTTCCGCCGTTGTTGTTTCAACGGATTCCGTTACAATTTCAGCCTCACCGTATTTTGCAATTATTTCTGCTTCCATTTCCTCAATGTCAACCCACTCTTCGGTTTGCGAGGTGTATTCGCCTCTTTTAACCGCCGCTTCATATTCAAAATCAGCACAATAAGGATAGTCGGGTGTCAAGTAATACTCATTGATTATTTCATCATCAAAAGTATAAATAATATCTGCATTATATATTTCGTATGTCTGCTGATTTTCGTAATCCAGCGGTCTCATTGTGGGATTGAATTCGGCGAAACTCTTTGCCATTTGCAGATTAGTCTTTTCAAAAACTTCCTTTGAAATATTAAAATACTGAACAAAAGATACGACCTGAGATTTGTCAGGATTGAATTCATATATTTCATCATACCATTTTTCATATTCTTCTTCGCTCACTAAAACAATGAAATCATACGGAACATTATAATATCGTTGCCTATATTTTCCGGATTCTATATAACCTCCTCCGTTATCAGTTTTAGTTTCATCTTTTTTTGAATTATCTGCTTGATGTGTAGTTGATGTTGATGATGCTTCTTGATTTTGGCTGGTTTCTGTTGTGTTTGTTGTTGTTTTGTTGGTTTCCTTTTCTTTTTCACAAGCAACAGTTAAAACTAATAAGATTAAAATTAATATTAAAGTTATAAGTTTTTTCATGGTTCCTTACTCTCCTTTATATCATCTCCGTACCATAACGGCTTTCTGTAATCCATTGCATCACAAGTTGGATTGATTTTTATTTTACCTGAATCATTTTCAGGCAAGTTATAATAATTCATATAGAAAAACAATGGGTTTATAACACTTCCAAAAGCCATTTCTTTTTCCGAATTATTCTCATAGTATATCTTTTCTCCATATGATAAATTTTGGTTGTTAACCTCAAAATGAAGATGTGACCCATCGGAGTTACCGGTATTGCCAACAAAGCCAAGAAGTTTATTTGCCGGTATGTTTTGATTTTCACTCACTTTGGGCTTTGATTTTAAGTGCATATATATTGCAACATAGTATTTTCCGGTAATAGGATCTTTTTCATTTGATCTTATTGCAACACAGTTGCCACATGATTTATAACTTATAGAATTATCGTGCACAAAAATTACCTTTCCTGCAAAAGCTGAAACAACTTCATATCCGTCAATGCTTTCAGATAAATATTCTTTACTTGGAATACCGTTCGTTATATCTACTCCTTTATGTCGTGCAGGGTCAGTATCTCTCCATCCATATGGCGAAGTAATATATCTTGCTTTTACAGCTTGAATCGCGTTATTTTTTATATCTTGTACCGGCCAAGCCCAACCAAGGTTATTATACTGTGAAACCGTACCTTTGGTAGAAACATCGGCAATGGGAACATAGCCCCACTTTTCTTTTCCGTCAATTTTGCAATATCCGTATGCCCAGCCGCTGTCGGTTCCGCAATCTCCCTGAACAACAAATTCTTTGCCTTTTGACAGATAATAATCTCTGATATATTCCGTTCCCTCTGATCTGTATAAATATGTTCCTTTGTTTGTTTTACTTGTCCACGGCTGTTCCCATTTATACAGCAGATGAACTGTGCATTCTTCGCTCATTCCGTCTGCCTTTGCCGTTATTTTAACGGCTTTTCCGACACCTGCGGTCTGTCCGACTATTTGTCCCGTTGCTTTATCAAAGCTGATGTAATTATTGTTTTCTACTGACCAATCAATATTTCCCTTATATGAAGCTGTCAGCTTTCTGTTTGTGTAGGTTATTCCGTTTGCCCACACATCCATATCTTTTGCGGAAAGATTCAAAAATCCGTTCACGGTATTCTTCAAATCCATATATCTTACAAAACCGTCAAGTTTTTCATTCTCTCCGTATCGGATATATGCCATTGATTTTAATCTTCCGTAAACGGTAACTTTGCTTCCAAAGAAAACATCTGAAGATGTTTTTGCTGCCATTGTTTGCAGATATTTAAACACCGGAGAGAGTTTACCCCAAAAAGCCTGCATATCAAAACAAATATCTTTAGGCAATATACTTGTTCCTGAAAAAACAAAGGTTAACATATATTTAAATGCACTTCTTGTTTTTTGCGGAATCCTTTCAACGCAACAAATTGTTATTGTATCTTCTGCTGAACCCCATTTTGCTTTGCAGGTAATCACCGCACTTTTTCCCGCCGTAATGCCTTTAATTTTTCCGTCTTTTGTGCAGGAGATTACTTCGGGATTATTTGAGCTCCATTCAACTCCGCTCAAAAATGAACCGTTTGACTCTATTGCCGCGGTAAGCTGAATTGTTTCCCCTAAAAGAATTCCGCTTCGGTTTTCAATAGCTATGCTGTCAACAACAGCCTGCGGCTGAATTTCAACCGCAAAAGCAGCTGTGTTGGTTATTAATGAGAAGCACAAAATCAACGATATATACGTCATGATTTTTTTGAACTTCAAGCCGTATCTTCCTCCTTAATTCTATCATCTCATTATCAAAGAGTCAAATTACAAATTGTATCAATAATGTTACAATTCGTTACAGCTTTTTAAACCATCGGAATCTCCTTCTTTCATATGCTTTTACCTATATATGAAAGATTTTTTGTTTTGTCACGCGAAGAATTTTAAATTTTTCTCCATTTCTCTGTTTTGCATAAATTAAATTTTCTCTTTTTGTGTATTAACACAACAAAAAAGCACCCTTGCGGGTGCTTTTCTTATTCTTCAAATTCAGATTCGTCTATCATATCGCAGACTGCAATATCTGTCTGCTTGAAAATTCTGCTTGCAAGGGCGGTGAGCCTTGCATCGTCATCCTTATCGCAGAGCTTCGCATAGTTTTTGCCGATGTTTTCAACAACATCGCCGCGGTTTCGCACCGCAAGATAATAGAACGAAAATGCCGAGCCGTCGGAAATATTTGCAAAATATCCGGGCGAGGTTTCGCCCAGCTTTGCATACATTGCATTAACCGCCTGCGAAGCGAGCATCTGATGGGGCAGATACTTATGCAGGGCAATCTGTGCGGTGAAAACCATAAGGGTTCTCAAGTGGAAAAGCTCGTTATTTTTAAGAGTGTTAACCTCTTCGGGGCATACGGTTTCGGGCATCATGCCTGCAAGTTTTTTGCCCAACGCCGCCGCTTTATCCATATTGCCGTTTCGGCGGTAATCATCCATAAGAGCAACAAGCTGCGCAAGGTCGGCTCCTGCTCCGTCATTCTTTTTCGGATGAAAAATTTTTATATCGTCATCATTTGTTCTCATCGTTTTTACTCTCCATAGCTTTACGCTTTTTAAGCTTTGTTTTATAAGAGAGCAGAGCCTTCAGCGAAGCTTCGGGAGTTGAGTGATCGCCCACGCAGATGGGAGATTTGGAATACATTCCTTTGAACTCCGTTCCGCCAATGGTGAGCAAGCCGTTTTTCTTGGCAATCGCAAGAAGCTTTGCCTGCTGTTCTTCGGTGTTATCGGGGTGCCATACTTCAACGCCGTCAAGGCCCAGAGGAATAAGCTCCTCTAAAAGCTCAAAGCTGTCGTTACTGCCGGGGTGGGCAAGAATTGCAATGCCGCCCGCCTCGTGAATGGCATCAACAACCTCTGAGGGTTCTGCATATTTTGCTTTTGTTATAATGTTTGATTCGCTTTCAGGTGAAAAGAGTTCATTGAAAAGCTCGCCGTGAATTCTGTCGGTCATTCCGCATTCAACAAGAGCGTGCATAATGTGCTCTTCAAAAACAGCGGTTGCACCTGTTGCGCACTTAATAACAAGCTCGGGTGTTATGGGGAATTTTCTTGCCGCTTTCAGAGTCATCATCTGGCTTGCTTTTTTTCTTGCGAGAGTGTTTCTGTGGCAAAGACCTTCAAGACGGTCGGGGCTGTCGCTGAGATAGCACAGTATCTCCGCATACTTATCCCTTTTGGAATCGTAAGCAGAAATTTCAACGCCCGGAATTACGGTAACTCCTCTGCGTTCGCCTATTATTTTGCCTCTGACCGTTCCAGCCTGGCAGTCACGGTCGGTTATTGCGATTGTGGTTACACCTCTTTTGGCAGCAAGGATAATGAGGTCTTCAAGACCCATTGAGCTGTCTGAAAGTTTGGTGTGACAGTGCAAATCTACAGCCATAAATTCAACCTCTTTCAAAAATTGCGCACAGCACCTCAATATACTGAAATTATAACGCATTTTGTTTTTTTTCGCAAGAGATTTTATGAAATTGACTGTATAAAAATTGAAATTTTTATATAAATATTGGTTTTTTTGTTTGTATATGATATAATAATTTTGTTATTATTCATTAAAAGAAAAAGAGGTGCAGGATGAAGAAAATTGCTGTTGGAATGAGCGGCGGTGTTGACAGCAGCACGGCGGCGGCTCTGTTGCTTTCACAGGGATATGAGGTTGAGGGAATCATTATGAGATTAAAGCCCGAAGCCCTTGCCGATGCCGATATTGCCGATGCTCAGAATGTTGCCGATGCCCTCGGAATAAAGCTTCATATTCTTGACTGCAGAAGCGAATTCAAAAAGAATGTTATCGAGCCTTTTATCGGTGAATATCTTGATGCAAGAACTCCGAATCCGTGCGTTGAATGCAACAGCACAATCAAATTCGGGGCTATGCTTGACTATGCTCTGAATGAGCTTCATTGCGACGGCATAGCAACGGGTCACTATGCACAAATTGAAGAAAAAAACGGCAAGTTTCTTCTTAAACGTTCGGCTTCGCCCAAAGACCAGAGCTATTTTCTGCACCGTTTGACCCAACATCAGCTTGCACACTCAATGTTTCCGCTGGACGGATTTGAAAAGGAATATATAAGAGAATATGCCGAAAAACTCAATCTTCCCGTTGCCTCAAAGCGTGACAGCCAGGAAATCTGCTTTGTGCCCGATGATGATTATATCGCATATCTTTCCTCGCTCGGCATAACCTCGCCCAAGGGCAATTTTGTTGATATTGAGGGCAATATTCTGGGCACTCACAACGGAAGAATCAACTACACCGTGGGTCAGAGAAAAGGGCTCGGCGCTTTCGGAAAGCCGATGTTTGTTAACTCCCTTAACGCAGAAAACAACACCGTTACCATAGGCGAAAACGGAACGCAGTATTTTATCGGTCTTACTGCGGACAGACTCAATCTCATTGACCCCGACTCTGTTCCCGATGAATTCAGAGCAGAGGTTAAAATCCGTTTCAGAGCAAAGCCCGAGCCTGCAACCGTTATAAAAAACGGCGAATTTTTCAAGGTTATTTTTGATGAGCCCCAACGCTCCGTTACCCCCGGTCAGAGTGCCGTTATCTATATCGGCGATTACGTTATCGGCGGCGGCAGAATAATCAGTCAAATACGCTCTCTATAAGCTTTTCGCTCTCATCGGGCGAATAAACCCAGCGGTCTATATGGCCGCTGTTCATATAGTATTTGGGCGGTTCAACGGGATAATCCGCTTCAAATGAATCGACAATTATCAGTTTTATTTTCATCTTTGAGGGTATTATACTTTTAACATAAACCCCTGCGTGGCTGCCCACCCTGACATCGGGCGAAAATTCCGCAAGACCCGCAAGATTGGGCGAAAGCTCAACAAAAATTCCGTATTTTTCAACGGAACGGACTATGCCGGGCACGGTTTCGCCAACACTTATTTCTTCGGCATTCTGCTCCCAGGTGCCAAGAAGCTCTTTATGGCTGAGGGTTATTCTGCCCTCTTCATCAATGCTTTTAACAACCGCAAAAATATTCTGCCCCGCAAAAAATCTTGCACTCGGGTGCGGAATTCTTGAAACCGAAATGCTGTCAATCGGCATAAGCGCATTGATGCCCGCTCCTATATCGCAGAAAACTCCGAAGCCCTCAATATGAGTTACCGTTGCGGGGATAACATCGCCCGCTTTAAGTTTGGAAACATATTGCTCGGCACATTCGCTCTGAACTTTTCTTCGGCTGAGAAGGGCAACCGTTTCGCCGCTCTGATTTGTCTGAAATCCCGTTACCGCAAAAATAACGGGCTTATTGACTCTTGAAATAAGCGCAATATCACGCACCGAGCCGTCATCTATACCGACAGCTCCCTCTTCTCTGGGGATTATACCCCTCATACATCCGAGGTCAACGTGAAGATTATGCTCGCTGTCGCATCGGAGCACTCTGCCCTCAATAAAAGCCCCGCTGAAAAGGGCTTCACGCAGATTGCATTCGTTTGAAAAATATTTTTTGTTTTCTTCGGTTGATATTAATTGACCTTCGGGTTTGAATATTTTCATTTCTGACCACCGTTCTTCCTTGTATTTTCGGAAAATTACCGTTTGCTTTCAATATATGCGGCTCTGCTTGCGATTAATTACAAAAATTTAACATTCAACATATACTTTCTCAATATATTATGTTATAATAATTTATTATTTCAAAAAACGGCGGAGATATTTATGGATGTAAGATTGGGCGATATATTATTAATGAAAAAAAAGCATCCCTGCGGCTGTGAACGATTCAGCGTTCAGCGCATAGGTGCGGATTTCCGCATAAAGTGCACAGGTTGCGGCAGAGAAGTTATGCTCGAAAGAGTAAAGGTTGAAAAGAATATCAAAAAAATAATCCGTGAGGAAAGCGAAGAATGACAGATAAATTAAAAAAAGTTGAAGAACGTTTTGAATATATAAACGAAAAGCTCTGCCAGAGCGATGTTGTTTCGGATATGGAGCAATATAAAAAGCTTATGCAGGAGCTGAAAACCTTAACTCCCGTTGTTGAAAAATACCGCGAATTCAAAGCAACCGAAACCACCGTTACCGAGGCAAGAGAACTGCTTGAGGCGGGCGGTCTTGAAAAGGATTTCCGTGAAATGGTGCAGGAAGAATTTGAGGAATCACGCGAAAAGCTTGAAATTCTGCGTGAAGAGCTCAAAATTCTGCTTCTTCCCCGCGACCCCAACGACGATAAAAACGTTATTGTTGAAATCCGCGGCGGTGCGGGCGGCGAAGAGGCTTCGCTGTTTGCGGGCGTGCTTTACAGAATGTATTCAATGTATGCCGAAACAAAGGGCTGGAAAACCGAGGTGCTCAACTCAAGCCCCACAGAACTTGGCGGCTTCAAGGAAGTCAGCTTTATGATTGAGGGCGAGGGTGCTTATTCAAGGTTCAAGTTTGAAAGCGGCGTTCACCGCGTTCAGCGTGTGCCCGAAACCGAAAGCCAGGGCAGAATTCAGACCTCAACGGCAACTGTTGCCGTTCTTCCCGAGGCGGAAGAGGTTGATGTTGACATTAATCCCGCCGATTTGCAGATAGACACCTACCGTTCGGGCGGTGCGGGCGGTCAGCACGTTAACAAAACCGAAAGTGCAATCCGAATAACTCATCTGCCCACGGGTACGGTTGTTGAATGTCAGGACGAAAGAAGCCAGTATAAAAACAAAGACAGAGCAATGAAAATTCTCCGTTCAAAAATTCTTGAAGCGGAGCGTGAAAAGCAGCATGATGCGATTGCGGGCGAAAGACGTGCCCAGGTCGGCACGGGTGACAGAAGCGAAAGAATCCGCACCTATAACTACCCGCAGGGCAGAGTGAGCGACCACAGAATAAACCTTACCTTATATAAAATTGACGCCATTGTTAACGGCGACCTTGATGAAATAATTGATGCTCTTGTAACGGCGGATACTGCCGAAAAGCTTAAGAGTGAGGAATAATAAATGGATACTCTTTATTTAAAATCGGATGAAAACAGTGCGGTTGAAACTGCCGCCGAAATACTGAAAAACGGCGGAATTGTTGCAATTCCCACCGAAACTGTTTACGGTCTTGCTGCCGATGCGTATAATGCCGATGCGGTAAAAAAGGTGTTTGAAGCAAAGGGCAGACCGCAGGATAATCCGATGATAGTTCACGTTTCTTCTTTTGAAGAAATCAATCCGTTGGTTGAAAAAATTGACCCCAGACTGCCCGCTCTTGCGGAAAAATTCTGGCCCGGACCTCTGACGGTTATAATGAAAAAATCGGCTCTCGTGCCCGATGTTGTGAGCGCGGGGCTTGAAACTGTTGCAATAAGAATGCCTTCTCATCAGACGGCAAGAGATATAATTTCTGCGGCGGGCGTGCCCCTTGCCGCACCGAGTGCAAACGCTTCGGGCAGACCCAGCCCAACAAGAGCAGAGCACGTTAAAGCAGACCTTGACGGCAAAATTGATGCTCTTATTGACGGCGGATTTTGCTCTGTTGGCGTTGAATCAACGGTTGTTACCCTTGCAACCGAACCGCCCACACTTCTTCGCCCCGGCGGAATAACCCCCGAACAGCTTTGCGAGGTGCTTGGTGAAATCAGCATTTCCCACGCAGTTTATGAAAAGCTTAACGAGGGCGAAAAGGTGCAGTCGCCCGGCATGAAATATAAGCATTATGCACCCACCGCACAGGTTACGATAATCAAGGGAAGCTTTGATAAATATAAAGAATTTCTTCTTGCCCAGACGGATACGGTTTGCGCCGTATGCTTTGAAGGCGAGGGAAAATATTTTGAAAAATATATTGAATACGGCAGAGCAGACAGCAGCGAAACCCAGGGTCAGATGCTGTTTGATGCACTTCGCAAGGTTGACGAAACGGGCTGCAAGCGTGCTTTTGTGCGTTGCCCCTCTTCCGACGGAGTGGGTCTTGCGGTTTATAACAGACTTCTTCGCTCTGCGGCATTCAGAGTAATTGACCTTGACTATGAAATCCCCGTTATCGGTCTTACGGGTCAGACGGGCTCAGGCAAAACAACGGTTGGCAAGGAGCTTGAAAAGCAGGGATTTTATATAATCGATACCGATATTCTTGCCCGAAAAGCGGTTGAAAGCCCCGAGGTTATCGGTGCTCTCTGCAATGAATTCGGCGATAATATTATTGTTGACGGCAAGCTTGACCGCCGCGAAACGGCAAGGCGTGCCTTTGCAACAAAAGAGGGCAAAGAAGCTCTTAATGCAATCACCCATCCCGAAATAACAAGACTCACAGTTGAAGAAATCCATAAGGCAGAAAAAAACGGCGCAAAGGCGGCGGTTATTGATGCGGCTCTGCTTTTTGAAAGCTGTATGACCGCTTTGTGCACAAAAACCGTGAGCGTTATTGCCGATGAAAAAATCCGCCTTGAAAGAATAATGAAAAGAGATAACATTTCTCTTGAAGATGCTCTTCTTCGTATGAATGCCCAGCCCTCTGCGGAATATTACAAAGGAAAAGCGGATATTGTTATAGAGAATAACGATAATTTTTCAATACCCGATTTATTCTGAAAGGATAACCGATGACACCAAAAGGCAAACTCCGTGCGGCAATGTTGATATTTCTGTGTGTGACCGCAGTTTTCTCGGTTTCATTCACGGTTTTCAATGCCGCAATAAAATTCTCATATCCCGTAAAATATGAAGAATATGTTGAAAAATACAGCAAAGAATTCGGCGTTGAGCAGAATCTTGTTTATGCAATAATCAAAACCGAAAGCTCGTTTAACCCCGATGCGGTTTCATCGGCAAATGCCGAGGGTCTTACCCAGATAACGCCCGAAACCTTTGAGTGGCTTAAAACAAAACTCTGCGAAGAAAATGAGGATTTATCGCTTTTTGACCCCGAAACCTCAATAAAATACGGTGCGTTTTTCATAAGCTATCTTCTGAATGAATTCGGCGATACCGACACCGCCGTTGCCGCCTATCACGCAGGCAGAGGCAGAGTCAACGGTTGGCTCGAAGATAAAGAGCTTTCTCCCGACGGAAAAACTCTTTCAGAAATCCCAATACCCGAAACGGCGCACTATGTTAAAAAGATTAATAAAGCACTTAATGTATATAATAACCTCAGAAAGGATTGATAAAAATGAGTGAAAAAACAAAAGCTGATATTTTAAAAGAAGAACTTTTTTATTCTCCCGAGCACGCGGCTTATTCTTGCGAAGAGGGCGAAATTGAAAAGGCTGATAAATTCTGCGAAGGCTATATGAAATACCTTGATAACTGCAAAACCGAGCGTGAGGCAGTGGCTTATACCAAGGCTCTTGCAGAAAAAGAGGGCTTCAAGCCCTTTGACCCCAAGGCAAGCTACAAAGCGGGTGACAAAGTTTATTATGATAACAGAGGCAAGGCACTTATTCTTTGCGTTTTCGGCACAGAGAGTCTTGAAAAAGGCGCAAAAATCGTTGCTTCTCACGTTGATTCTCCCCGCCTTGACGTTAAGCCCAACCCTCTTTATGAGGATGCAGACCTTGCTCTTTTCAAAACACATTATTACGGCGGAATCAAGAAATATCAGTGGACTGCAATTCCCCTTTCGCTCCACGGCGTTATTTTCCGCAAGGACGGAAGCAGCGTAACCGTTCGCCTTGGTGATGAAGACGGCGACCCCAGATTTGTTGTTACCGACCTTCTTCCCCATCTTGATAAGCACAGCAGACCTATTGAAGATGCAATCAAGGGCGAGGACCTCAATATTCTTGTCGGAAGCAGACCTTTCTGCAACGATAAATGCAGCGAAAACGTAAAGCTCAACATTATGAAAATTCTCAACGAAAAATACGGTATTGTTGAAGCTGACTTCCTCTCGGCAGAGCTTGAACTCGTGCCCGCATTCAACGCAGTTGACGTTGGTTTTGACCGCAGTCTTATCGGCTCCTACGGCCATGACGACAGAGTTTGCGCTTATCCCTCAATTATGGCAACATTTGCCGCTCCCGCTCCCAGATACACAAGCGTTACCGTTATCACCGATAAAGAAGAAACAGGCTCCGACGGCAACACAGGTCTTCATTCCGCATATCTTAAGCATTTTATTGCCGATATTGCAAAAACTCAGGGTCTTTGCGGCAGAGATGTGCTTCGTGCAAGCGAATGCCTTTCAGCTGATGTCAACGCAGGCTTTGACCCCACCTATCCTTCGGTTCACGATAAACTCAATGCCGCTTATCTCAACAAAGGCATTGTTGTTACAAAATACACGGGCTCACGCGGCAAAAGCTCAACCAACGATGCTCACGCCGAATTTATGTCTAAAGTCCGCACTATTTTTGATAATGAAAAGGTTGCATGGCAGACGGGCGAGCTCGGCAAGGTTGACGAGGGCGGCGGCGGCACCGTTGCAAAATATGTTGCAAATCTCGGCGTAGAGGTTGTTGATGTTGGCGTTCCCGTGCTTTCAATGCACGCACCCTTTGAAATTGTTTCAAAGCTCGATGTTTATATGGCATTCAAAGGCTTCAAGGCATTTCTTGAACAATAAAGATTTATAATTGCGTCAGGGAAAGAAAAACCGCATTTGTTTACAATTTGTTCATATTTCTACAACAAGAACAGAACAAATGCATAATATTATACAAATGAAAGATATTTTGTTGATATTTTTCCACTTTCTTTATTTTTTGACATCTTCTTTTTTCATTTTTATTTTCTCTTTCCCCAACGCAATGCCGAATGCTGCACACATTCGGCATTGTCCCTTTTTATAGGGAAATTTTATTTTTACGGAGAACAAAATGAACATTAAAAATCTTCAATCAATGCTTGAAAACGGACAAGGCTTATTGGTAGCATCGCACGAAAACAGACGCTATCTCTCTTCTTTTCCCTCATCCGACGGCTATCTGCTGATAACACCCTCCGAGAGCATTCTTCTTGCGGACAGCCGCTACATTGAAGCGGCTCAAAACGGCGCAAAGGGTTGCAGCGATATTATTCTGCTTAAAAGCTTTTCCGAGCAGCTTCCCGAGCTTGTGAAAAGCCTCGGCATAACCTCTCTTTTTACCGAAGCGGAAAGATTGAGCGTTTCGGAATTTAACCGCATAAGCAAGCTTGCGGGCTGCGGATGCACCGCAGACAAAGCAGATGATTTCATCGATACTCTCCGCCGCAAAAAAAGCGAAGAGGAAAAAAATAAAATAATAAAAGCCCAGAGAATTGCAGAAGATGCATTTGACCATATTCTGGGATTTATCAAAGAGAGCGTAACCGAAAAGCAGATTGCCCTGGAGCTTGATTATTTTATGCTCTCCCACGGTGCGGAGTGCATTTCGTTTGAAACAATCGCCGTAAGCGGTAAGAATTCCTCTATGCCTCACGGAGTGCCGTGCGATAAAAAGATTGAAAAGGGCGATTTCATAACAATGGATTTCGGCGCCGTTGTTGACGGATATCACAGCGATATGACCCGCACGGTTGCTGTTGGCGAAATCTCATCAAAGCAGGCAGAGGTTTATGAAACCGTGCTTTCTGCCCAGCTTGCATCTTTGAATATTCTTAAAAGCGGAATTTCCTGCTTTGATGCCGATGAAGCCGCACGAAGCATAATCCGCAATGCGGGCTACGGCGAATTCTTCGGCCACGGCACGGGCCACGGAGTCGGCATTGAAATTCACGAGCAGCCCCGCCTTTCCCCAAAGAGCAAGCAAACTCTTGAAGCAGGCGATGTTGTAACGGTTGAGCCGGGAATTTATCTGCCGTCGCAGTTCGGTGTAAGAATAGAAGATATGGCATTTATAACCGAAAACGGCTTTGAAAACCTCACAAACAGCCCCAAAAACCTTATTATTCTTTAATATATAAACCTTTATTTAAAAAAAGGCTTGAAAAATCATATCGGATAGTATAAAATAGCTGTGACAACATATAAACAATTATAAGGAGAAATAAAACTATGGTAACAGCAGGCGATTTCAGAAACGGCGTAACCTTCGAAATGGAAGGTCAGGTTTATCAGATAATCGAATTCCAGCACGTTAAACCCGGTAAAGGTGCCGCTTTCGTTAGAACCAAGATCAGAAACGTTATCGGCGGTGCAGTTGTTGAACGCACTTTCAACCCCACCGATAAGTTCCCCACCGCTTATATCGAGCGTAAAGAAATGGAATATTCATATGAGGACGGCGATCTTTACTACTTCATGGATCCCGAAACCTACGATATGGTTCCCATCGGCAAAGACACTCTTCCCGAAAACTTCAAGTTTGTTAAGGAAAACGAAACCTGCCGCGTTCTTTCATACAAGGGCAGCGTTTTCGGTGTTGAACCCCCCACAACAGTTACTCTTCAGGTAACACAGACCGACCCCGGCTTCGCAGGCAACACTGCAACAAACGCAACAAAGCCCGCTACTCTTGAAACCGGTGCAGAGGTTAAGGTTCCCCTTTTCATTGACGAGGGTGAAATGATTGTTGTTGACACTCGCACAGGCGAATATCTCAGCCGTGCATAATTATATCTGATGGAGGAAAATAAAATGACTCTGACTGAAAAAGTTGCTTATCTCAAAGGTCTTGCAGAAGGTCTTGCTCTTGATGAAAGCAAGCCCGAAAATAAAGTTATCAAGGCTATGATGGATGTTCTTGATGACCTTGCTCTCACAGTTTGCGATCTTGAAGACGGTATGGATCTTATCTCAGAGCAGCTTGATGCTGTTGATGAGGATCTTGACGAGCTTGAAGGCTTCGTTTACGAAGAGCTTGATGATTGCGATTGCTGCTGCGACGATTGCGATGACGAAGATGAATATTATGATGTAGAGTGCCCCAGCTGCGGCGAGGTTATCTGCGTTGACAGAGATATTCTTGAAGACGGAAGCATCAACTGCCCCAAGTGCGATGAGCTTCTCGAGTTTGAAATCGACTGCGATTGCGATTGCGACGATTGCGAATAATTAAAAAATTTACCGCCGTGCTTCAAACGAGGCACGGCGGATTTTTTATTCAGCCTTATTCTTTTTTGCTTTGTGCTTTTTCCAGAGCTTCTTAATGATGATTATTGCAACAACCGCGATTGCCGCAACAGGAAGAATAACGGGAATTCCGCCAACAATATCAACAACAAGGTTACGGAGTGTATCGCCAAGCTCGTCAAGATTATCAAGGAATCTGTCTTTGATTTCTGTCCAGAGCGAAGGCTCGCTTTCGGTCACTCTTTCAACCTCCCAGATTTCCATTGTAACCGTGCTGTAGCTTACTCTGTTTTCAAGCACACGAAGCTTTGCGGTATAATTTTCGATTTCATAGTTAACCTCTGAAAGTCTTTCCTGAATTGCAAGCACATTTTCAAGCGATGCCGCTTCGGAAAGAAGCTTTGTGAGGGTTTCACGCTCTGTTTTGAAAGCGGAAATACGGCTTTCAAGGTCAACATATTCAAGCGTTACATTCTGCTGTTCTTCGGTTTTATCTGTGATTTTTCCGTTTTCGCCCGCTGTAAGAAGAAATTCATCAAGCTTTGCAGAGGGAATTCTCACAATGATTGTTGCGTTGCGGTTGTAATCTCTTGAATCTTCTCCCTGCGTATAGGATTTTTCAACATAACCGCCAAAAGAATTAACGCTTGCGGTTATTCCGTTTATACAGGCATTGTATTCTTTTGTTTCGATGTGAACAGTAACCGTTTTGATGATTTTTTCATCCTGCGATGCGGGAGTTTCCGTTACTTTCAAATCTGTTCCCGCCGCCGAGTCTGCCGTTGCGGAATAAAGGGTAATTGAATCGTTCATTACCATTGCATTTTCCTGCGGCGCAAAGTCCATATCGCCGCTTTTTGCACCGCACGCACAGAACGAAAGAGCCAGAACCAGACAGAGAATAACTACGGATATCTTTTTCATAAATTTCATCCTTTCTTTGTGTCTATATTGTAAAATTTTTTTAAAAGCATTGACTTTTTTGCTTAAATGTGTCCTAATAATATATGTATAGAATTATGGGAGGTAATTTTAATGAAAAGAGTTATTGCAATTCTTGTTATTCTGGCAAGCATTCTTTCTCTTGCCGCTTGCAAGGAACTTACTCCGGAAGAAAAAATGTCTTCAATTGCCGCTAAAGAATCGGAACTCGCTGTTGAGCGTTCGGAAAAGGAATCGGCTATTCAAGAAGGCAAAAAGGATATTCTTGATGAAATCGGCAAAACCAAAAAAGATGAACGCATTGTTATAGTCAGAAAAGATAAAGACACTTCCGAATACAGAGTTGTTGTTATGGATAAAAACGGATTCGGAAAATATATGGAAAAATATGTTTTCTACACTTCTGATGCCTACAAAATCGCAAAGAATCAGGAATCATTCGGTGCGGATATACCTGTTAAAAAAGATGATGAGCTTCGTATGATTAAATTCAAAAGAGAATTTGAAAACGATGCAACATACGACAGCTTTATAAGCAGATATGAAAACAGTTCCGTTTGGGAAATAGTTAAATAAGTTCTTTTTAACCGCCTTTTATAAGGCGGTTTTTTTATTTGCCCGAAAAGTATTCCTCAGGCACTTTCTGTGAGAGGGAAACATAGCCGTTTTCTACCGCCTCGGCATATTCTCTCATTGAATTGAATTCATAATCGGGTCTTGCGTAGTATTCATTGATTTTTTCTTCGTCAAAGGAATAAATAATATCCGCATTAAAGATTTCTGCTTCTTCCTGACCTTTGTAATCCGCCGCCTTCAGCAGGGGATAAAGCCCGAAATCTGAATAAACCCTTTTTGCATAAGCGGCGTTCGCCTTTTCAAAGCTTTCTTTCGGAATGTTGAATTCCTTTATGAACCAGACCATTCTCATTCCGCCCGATAAATCAGCTTTATAATCTTTTTCGGCATAATCTTCTTCTGAAACCAAAGCTCTGAATTCCTTGGGAATTTCAAAATAAATATTTCTGAATATTTCTGCTGTTGACGATTGAACAATTACTCCCGCTGCGTTATCTGCCGAATCGGCAAGAAATTCATAATCGTTTGCCACCGCATTCTCTTGCGGAGCAAAATTTTTATCAGCTTCGCTTGCTTTTAATAAAAAACCGGGCGAAAAGATAACAAAGGCAAAAACCGCAACCGCCGCCGCTGCCGCAACGGGAACAAAACGGCTTTTCTTTTTAGTTTTTTTTGACTCTTGACACAAAAGAATCATCTTTTCTTTTTCGGCATCGGTGAGCTTTATATCTTCTGCCGCCGTTTTGATTTTTTCAAAATCCATTATCATTCCGCCTCCTTTTCATAAAGTTCTTTAAGGGCTTCTCTGCCCCTTTGCAACCGCTTTTTGGCTGCCGCCGCGGTTATGCCGAGCATTGCCGAAAGCTCCTCAACCTTGTAGCCCTCAACATAATGCAGGTGAATCACCGCTCTGTATTTTTCATCAAGAGATGTCAGCAAACCGAGGATTTGCGCATTATCCTCGCTTGTGCAAAGACCCCTTATTTCGTCAAGACTTAAGAATTCTCTGTGCTTTCTTTGCCGCAGCATATCTTTACAGACGTTTGTTGCAACCCTTATCAGCCAGGCTTTTTCGTGCTCATCATCGGCAAAGCCCGGTGCTTTGGTTATGTATCTGAGAAAACAGTCCTGAACGGCATCTTTTGCCTCTTCGCTGTTTCGCAGAATAACCGTGCACAAACGAAAAAGGCTGTCGCCGTAAGTTTTTACGGCTCTTTCCGCATCAGGCAAAAGCCCGATTTTTTTCTCTGCCAACAAACCCCCTCCTTTTCTCTTTCACTATATACACGAACAAGAAATCAAAATGGTGACAAAAAATTGCAAAAAGCATCCCGAAGGATGCTTTTAAGTTATTTCATATATACTTTTATTATTTCGCCTGCGTATATCTTATGATAATCCTTATTGGCATAGTTATTCTCTATTGAAGCATCGGCAAAGCCTGCGGGGACAATAAACTGCGATGCCATTTTACGGCAGACGATAACATATTCCGCCTCTTCAAATGCTGTTGTGCCGTCGGTGAAAAGCGGAGTAAGACCCGCTTCCTTTGCTTTATCAATATCTCTGCCGCTCTTTGAGCCGCAAAGACGAAGTGCATCTTTATATTCTTTGCCAAAGAATGAGAGCGTGAAAAATTCTTCTTTTTCTATGAATTCATAGGTGTATCTTTGCGGGCGCACAAAAACGAATGCGGCATCCTTGCCCCATATTTCTCCCAGAGCGCCCCAGCTTACGGTCATTGTGTTGAATTTTTCTTCGTTGCCTGCGGTAAGCAAAGCCCAGCCGTCTGAAATAAGCTCGACGGGGCTGATTTTTATATCTCTTATATTGATTTCTTTCATTTCAGTTCCTCCGAAACAGATTTTTATGATATATATTATATCATAATTAAATATTATGTAAACAATTAAAATTTTATTTGAAATAAGCAATAAATAGTGATAGAATAAATACAATTATTATAAAGGAGGTCAACGGCTTGGATAAAGAACTTATGAATCAGTTGCCTGAAGAAGAAAACGAAGCAGCTCAGGCTCCCGCCGATACCGAAGAAACCGTTGCCGAAGAGGCTGCGGAAACAGCAGAGGAAACCGTTTGCGAAGAAGCGGAATCCGAAGCAGAAGAAATTGAAGAATATGAAATCTGCCCCATCTGCGAAACGGGCAGGATTTTTGACGGCAAAAGCTACTGCGAAGAATGTGAAGCAGTAATGCTCAAAAGAAAAACTCCGTTTCTTGCATGGGTATGCGGTGCGGCGGTTGTTATTCTCAGCATTTTTGCTCTTATTTCCGTTTTTCTTATAAGTGCACCCGCAATTCAGGTTATCAAGGGTGATATTGCCGCAAAAAACAACAGCTGGTACACTGCCTATGTTGAATACAATGAGGTTGATACCGTTATAAACGAAATTAATTCCATTCTCGGCACTTCGGAACTTAACGGTTTTATTCAGGCAGGTTCAGATGTCAGAGTAAAGCTTGTTGAGGCTTACGGAAAAAGCACTAACCCCATTAATGCGTATTCGCTTGCATCACATTATTTCACCGATGAAGAGATAGAAAAACATCCTTCATTGCGCGAATATAAATTTATGGACAACGCATATAACACAAGCTATGAAGCTGTTTCAGGTGTTCTTGATTATATGATGCAGGAAGGCAGCACATATGAAGCAACAATCTCAAAGCTTGAAGAAAACCGCGGCAAAGAAGGCGTTGAAGATGTTCTGATTGATTATTTCTCTGCTGCCGCCGCAAGCTATTTCAATATTCCCGTTGAAGAGCAGATTGCATGCTTTGCAAAAATTGATGAAACCGCAAAGAAAAGCGATAAAGATTTCAGATGGTTATATTATGTTGACTATGCAAAACTCCTCACACAAGCAGGTATGACCGATGAGGCAAACAAACTTTCCGATGAAATGATTTCGGAAAACAACAATGCAGACGATTATTATTCTCTCAAATTAAAAGCTTTTCTTTCGGCAGGCGATTTTGAAGGCGCCGAAAAGGTTATTGAGGATTTCAAGGTTTATAATGAAGGCTATGACAGCGCATATGTAATGGAAATCGCTCTTATGAGAAGCAAGGGCGAGCTTGACAAGGCTCTTGAACTCTGCACAGAGGCTCTTGAAATCCACGGCACATCGCCTGAACTTTACCGCCAGCGTGCTCTCATTTATCTGCTTCAGGGCAAATATGATGAGGCATATGAGGAAGCTTTTGCCGCAAACAGCACTGCATATAATCTTTATTATTATTACGGCGACAGCTCTGCATATTCGGTTGAGCTTGACCACACCGTTTATGTTTGCACATATCTTTGCGATAAGCTTGGCAAAAAAGATACCGAAAATGCCATTTATCTCAAAGAATTTCTTGCACAGTTTGAACAGGTTGATTTTTCGGATAATGTTACCGCAATTGTTAACGGCGAAAAAACCGTTCAGCAGGTTCTTACGGAAGGAGTGTGTGATTTAGTATGACAAAACTCTATATATTCTTCAAAATACTCACCTTCCCCGGAGCATATCTCAGAGGATTCTGGGAGCAGCTTACCTGCAAGCTTCTGGGATTACCCGTTGAAACTCCGGGTTATCTGAGAATTGACGAGGCTTGCGGCCATGTTGAGCACGCACTTGCAGAAAAAAGCGGCGCAGCTTATCTTATCGCAACAGGCCCGGGCTTTATGAATCTTATGACGGGCTTCCCGATTTTTCTTATGGGCTATGTAAATATTGCTTTTATGGGAATTTCTTTCAATGATTCGCCCGCACTTTTCATTTTCTATGCAGTTATGATGTATCTCGGAATTTCCCTTCTTTGCAGCCTTTTCCCCCTTATTGAGGATGCTCTCACTCTTCACGAAGCAGTTTTCTCAAAGGGCAAAACAAATATTGTTGCGAAGATTTTTATGGCAATTCCCTCTCTCATCACAACGGCAGGCGCATATCTTGAAAAATTCTGCATTCCCCTCATTTTCTGGATTGCGGTTATTGTTACAACTTTTATCATCTGATTTTCAAAAGGAGCAGTTTTCTGCTCCTTTTTTATTATTTAAAATAAAATTAAGATAATCTTAATAGACTTATTAATAATAAAATGTTATATTAATTCAGGTCTTTTCGCCAAAGACCTATTTTTTATGTCAGGAAAGGTGCAAATATGCCTAAAACTTATAATTTTCACAAAGAGCATAAATATTCAGACTTCAGAGAAATCATCCGCACTTCTGCAGAAAGATTTGCAAACAGAACTGTTTTTGAAGTTAAGGAAGATGACGGTTCAAAAACCAACATAACTTATGCTCAGTTAAAAGAGCTTTACTACGGTCTTTGCGTAAAGTTCATTAAAATGGGCTATCTCGGCAAGCGCATTGCCGTTACGGGCAAAAACTGCCATGAGTGGGGTCTTGCATATCTTTGTGCGGCAACCGTAGGCGTTGTTGTGCCTATTGATAAAGAGCTTCAGCCTGAAGATGTTAAAGATTTCCTTGATGCTGCAGATTGCTGCGCGGTTATTTCAGATAATGAAAGACTTGAAGCACTCAAGGGCGTTGTTACCCGCGAAATTGATTATATCGATTTCAAAGATTTAAAGAAAATGTCACTCGGCGCAACGGCCGAAGAATATAAGCTTGTTGATAATATCGAAATCGGCAAAGACGAAATGAGAATTCTTATTTTCACTTCGGGCACAACAGGCAACTCAAAGGGCGTTTGCCTTTCACAGAACAACATCTGCTCAAATATTTATCAGACCTGCCAGATGTTCCGCGTTTATGAAGAAGACAAAACTCTTTCCATTCTTCCTCTTCATCACACTTATGAATGCACTCTTGACTTTGTTCTTTTCCTCACAAGAGGCGCAAGCATTGCATATTGCGACGGTCTGACCAAGGTTGCAAAGAATATGGCTGAATACAGCCCCTCAATCCTTGTTGTTGTTCCCGCTCTTCTTAAAGTTTTAAGCAAGAGAATTGCAAAATCAATCGCAGAAAGCCTGCCCGGAAAATACGGCAAGGCATTTGAAGAAGAATCCATTGCTTCGGCAATGAAGAAACTTCCCTGGATTCTTCGCAAGGTTGTTTGCAAAAAGGTTAAGAAAACTCTCGGCGGCAAGCTGCGCGTTTTCATCGTTGGTGCGGCAGAGCTTGACACAAGCCTTGTTGATGATTTTGCAGCTTTCGGCATCAAAACCCTTCAGGGCTACGGTCTTACAGAAAGCTCACCTCTTCTTGCAGGCAACAGCGATTTCTATATCAATCCCGCTTCAACAGGCAAGGCAATCCCCGGCGTTGAGCTCAAAATTGATAACCCCAACGAAGAGGGTGTTGGCGAAATCCTTGCAAGAGGCGATAACATTATGCTCGGCTACTTCAACGATAAGGAAGCAACCGATGCGGTTATGCGTGACGGCTGGTTCTGCACGGGCGACCTCGGCTATATTGACGAAGAGGGCGACCTTTTCATAAAGGGCAGAATAAAGAACGTTATCGTTACCGAAAACGGCAAAAACATTTATCCCGAAGAGCTTGAAACAAGACTTTCGGAATACCCCGAAATCGGCGAGGTGCTTGTTTTCGGTGCAAAGGAAAACGGTGAATCCTTTGTCAAGGCAAGAGTTTTCCCGAATCTCGATTATCTGAAACAGAAATTCGGCAGACAGCCTTCCGAAGAAGAAACCGAAAAAGCTGTTAAAGGTGCAATC
>JAZOVH010000027.1:0-32931 GCA_045658585.1 Acutalibacteraceae bacterium | reverse complement strand
TCAAAAAAGCTATAACCGTATTAAAGGAGGCTTGCGCCAAATGAAGCATCTGCTTAAGTTAATGGATATGTCGGAAAAGGAGATTCTTGCGACTCTCAATCTTGCCGACCAGCTTAAATACGAAAAGAAAAACGGAATCGAGCATCATCATCTTAAGGGTAAAACTCTCGGTATGATTTTTGCTAAATCATCAACAAGAACTCGCGTTTCATTTGAGGTTGGAATGTATGACCTCGGCGGTCAGGCTCTTTTCCTCAGTTCGCACGATATTCAGCTCGGAAGAGGCGAACCCGTTGAAGACACTGCAAGAGTTCTTTCCGGATATCTTGACGGCATTATGATAAGAACCTTCAAGCAAAGCGATGTTGAAACTCTTGCTGATTTCGGAAGCATTCCCATTATCAATGGTCTTACAGATTATTGTCACCCCTGCCAGGTTCTTGCTGACCTTATGACAATCAGAGAATTCAAAGGCAATATAAAGGGCAGAAAGCTTTGCTATATCGGTGATGGCAACAATATGGCAAACTCACTTATTGTTGGCGGTATTAAAATGGGCATGAAAGTCAGCATCGGATGTCCCGACGGATATAAGCCCGACCCCGAAATTATAAAGTGGGCAGAAGAAAACGGTGAGTTTGTTTGCACTTCTGATATCCTTGAGGCTGCAAAAGATGCAGATGTTCTTTATACGGATGTTTGGGCTTCAATGGGTCAGGAAAGCGAAGCTGAAGAAAGAAAGAAAATCTTTGACGGCTATCAGATAAACGATAATGTTATGTCGGTTGCAAAGTCCGATGCAATGGTTCTTCACTGTCTCCCCGCTCACCGCGAAGAAGAAATCACCGCAAAGGTTTTTGAAGCACACGCAAAAGAAATTTTCGAAGAAGCCGAAAACAGACTCCATGCGCAAAAGGCTGTTCTCGTTAAATTACTTAAAGATTAATTGAGGAAGGGGTAGAAATTATGCCAATTAATAAAGATATAAAAAAGGTAATGGTTATAGGCTCAGGTCCCATTGTTATCGGACAGGCAGCTGAGTTTGACTATGCAGGCACTCAGGCTTGCCGCGTTCTTAAAGACGCAGGTCTTGATGTTGTTCTTGTTAACTCAAACCCCGCAACCATTATGACAGATAAGGCTCTTGCAGATGAAATTTATCTTGAGCCTCTTACCGCTGAAACAGTTAAAAGAATAATCGAAAAAGAAAAGCCCGACAGTTTACTTGCAGGTCTTGGCGGACAGACAGGTCTTACAATTGCAATGCAGTTAAGCAAAGACGGTTATCTTGACAAGATGGGCGTAAAACTTCTCGGAACAAATGCAGAAGCTATTGATAAGGCTGAAGACAGAAAAATGTTCCGTGATACAATGGAATCAATCAACCAGCCCGTTATCCCCTCCGAAATTGCAAACGATGTTGAAACAGCTCTCGCCATTGCAGAAAGAATCGGTTATCCCATTATCATTCGTCCCGCATTCACACTCGGCGGTGGCGGCGGCGGCGTTGCAAACAACGCAGAAGAGCTTGCAGTTATTGCTAAAACTGGTCTTGACCTTTCCCCTATCACTCAGGTTCTTGTTGAAAAATACATCTTCGGTTGGAAAGAAATTGAATTTGAAACAATGCGTGACAGCGCAGGTAACTGCGTTGCAGTATGTTCGATGGAAAACTTTGACCCCGTTGGTGTTCATACAGGTGACAGTATCGTTGCTGCTCCCGCTCTTTCACTTAAGCCTGAAGAACTTGAAATGCTTCGCCAGGCATCGCTTGATATTGTTGATGCTCTCGGAATTATCGGCGGATGTAACTGCCAGTTTGCTCTTGAGCCCAACAGCATGAACTATGCTGTTATCGAAGTTAACCCCAGAGTTTCGCGTTCTTCCGCTCTTGCAAGTAAGGCAACCGGTTATCCCATTGCAAAGGTTACCGCTATGCTTGCACTTGGCCTTACTCTTGACGAAATCAAGAATGATAAGACCGGTCTTAACTGTGCAAACTTCGAGCCCAATGTAAAATATATTGTTGTTAAGCTTCCCAAATGGCCCTTTGATAAATTTGTTAATGCTAGCAGAAAGCTCGGCACACAAATGAAGGCAACCGGTGAAGTTATGTCAATCGGCCCCACCTTTGAAATGGCGATTATGAAAGCTGTTCGTGGTGCTGAAATTTCACTTGACACTCTCAATGCAACTCCCAAATCAAACGCTCCTCTTGAAGAAAGACTCAAAGAAACCGATGATATGCGTCTCTTTGCAGTTTTTGAGGCAATCAAGAGCGGTATGTCAATTGAAAAAATACACGAAATAACTAAAATTACAGAATGGTTCCTTGAAAAACTCAAGAACCTTGCTGATTTTGAAAAATCAATTGAAAACGGCAATCTTACTGCTGAAAAATATAATCAGGGTAAGCATTACGGTTATACCGATGCAGCTCTCAAACGTCTTTCAGGTGTTGCAGAGCTTCCCGAACATAAAGAAGCAGTTTATAAAATTGTTGACACTTGCTCAAACAATTTCAACACTGCTGCTCCTTATTTCTATTCAACTTATGATCGCGAATGCGAAGCAAGACCTCTTGCTGAAACAGATAAAGAAAAGATTATCGTTCTTGGTTCAGGTCCTATCAGAATCGGTCAGGGTATTGAATTTGACTATTCATCCGTTCATTGTGTATGGACTCTTAAAGAACTCGGTTACGAGGTTGCAATTATAAACAATAACCCCGAAACCGTTTCAACAGACTACGATACCGCAGACAGACTCTATTTTGAGCCCCTTACTCCTGAAGATGTTATGAACATCATTAAGGTTGAAAATCCCATCGGTGTTGTTGTTGCTTTCGGCGGACAGACTGCTATTAAACTCACAAAATTCCTTGATGAAAACGGCATCAGAATCCTTGGCACATCTGCAGACGGTATTGATACTGCTGAAGACAGAGAACGCTTTGATGCTCTTCTTGAAAAGTTCGGAATCCGCAGACCCAAGGGTATGGGTGTTATGACAAAGCAGGAAGCACTTAACGCTGCAAACACACTCGGCTATCCTGTTCTGCTTCGTCCCTCATATGTTATCGGCGGTCAGAATATGACTATTGCTCATGAAGATGCCGATGTTGAAAGATATATGGATATCATTCTTTCCGGCGAAATCGAAAATCCCGTTCTTGTTGATAAATATATGATGGGTACAGAGCTTGAGGTTGACGTTATTTCAGACGGTAAAGATGTTCTCATCCCCGGTATTATGGAACACGTTGAGCGCGCCGGTGTTCACAGCGGTGACTCAATTGCTGTTTATCCTCCCTATAACCTCAGCGATAAAATGAGAGAAAACATTATTGATGTTTCTGAAAAGCTTGCTCTTTCACTCGGTACAAAGGGTCTTGTTAACATTCAGTATCTTATTTATCATAACCAGCTTTATGTTATTGAAGTTAACCCCAGAGCATCAAGAACCATTCCTTATATCAGCAAGGTTACCGGCGTTCCCATGGTTGATATTGCATCAAAGGTTATGATCGGACAACCCCTTAAAGACCTCGGATACGGCACAGGACTTTACAAAACTCCCCCTTATTATACAGTTAAAGTTCCCGTGTTCTCATTTGAAAAACTTTCAGATGTTAACTCCATCCTTGGCCCTGAAATGAAATCAACCGGTGAAGTTCTCGGTATCGGTAAAACAACCGCTGAAGCTCTTTACAAAGGTCTCACATCAGCTGGCTTCAAAATCCAGCTTCCTACTGCTGAAAAGAACATTGGTATCCTTCTCAGCGTAGACAGCCACGATCTTCTTGATGCTGTTTCACTTGCAAAGAAGCTTGATGATCTTAAAATCAATATTTATGCAACAAAAGAAACTGCAGATGCAATTTCACAGCTTGGCATTGATGTTGAATGCGTACAGAGCAGAAATGACGACTCTGAAATCTACAAGCTTCTTGAAAGCGGAAAGATTGACTATGTTGTTTACACTGGCGCTCTTCACGATTCAACAATGGCTGACTATATGGCACTTCACAGAAGAGCAATTCAGCTCTCAATAGCTTGCATCACATCTCTTGATACTGCAAACGCTCTTGCAGATATTATTGCAAGCCGCTTCAATCAGCAGAACACAGAACTTGTTGACATCAACAATATGCGTTCAGAAAGACAGACACTTAATTTTGTTAAGATGGATGCATCAGGTAATGACCATATTGTTATTGAGAATTTTGATAATTCAATCACCTGCCCTGAAAGCTTATGCGTAAGTCTTTGCGACAGAAACCATGGCGTTGGCAGCGACGGTGTTGTTCTTGTTGAAAAATCAGATGTTGCTCAGGTTAAAATGAGAGTGTTTAACCTTGACGGCAGCGAAGGCAGAATGGGCGGTAACGCAATGCGTTCCGTTGCAAAATATGTTTACGATAAAGGTTATGTAACAACAGAAACAATATCCATTGAAACTGCAAGCGGCGTTAAGAGCGTTGAGCTTTATAGAATGGATGGCAAGGTTAGCTCCGTTTGCGCTAACATGGGCAAGGCAGACCTTGAAAACGCTGTTACAAGCACTGTTGATACAAATAAATTTATCAATTATCCCGTAACCATTGCAGGTGAAAACCATAATATTACTTGCGTATCAATGGGTAACCCCCATTGCGTTGTATTCGTTCCCAGAGTTGACACAATTGATATAGAAAAGATTGGTCCTAAGTTTGAAAAGGCAGACATTTTCGCTCATAGAGTCAACACAGAATTTGTAAGAGTAGTTAACGAAACAACTCTTAAAATGAGAGTTTGGGAAAGAGGTAACGGAGAAACCCTTGCTTGCGGTACCGGCGCTTGTGCAGCAGTTGTTGCAGCAGTTGAAAACGGATTCTGCAAGAAGAATACCGATATTACCGTTAAAGTAAGAGGCGGCGACCTTATAGTAAACTATTCAGACGAAGGCGTTTACCTTACCGGTGCAATCAAACTTGTTTTTGAAGGTTCAGTTGAATATTAAAATGATAAAAGCAGCATTGAAAATTCAATGCTGCTTTTTAATTATCATTTAACTTTTTTAAATAATATTACTATTAGCGGAACAAGGATTATATTACATATAATTCCCGGTATCGCCTGAGTAAAAGCACCCGCCAAGAACATTGACAAATTAAATACCGAACCAGATAATCCCGCCATTATGTATCTTGAAATTCCCCAAACAATTCTTCCGATAATCATTGAAAGAAATAACGATAAATATAAATATTTATTATTTTTAGGGAACAGCTTGAACAGTATTCCGCTCATCAATCCGTAAGTTGCCAATTCAAATGACATCGCCAGACCTGTGGGATATATAACAGGTGCCTGAAAAATAAAACTTCTCATTATCGGCGCAATAAGACCAACCAAAGCACCGTATGAGCCTCCGCAAATGAAACCGCATAAAAAGACAGGCAGATGCATCGGCGCCAAGGCGTTTCCGATTTGCGGTATTCCACCGGTGATTATCGGCAAGACCATACATAATGCAAGAAACATTGCCGCAAAAGCAATTTTTTTAACAGTCCTCATTTTTTCACCTTAATCTATACAGCGTTATCTTGCTTCTTTATTCCGAAAACAAGTCGTAACAACCCTCTTAATGCTTTGGGACTGCGTACAACAACGATTTTCATCAAGTCTTCCCCTTTCACTAAAATCTGCAAAGGCTCAGACCTGCAAGAATCAATATCGCAGCGATAATCAAAACAGCAAGAGTATATGGAAAAATTGCGGCAACAATCATTCCTATTGCAAAAGCAATCAAAACATTTCCGCTGAAAATACATCTCAAAAAAATCACCGCCTGATTATACAGTTAAGGTCTTTGCTTATTACATTATAATCAAGTGCGGTGTTTTTCGTTACTTTTTATGCTTTTGATAGCTGTTTAATTCCCATTCTTTAATGTTCTTTGCCTCTTCCATCATTACGCAATAGCTTTCATGGCGAGAAACAGGGATTTTGCCTTCTTCAACTGCCGCTAAGACACTGCAGCCTTTATCCTTCATATGAAGACAAGATGAGAATTTACATGTTCCTATAAAAGGTTCAAATTCTTTAAACGCATATGGAAGGTCATCTTTTAAAATCATTTCATTTTCATCATCAATTTCAAAGGAAGAAAAACCGGGAGTATCCGCAACATAACCGTCACAAACTTTAAAAAGTTCGCTATGTCTTGTTGTGTGCCTTCCACGGCCAAGTTTATTGCTTATTTCACCCGTTTCAAGAGATAATGAAGGGTCAATGGCATTAAGCAAGCTTGATTTTCCAACACCTGTATTTCCGCAAAAAGCGCTGATATGACCTTTAAGCTCTTCTCGGATTAAATCAACATTATTTCCGCTTTCTGCAGAAACAGTAAAAGCTTTAATTCCTGCCCTTTTATATATATTAATATATTCATCGGCTGATTCCAAATCGTTCTTTGTAAAAACAACAATCGGTTCAATTCCTTTGTTAACCGCAATTGCTGTTAATCGGTCAATTATAAGAAGATTCGGCGACGGTTCACAAACAGACGAAAGAATAAATAAACGGTCAATATTACTTACGGGCGGGCGTAAAAGAACGTTCTTTCTTTCTTCAATGGAATCTATAGTGTTTTCAGCATTTTCATTTATGCTTATAGTTACTTTATCGCCTGCAAGAGGCTTGATTCCGTTTTTCCGAAACAATCCTCTTGCTTTGCATTCATATCTGTTACCGGCGGCTTCAACATAATAGAAGCCGCCGATTCCTTTTATTATAATTCCGTTAAGTTTTGACATTAAATACCGTCTTTCTGACCGACTGTAAGAGTGATTCTCGTGTCAATCGGATAAGTATTTGCAATACCGATAATGCTTGATGATGAGGGTGACGGCGATTGCGAAAGAACTATTCCGTCTTTATCGCTTGAATAAACTATTGTTGATTCATATCCGATATTATAGAATCCCTGATTCTTTAATTTTCTTTCAGCTTCTTCAATTGAAAGTCCCTGAACATCAGGTATCTGCTTTCTTGTTGAAATAATTGCCGATGAAGAATAAGATCCATTGATTATAACCGCGGGTGTAAGAGTAAAATCAACAGTGCAAGAATAATATTCTTTATTATCAGCAAATATTTTTACTGATGCATCTGCACCGCTGCCTTCAACTTTAACAGTATAAGGACTTCCGTCAAAGAGAAGAGTCTTTGCTTCAGCATATTCATTATTTACATAAATTTCAAGATTTCCTCTTGAACCGCTTGAGGGAAGAATAATGGGAATCTCAACAATTGATGATGCAGGAATTCCGTTACTTACAACAACAGAAACTCTGCTGCCGGGATAAACCTTCTCTTCCGCTGCGGGAATTTGCGAGATAACTGTTCCTGCGGGTTTATCACTGTTTTCTTCTGTAATATTTGTGTCAAAAATAAGTTTTCCCGATTCAACGGATTCAATTAAAGCCTGTGCCATTGAAACTTCAAGATCAACAACATTCGGAACACTTATAAGGTCTTCATCACTTGCATAATAAATCGTTATAACGCTGCCAACTTCAGCTTCTGTGTTTCTTTCAGGTTCAGTTTTTATAACAGTTCCGAAGGTTTCAGTTGTACTGAGCATAGGCAGATTATTAACCTTGAAACCTTTGCTTTCAAGAGTATCAACCGCAAGCTGATATTGCATTCCGTAAACGTCTGTTACAACGAGCTTCATATTGGTGCTTGCAACAGAAAGCGTTATCTCGGTATCAGGGTCTTTAAGAACCTGACCGCTTCCGGGAGTCTGTGCAAAAACTTTGCCCGCAGCATAATGGCTGTTTGCAACGGGAACAACCTTGATATTGAAATGTTCATATTTAGGATTGTTCTCAATTTCTTCGGCATATATTTTATCAACAAAATTCGGAACTACCAATGAATCTTTTTTAAATATATCCGTAAAGAAATAAAGCAATCCGAAAACAATAACAGAAACAACAAGTAATCCTATTCCGACACCAATTGCAATAAGACTCTTTTTGCTTCTTCCGCCGTCGGCTTCATCAACGTTTTCATCAAAATCATCTTCAGAAACAGGAGGATTAATTTTTTCAATTGGTTTAATAGGGGGAACTGCCGAGGGTTTATTGGTAACAAATTTTGTGGGATCCGAATCAACAAAATATGCTTGCTGGAAACGGATTGTAGGATTTCTTTTGAATTCCTCAATTTCAAGAAGCATTTCTGCTGCTGACTGATATCTGTCCTTTGTGTTTTTCTGCATAGCATGCATTACAATCTGCTCCAGACCCACGGGAATGCTGCTGTTAAGCTCTCTTGGGTTCTTGGGGTCTGACTGAAGCTGCATAAGAGCAACAGATACCGAATTATCCGACTGGAACGGAAGCTGACCTGTAAGCATTTCATACATTACAACACCAACAGAATAAATATCTGCTTTGTTATCGGTGGTATCGCCTCTTGCCTGCTCGGGGCTGATATAGTGAACAGAACCTATTGCGCTGTCGGTCATGGTTTTTGTGTCACTGTAGCTGAAACGTGCAATACCGAAATCGGTAACTTTAATATTACCGTTTGATAAAAGCATTATATTCTGGGGTTTTATATCTCTGTGAACAATGCCTTTATCGTGAGCGTGCTGAAGAGCGCGAAGAATCTGCATAGTGAAATGAACAGTTTCTTTTATGCCAAGTCTGCCCTGCTGCTCAATATACTCTTTTAATGTTATTCCTTCAACATATTCCATAACTATGTACTGAAGTCTGTCGCCATAACTAACATTAAAAACTTTAACAATATTAGGATGCGAAAGAACTGCAATTGCTTTTGATTCGTTCTTGAATCTGCGACGGAATTCTTCATTTGCAAGATATTCCTCTTTCAGAATCTTAACAGCAACTGTTCTGTCATCTATATTATCATAGGCTTTATAAACAACAGCCATACCGCCAACGCCGACTACTTCCTGAATTTCATAGCGTCCGTCAAGTCTTTTTCCTGTATAATTATCCATAAATTAACATTCCTTTCAAAAATCACAAAATAAATCACTGTAAAACCGCAACAACGGTTATATTATCTCCGCCACCGTTATTATTTGCTGTGTTAACAAGTCTGTCGGCATATTCAAAATATAAGCCATCGCTTGTATGATAAACAATATCTTCAGATGAGCAAAAATTGGACAAACCGTCTGTGCAAAGAATTATAATATCTTTATCTTCAAAAGGTTCCTGGCAAAAATCAATTTTAACATCTGAATCAACGCCCAATGCTCTTGTGATTATATGTTTTTTAGGATGATTAATCGCTTCTTCAACGGTTATTTCTCCGTTTTCAATCATATGCTGAACAACCGAATGGTCTCGGGTGAGCTGAATTAACTCATTATCTGAAATCTTATAAGCTCTGCTGTCACCTGCATGAGCTATATATACAAATGAATCGGTTGCAATCAAAGCAACAACGGTTGTTCCCATTCCTTCATATTTTTTATCGGTCAATGACAAATTATATAAATCTTTATTGGCGTTTTCAAGGGAAGAGATAAGCAGAGATTTAACAGAAATATCACTCATTCCTTCATGATAACTGTTTGAAATTCTGCTGTGTATTGTTTTGGCTGCAGTTGAACTTGCCAAAGCACCCTCTGCTGCACCGCCCATTCCGTCACAAACAACAGCCAATACAGCGCCCCCCTGCAATTCGCAGGAAGTATAATAATCCTGATTGTTTGTTCTTTGTAAGCCGGTATCTGTTCTGGCAACAATTTTCATTAAGCATCTCCCCTTTCTTGATTATTTAACTGGTTTTCCTTGCGTCTTAACTGCCCGCACGAAGCGTCAATATCCGAACCCAAAGTTCTTCGAACAGTTGCAGTAATTCCGCTTTTAGCAAGAATTTCAGTAAATCTTTTTATTCTTTCAGGACCGCTGGGCTTATACGGACTTTCTTCAACCTCATTTACAGGAATAAGGTTAACGTGGCAAAGCATACCTTTCAGCTGTGAACCAAGCTGGTATGCACATTCATCCGTATCATTAAACCCGGACAGCATTGAATATTCAAATGATATTCGCCTTGAGGTTTCATCGGCATATTTTCTGCAGACCGATAATAATTCCTCAATTTTATATTTACCGTTAACCGGCATAATTTTATTTCTTATTTCATTGTTTGGTGCATGAAGTGAAACCGAAAGAGTAAGCTGAAGTTTTTTCTTTAAAAGCTCTTCAATTTTCGGAACAATTCCGCAAGTTGAAAGAGAAATATTTCTCATTGAAAGATTTAATCCGTTTTCATTAGTTACCAATGAAACAAATCTTAAAACATTTTCAAAATTATCAAGCGGTTCGCCCATTCCCATAAGCACTATATGGGAAATTCTTTCGCCCAAATCTTTCTGCGCAGTATAAACCTGGGAGAGAATTTCTCCGGGCAACAGATTTCTTTTAAATCCGCCAAGTGTTGAGGCACAGAATTTGCATCCCATCTTACAGCCAACCTGCGAAGAAACACAAATTGTGTAACCGTATTTATATTTCATAACAACGCTTTCAATATAGTCACCGTCATGAAGTCTGAATAAATATTTTACTGTTCCGTCGATTTTGGAAACCTGCTTTTTGGCGATTGAACAACTGATTATCGGGTATTCTTTTGAAAGCCTTTGTCTTAAATCTTTCGGAAGATTTGTCATTTCATCATAGCAGAGTGCAAGATGGCGATGCAGCCATTCATAAACCTGCTTTGAACGAAATCCCTGAATACCGTCAGCTTTAAAAGAATCGCTCAATTCATCAAAAGTCATTGACAGAATATCTTTACTCATACATTACCACCGCTTTTCTCGAAAACTGCAATAAAGAATCCGTCTGTTGAATTAATGTGAGGCATAAGAGTTAAATATTTATTTTCTGATGAAAAACGCGGAATATCGGGAAGAACATCAACTGATTTAAAATCAGGATGCTCCTCAAGAAATTTATCGCAAACCTCGGAATTTTCAGCAGGATTAAGTGTGCAGGTTGAATACACAAGTCTTCCGCCGGGTTTAAGATATCTTGTTGCATTGCAAAGAATACGATACTGCAATTCAGGTAAATTGTCAATATCACTGCGATTCTTGAAGCGTATTTCAGGCTTACGGCGGATTATACCGAGTCCTGAACAAGGAACATCACAAAGAACTCTGTCTGCAAAGCCGTAGTTTTCATTGAATATGGATGCATCGGATAAATATGAGAAAACATTTGAAAGCCCGAGTCTGGTTGCGCCGTTTTTGATAAGCTCAACTCTTGACTGATATATATCAAATGCTCTGACAACGCCTGTATTATTCATTCTTTCTGCTATTGTGAAAGCCTTGCCGCCGGGTGCAGAACAAAGGTCAAATACGGTTTCTCCCTCTTGCGGGTCAAGGGCCGCGCAGCAAAGCTGGGATGCAAGGTCTTGTGCGTGAAAATAGCCTTGTTTATATGCTTCGAGCTCATCAACAGAGCCCGTATTACTTATTATTAATGCATCGGGCGCGATATCTGTTTTTTCTGAAATTACGCCTTCCTCTGCAAGCTTCCAGATTAATTCATCAGGAGATATTTTAGTTGTATTGACTCTGATAACAACAGGAGGTGCTTCAAGCGCTTTTTCTGCAAGAGCAACCGCATTATCATAGCCATATGAATCAATCCAAAGAGAAATAAGCCACTCAGGGCACGAATATTTGATTGCAAGATAATCGGGATTATTCTCGCTTGTATCAGGAAGTCTGACGCCGTTATCAGCAACTCTGCGAAGAACTGCATTAACAAGAGAGGCCGCAAACGACGATTTATTTACTTTTGCCAGATTAACACTTTCATTAACCGCTGCTCTTGACGGAACTTTATCCATAAACAAAAGCTGATATGTACCCATTCTGAGAATGGTGTGAAGCTCAGGCTTCAGTTTTCTGACGGGCTGATTTAAATAAAGACCGAGATTATAATCGATTAAAATCAATCTGTCTAATGTTCCGTAAACAAGGTTGCAGACAAAAGCCTTATCCCTTTCATCAAGATCGGCATTTTCTTTTAAAAGGCTGTCAACAATCAAGTTTGAGTATGCACCGTCACGGTGAATTTTAATCAATGCTTCAAAAGCAACCTGTCTGGCACTTTTCATTATTTATGCGTCCTTTCGGAATTAGTTTCTTCTTCTGTTAAAACGAAGTATCAGTCTTAATAAGTTAGCAAGCGAAACAAGCATTGCAGCTACATAAGTCATAGCCGCTGCAGTAAGAACTTTTTTTGCTCCTCCGCTTTCGTCATCATAAAGCAAATTGGTTTCATCAATAACTCTCAAAGCTCTTCTGCTTGCATTAAATTCAACTGGAAGAGTTACAAGCTGGAAAACGGTTATTGCCGCATATAACAACAAACCTATTGAAATCAATGGCTCAAAGCCAAGAATATATCCAAACAGTGCAAGAGGAACGCCGAGAGTTGAACCGATATTGCAAATCGGAATCAATGAGTTTCTGACTTTAATCGGAACATAATTCTGAGCGTGCTGCGCCGCATGTCCTGCCTCGTGACAAGCAATACCTATAGCCGCTATTGAATTCGAAGAATAAACGCCTTCCGAAAGTCTTATAACCTTTGACCTCGGATCATAATGATCAGATAAAGTTCCTGCAACTCTTTCAATTCGCACATCCGTTATTCCGTAGTGTGTTAATACAGCTTGCGCAGCATATGCACCCGTTATATTTTTTGCATTACTTACGCCTGAATATTTTTTATAGGTTGATTTTACCTTAAACTGCGCCCACACCGAAATAAGCATTGCAGGAATAACAAGAATTATATAATAATAATCAATAAAAAAGCCGTACAAATTAATAACACCTCTTTATTTATTCAAATAAAGTTCCCGTTTTAACAGGATTACCTCGAAGGTAATCAGCTGCTGACATTGATTTCTTGCCCTCTGCCTGAAGTTCAACAATTTCAATACACTTGCCGTCTCCGCAAGAAACAATAAGATTTTTATCAGCTTTGATTATTTCTCCGGGTTTTCCTCCGTTTTCATTGGCTAAAATACTTTTATGAATTTTAACGGTTTTGCCGCAAAGCTTTGCATTTGCTGAAGGCCACGGAGAAAGTCCTCTGATTTTATTATGAATCTCTTTTGCACTCAAATTCCAGTCAATTGGTGACAGTTCCTTTGAAAGCATAGGTGCATAAGTGAATTCGTTATGATTTTGTTTTTCAGCGGAAAGTGTTCCCGCAAGCAAACTGTTAATGGTTTTTTCAAGAATTTCCGCACCGAGAACCGAAAGTTTATCGTGAAGCTCTCCTGCTGTTTCATTTTCCGAAATTTCAAGCTCACCTTTAATGAGCATATCGCCCGTATCAAGGCCTTCATCCATTTGCATCGAGGTAACTCCGGTTTTATCAAATCCGTTGATAATTGACCATTGAATAGGAGCCGCACCTCTGAGCTTCGGAAGAAGAGAGGCGTGAATATTGATGCAACCGAATTCAGGATATTCAAGAATTTCTTTAGGAAGTATTTTACCGTAGGCAACAACAATAATAAGCTCGGGATTTGCTTCTTTAATCATTTCAAGCGCTTCACCGTCACGCATTTTAACCGGCTGATAAACTTTAATTGAATTAGCAAGAGCTAATTCCTTTATGGGAGGCGGAGTTAAAATCATTTTTCTGCCCTGGAGTTTATCAGGCTGAGTAAATACACCTGTTACCTCGTGACCGCAATCTATTAATTTCTGAAGGCAAGGAACAGCAAATTCAGGTGTTCCCATAAAAACTATTCTCATACGTTTGTCTCCTTCTTTATCACTCTCTGAGTGAAAACAATGCCGTCGAGATGATCGGTTTCGTGGCAGAAACAACGGGCTTTCAATCCTTCGCCTTTATAAATACACCATTTACCGTTTCTGTCCTGTGCTTTTATTTTAACTGTTGCAGGTCTGTGTGTAACACCTGATTCACCGGGCAGAGAAAGGCATCCTTCCTCTTCAAACTGGTCACCCTCTGATGAAATAATTTCAGGGTTTACAAGTTCAAGGTAACCGTCACCGCAATCAACAACAATAACTCTTCTGAGAATACCAACCTGAACAGCGGCAAGACCAACTCCGTTTGCATGATACATTGTTTCTTTCATATCATCAAGAAGCTGACAGAGTCTGTTATCAAACTTCTCAACGGGTCTTGATTTTTTTGCAAGAATCGGGTCACCAATTTTAACAATATTTCTGATAGCCATTTCTTTTGCACCTTCATTAATATATTTTTATACCGTGCTGTCAGGATTAATATCAGCATAAGCTGTTACTTTTGTAAATCTTGAATCCTTTCCCAGCATAATAAGTATTTCCGAAATCATTTTTCTGAATTTTACCGAGTTTTTGCATTTAACAATTAATCTGTATCTAAATTTATTGTTAATTTTTGAAACTCTTGCCGGCATAGGGCCAAGAGCAATAACTTTTTCATCTTTATATTCTTTATCGGTAAAATTCTTTAATAAATTCAACGCTTCTTTTGAAGCAAATTTAACTATTGTTTCATCATCGCCCACAAAACCGATTACGCATAAATCACAATACGGCGGATAAACAAGTGCTTTTCTTAAACGGATTTCAGTATTATAGAATTCTTCATAATTCTGCTTTGCGGCAAGTCTTATAATTTCATTTTCAGGAGTAAGTGTCTGAATTATTGCGCTTCCCGCAAACTCACCTCTGCCTGACCTGCCGACAACCTGCGTCAACAAGGAAAATGTTTTTTCCAGACTTCTGAAATCGTCATTATATAACTGTTGGTCAACCGATACAACGCCAACGAGTGTTACATTCGGGAAATTAAGCCCCTTTGCAACCATCTGTGTACCGATCATAATATCATATTCACCGTTTGAAAAACTTTCAAGAAGTTTTTCATGAGAATTCTTTCCCGAAGTTGAATCGGTATCCATTCTCATAATTCTTGCTTCAGGCAATAAGGAAGCAAGTTCCTGCTCGATTTTTTGCGTTCCGAACCCCGAAAAACGAACTGAATTTTCGTTGCATTCAGGACATAAATCTGAAAACGGAACAGAGTGCCCGCAATAATGGCACATTAAACGATTATTGGCGGCGTGATATGTCATTGAAATACTGCAATAAGGGCAAGTAACAACAGAACCGCAAGAGTTACACGCCGCAAAAGTATGAAATCCTCTGCGATTAATTAGCAGAATAGACTGCTTGTTTTTTGATAAATTATCAGAAAGATAATTATATAATGTATTACTTATAGACTTGCTTCCCGGTGCCTTTTCTTCAGTGCGCATATCAACGGTTAAAACTTCGGGCAATTCAGCCTTACCGAATCTTTTGGTAAGTGTGCAAAGATGATATTTACCGTTAAGCGCAGAAGCGTAGCTTTCAACAGAAGGGGTTGCGGAAGCAAGCAAAAGCATACAGTTATTCTGAACAACCCTGAATTTTGCAACATCTATTGCGCTATATCTGGGCGTCTGCTCGGATTTATAAGTATGCTCTTGTTCTTCATCAATAATGATAAGTCCGAGATTATTGAACGGAGCAAAAACCGCGCTACGAGTTCCGATAACGATTTTTGCCTGACCGTTTTTAACTCTCCGCCATTCGTTAAGTCTTTCGCGAACTGAAAGTGCACTGTGAAAAACCGCAACAAGAGAACCGTATCTTTTGCAGAAAAGAGAAAGTGTTTGCGGGGTTAAACCGATTTCGGGCACCATAACAATAACATCTTTGCCCGATTCTATTACTGAATCTATAACGCTGATATAAACGGATGTTTTTCCGCTTCCTGTTACTCCATAAAGAAGCGACACCGACGGTTTGCCGTTATGTGCAAGTTCATTTAACTCATTGAATGCGGTTTGCTGTTCTTCGGTTAACTTAATCTCTTCTTTAACGGGCACAAAATCCTGCATATCAGGCAGAGAAATAATCTGCTGCTCATAAAATTCGGCAACGCCGTTTTTAACAAGTGTTTTAACAACAGCAGCGGTAAGACCCGTAAAATAACAAAGCTCCTTGACGCTTGCTTCTCCTACATCATTAAGAATATTGACAATTTCTTTTTGTTTTTTTGTAAGCTTTACATCTGCGTGCTCGGGCAAAAGACGAACCATTTTTACGGTAAGGTCTCCAACATTTCTTACAGCATCAACATTCGTCAATAAAATATCTTTTTTGGCAAGTTTTTCAAGAGTATTAACATTTGATATTCTTCCGAGTGCCTTAAAAATACTGTCTGCTTTAACAAAAATTCCTTTTTGATAAAGATAATCAAATATTTCTTTTTCTTCTTCGTTGAGTTTTTCAATTAAAGAGGGATCAAGCTCTCGGTTTGCCGCATAAGATGCAACCATTCTATGATTAATTCCGGTTGGTAACATAGCCTTTGCCGCTTCATAAAGAGTGCAAAAAGTTCTGTCTTTAATCCATTTTGCAAGACGAATCATTTCATCACTCAGCAAAGGTTCTTCATCGATAACTTCAATTATCTTTTTCAGTCTTTTATTTTCGCTTTTATCAGATAATGCAAAAATAAAACCGATACATTTTTTATTCCCGTTACCGAAAGGAACTGTTACACGGCAACCTATCTGAGCTTCATTCTCAAAAGGTTCGGGGACAAGATAGTCAAATTCTTTATCAAAGGTATAAACAGCCGCTTCAACAGCAACCTTTGCAATTTTCATTTGACATCACTCCCCTGCTTTTTATTATTTACTGGAATCAGATGTTTCTGATTTCTTCGGGTTCAACGATAACATAATCGCCGTTAAGAATCTCTTCAAGAGCAACGCTTACGGGTTTTTCGGTCATTGCAATTTTATTAGCTTCTGCATCTTCTGCAATTTCTCTTGCTCTTTTTGCTGTAGCAGTCACAAGAGAATAACGGCTGAGATGGTTTTTAAGTACATTTCTTAAATCGGGATTAAACATGATTGATTACCTCACTTATAATATTTTTATTTCTTATTGTTTTGCTTTTTTCTGCATTGATAATTGTTTTAATGCCTTCAACTGCATTTTCAACCGTATCATTAATAACGATATAGTCATATTCCGATGCTCTTTTGATTTCTTCTCGGGCAATAACAAGTCTGTGCTGAACAACTTCCTCATCCTCGCTGTTTCTGCCTCTGAGCCTTTCTTCAAGAACTTTCATTGAAGGCGGCATAAGGAATATGCTGATTACATCGGGATAAATCTTCCTGATTTTTTCAGCACCCTGAACCTCAATTTTAAGAATTACGGATTTACCTGCTGAAAGCATTTCATCAACGGGATCTTTGGGCGTTCCGTAAAAATTATTTGCATATTCAGCATACTCGAGCACTTTATTTTCAGAAATCATTTTCTCAAAATATTCGCGGTTAACAAAATAATAATGTAAACCGTCAATTTCTCCCGCTCTTTTTTCTCTTGTTGTCATGGAAATTGAAATCTTTACATCATCCATAACCTTAACAAGTTCATTAAGAACGGTATCTTTTCCCGAGCCTGAAGGGCCGGAAAGAATAATCAAAACACCTTTGCTGCTCATTCTTCATCCTCCTCTTCATCAAGCTCGTCCATAATATCATTAAGTCTGTTTGCAACGGTTTCACTCTGAAGATAGGTTAAAATAACGTGGTCGCTGTCGGTAATAATAACAGCTCTTGTGCGTCTGCCGTGAGTTGCATCAATTAATGTGCCTTTCTCTTTGCACTCCTGAATAATTCTTTTTATAGGTGCTGATTCAGGGCTTACAATTGCTACAAGTCGGCTCGCATTAACCATATTTCCGAAACCGATATTTATTAATTTCATATTTTAAATCCTCCGTTATTCAATATTCTGAATCTGTTCACGGATTTTTTCAATTTCTGCTTTAATTGAAACTACTCTGCGTGCAATTTCAACATCCTGCGCTTTTGAACCGATTGTATTGGCTTCTCTGTTCATTTCCTGAACAAGGAAATCCATTTTCTTTCCGACCGCCTCGCTTAAATCAAGAAACGAAGTAAGCTGTGAAATATGACTGCGAAGTCTTACCGTTTCTTCTGCAACTGCAATCTTATCAGCGAAAATTGCCGCCTCGGTCAATATTCTTTGCTCATCAATATGTGTATCTTCAAGCAATTCTCTGAGTCTTGAAAGGAGTTTTTCGTTATACTCTTTTACGGTTTCGGGTGAACGTTCTTCAACAAATTCAACACACTCGATAATTGTTGCAAGTCTTGAAAGAACATCCGCTTTAAGTCTTTCACCCTCACGCTCTCTCATTGCAATAAATCCGTCAAGAGCTTCCTGAGCAACAACGCTTACCGCCGCCCAGATTTTATCCTCATCGGCCGCCTGCTTTCTGATGCTGAAAACATCGGATACTCTTGAAATATCAGAAACACGGATATTATTTTCAAGTCCGTAAGTTTCTGAAAGCTCTTTATATGCATCAAGATATCCTTTGACAAGAGGATGATTAACGCTTATCAATGTGTCAGGCTCTTCAACCGTTTCAATGGAAACATAGCATTCCATCTTACCTCTTGTAAGCTTTCCCATAAAGAAGCTTTTAAGTTTTTCATCAAGAAAACCGTAGCTTCGGGGAAGTTTTGAAGAAAACTCGAAATATCTGTGGTTAACACTTTTAATTTCAACAGTTATATTCATACCGTCTACAAGCTGAATTGCTCTGCCGTAGCCGGTCATACTTTTTATCATTATTTAAACATCTCCGTAATTTTATATTTAGTTACCGTGCGAGCAACAGCATCCGCTTAATGCTTCTGGAATTTCGGCAGATAAAATATCTTCGCCTTTAAAGCCAAGCCTTCTGAAAACATTTTCATAAATTCCGTTTCCGACCTTTGCAATATAAGCTCCACGGTTTGCACCGTAATTCAGAGCAGAGCGGATAAGACCCTCCGCAACAATATCGTCATCAGCAATCAATGATTTTATTGTCATATCAAATCCGTTGATTTCAAAGGAAGTTGTGCCGATTTCATTATCCGCTTCAAAAGCCTTCATTTTGTTTGTTTCATAAGGAATAAATCTGATCATTTTGCTCCCCCGTTTCTTTTAAGGCCTGCAGCAGAAAACAAAGAATCAACTTCCTGCGCTGTAAGGTCTCGCCATTCGCCGGTCTGAAGCATTCCGAGTTTAACGGGTCCAACGGCAATTCTTCGAAGTCTTGCAACTTCAAGATCAACCGCCTCACACATACGGCGAATCTGACGGTTTCTGCCTTCGTGAAGAACTATTTCAAGAACAGCTCTGCCCTCTTCTTTTTGAAGAACAAAAACTTCACAAGGCGCAGTCATTCTGCCGTCAAGCTCAACACCGGTTGAAAGAATATCAATTTTTTCCTGTGTTATTTCGGGTCGGACAGTAACTCGGTAAGTTTTTGCAACGTGCTTTGAAGGGTGCATCATCGCATTAGCAAACTCGCCGTCATTAGTCATAATAAGAGCACCTTCTGATACTCTGTCAAGCCTGCCTACGGGATAGATTCTTTCTTTTACATCTCTGACAAGCTCAAGAACACATTTTCTTCCCAAATCATCATCGGTTGTTGTAACGTAACCTCTGGGTTTATTAAGAAGAATATATCGAAGGTTAGTTTCTTTTCTTACTTTTTTTCCGCTTACGGTAACCGTGTCTCTTTTAGGGTCAACGCTGTCGCCAATCTGCGCAATACTGCCGTTAACCTTTACCTTACCGCTTCTTATCATATCTTCCGCTTTTCTTCTGGAAGCAACGCCCGCTTCCGAAAGGAACTTCTGAAGCCTGATTTTATTATCGGCCAATTTATAATTCACCTCTGAAAATTAAACAATTTAGCGATTTTTGATAATACTCCTTCATTTTTATCTTCAGGAGTTTTAATAATTTCTTTGTATTCAACGGAACTTTCCGCCAAAAGCGGAACGCTTGCAATTTCTTTTCCGTTTGAATAATAAATAATATTGCCCACAGCCTCATTCTTTTCAACAGGAGCATATTCAAATTTTCTCATAAAGATTTTACAAGTGTACCCTTTGCCGTCTGCTGGATATTTCACCGAATACGCCTGACGAACAGAAACATAACTCTGCTTTCCGCCGCAGATTTTAAGAACAACATCCGATAAATCAGTGCTTAATTCAAAAGAATTCATTTTTGAAAAGCCGTAATCGAGCATTGAAATATGATCGTTCCAATCATTAGGCGCATTAAGTGTTACGGCAACAAGAGTTATCCCGTTTCTTCTTGCGGCGCTCACAAGACATCTGCCGCTTTTCTTTGTGAATCCGGTTTTAACTCCGACGCATCCTTCATAACTCCATAGAAGCTTATTATGATTAGTCAGGGTTCTCGGATAAGGTGGGTTTCCGTATGTTAATTTAGCCGTCTTTCTCGAGCAAATCGACAGAAACTCAGGATTTTTAAGGCATTCACACGCAAGCAAAGCCATATCATATGCAGTTGAATAATGTTTTTCACTATCCAAGCCCGATGCTGTTACAAAGCTTGTGTTCTTCATTCCGATTTCAGCAGCTCTTTTATTCATAAGCTTTGAAAACTCATTCTCATTGCCTGAAACTACACAAGCAACGGCGTGAGCTGCATCGTTACCCGATTGAAGCAACATTCCGTAAATCAATTCTTTGAAAGAAACACTGTCGCCTTCAAGAAGACCCATTGATGTTCCTTCAACAGAAATCATATCTTTCGTAACAACAATCTCTTTATTCGGAAAACCCTGTTCAAGGGCGATAAGAGAAGTCATAATTTTGGTTGTGCTCGCCATCGACATCCTGACATCAGAGTTCTTTGAATAAAGAACTTCTCCGTTTTCAAGACACATCAGAACTGCACTTTTCGCAGATGTGTCAATTTGTGCATAAGACGGCAAATTAAATGTTAATGACATCAAAAATGCCAAAACCAAAGAAATTATTTTCTTTTTCACTTTTGTTACCTCGCATAATTTTTTTATAAAATATATGCAAGATAACGGTTTTTAATTATACAACGGGAGTGTTGGGATCAATATATTCAGCAATTGCTTCGTCTACTCCGTTATTCTTATTTTTGAAAGCGCCGATAACTTCTGTTGCTTTATCAACAATATCGGGCACCATGCCGATTACTCTTTCAACAGAACCTTCTGCTGCATTGATATATTTAACACTTACCGAACCGTTATTTACAACAAGGAAAGCAACGGGTGAAATTGTGATGCCTGCACCGCCGCCGCCGCCGAAAAGCTCTGCATTGCTCTTTGAGGGAAAATCAGTTCCGCCTGATGCAAAACCGTATGTTACTTTTGATACGGGAATAATCTGAAGAGTTTCGCTGATTTTGATGGGCTCACCGATAATGGTGCTTACATCAACAAGATCCTTTATTTTTTCAATTGATGTGCCGAGAATTCCTGATGCTGACTGTTCTTTCATTTTGTTTTCCGCCTTTCATTTTTTTAATTTATACGTTATTCTGCTTTTCCACTTCAGGTTTCTGAACCTTGCTGTGCTTAAGCAGCTTAACTGCAACTTTGAATAAAAGCTCAAATGCAACTATGATTACTGCATTAATAAGCTTTATGGGCCTAACCGAAATTTTTGTGTGCAATTTTGCACCGTTTGAACCGTTTATAAAATCGGGATTGATTTCTATGCTGTATTTCTTTACTCTCATTGTGCTGACAATAAGACCCATTGCAGGGAATGCTGCCGAACAAGTTTTTCCGTATTTGATTGCGGTTTCCGCAGAATCTCCGGCACCAACGGTTAAAGAAATAAACAATTCCTCAAAAAGAAAAGCTCTTCCGATTCTTTTAAACATTCCGCCAACTGCTTTTGCAGTATCTTTTAAAAGCTGAACAACACCTGAAACGCCGCGATTTTTATAAAATCGGACAAACATATTATCCTGCTTTTTCTTTTTTGGCTCTTTAACAATTTCGCTTTCTTTTTTCGGCTTATCTTCTTTCTTCGGTTCTTTCTTCTTTTCTTTTTTCTTTTTATCTTCTTTCTCTTTTTTAGGAAGAATTTTTATGTTAAGAAAAAGCCATTTAACCGAAAGCTCAATATCATCCTCATAGTGTACCGTAACGCAAAACTTGATTGAAAGCAAAACAACAAAAAACGCTATGATTCCGAGAATTATATATAATGCTGTCACAGCAACACCTCCTGATTATTTTTACTTCAAATCTTATTCCTCGCTTACGGGGAAGAATGTTCTGATTTGCTCGCCCTGCTCATTATTGATTTCATCATCATTAATCTCTTCGGGATTTTCATTTTTCTCGGGCAATTCAGGCAAATCAGCCAGAGAGCTTAAGCAGAAGCAACGAAGAAAATCAGGGGTTGTTCCGTAAAGAAGAGGTCTGCCCGGCAAATCAAGTCTGCCCTTTTCTTCAAGCAATCCTCTTTGACAGAGCGTTGAAATAACTCCTGAGCAATCAACGCCTCTTATCTGTTCAACATATGCCTTTGTAACCGGCTGGTTATAGGCAACAACTGCAAGAACCTCAAATGCAGCAGGCGAAAGAGGTGTATTCTTTTTGATGTCAAGAACATTTCTGATTTGCTGCGCATATTCAACTCTTGAACAAAGCTGATATTTGCTGCCAAGGCGAAGAAGACAAATTCCGCTTCCTCTTTCATCAAGAGAAGTTGAAAGCTCCCATAAAGCCGCAGTAACCGTTTCAATTTCAATTTCAAGCGCATCAGCTATTCTTGATGCTTCAAGCGGCTCTCCCGAAGAAAATAATATTGCTTCGCAAGCCGCGCGAATCTGTTCATTCGTCAATTTCTATGCCCTCCCCGCTATCCTGAATTAATGTTACATCGATATTTTCGCCCTGACCGTCAAAAACAACCTTTTTTGATTTTGCCATAGCAAGCAAGGCGAGAAATGTTGCAACCATTTCCGAACGAGATTCGGAACTTTCAAAAAATGATATAAACTTTTGCTTTCTGTTACTCTTGAATCTGTTGATAATAACGCTGATTCTTGATGCAACGGAAACAATTTTATGAGCAATAATACCTCTGAAAGCTTCAACGGGCGGAGGCAGCTTTCTTTTTCCTTTACCCACAGCCGCAAGATATGCCTTATAAATTTCAGAGGGTTCATGAATTCTTGTGTAAGTCATATCAACTGCAAACTCTTCAGGTGCACGTTGATAAAACTCAAAACCTTTTGCCTGATTCTGAAGCTTGCCCGCAACAAGTTTACAATCCTGATACTCTGTAAGCTCTCCGCGAAGCTCTTCAACAAGTTTTTCTGCCTCTTCATGAACGGGAAGAAGAGATATTGTTTTTATATAAAGCAAACGAGCAGCCATTTCAAGAAATTCACTTGATATATCAAGATTATCATCCTGCATCTGACGGACATAATCAAGATACTGCTCAATGATTTCCATTATCGGCACATCATTTATGCTTAATTTCTTTTTGCTGATAAGCTGAAGCAATAAATCCATCGGGCCTTCAAAAACTTCGAGCTTATATTGGATTTTTTCCATTGATAATTCACCTTAACCTAAAATAAATCTGAACGGAAGACTTGTGAGCCACGAAATACCCTGCATTGCATATCTTGTAAGAAAGCTGAGAGGAATATCAAGCACACCAAAAACAATAAGTGCAAAAACAGCGATAATTATATATCTTTCATACTGCAAGATTTTATAATAATATTTTGCGGGGATAAACAGGCTGACAATTTTTGAGCCGTCAAGAGGCGGTATGGGAATGAGATTGAATATTGCAAGGCTTACATTAATCTGCGCCGCAAAAGTAAAGAACAGCATTGCAACCTGAGTTACAATCATTCCGTTGGTGTAAATCATCGCAACATTAAATACATTGGCGAGAAGCATAAAAATAATTGCCATAATAATGTTGGAAAGAGGGCCTGCAAGAGCAGTTAAAGCAAGTCCGCCCCTTAAATTCTTAAATCTTCTTGGATTAACGGGAACGGGTTTTGCGTATCCGAATCCAACAAGAAAAATCATAAGAGCACCCATTACATCAAGATGCGCAAGCGGATTAAGCGTTAAACGGCCTTTTAGTCTGGGCGTGTCATCGCCAAACTTTGTTGCAACATAAGCATGTGCATATTCGTGAATGGGCAGAGTACAAAAAACAACAAAAACTCTTGCCATAAGGTTCATTATTGTGTTGAGACCAAAACCCTCTGTAAATATATCAAAAAGCATTTTATGACTCCTTTTTATTTTATTGAGCCGCAAACAACTCTGTTTATATCATTAAAATCTTTAATAAACGAAACATTCAAAAAAGAAAACAGTTTTGCAATTTCAAGATGCTGATTTTCTCCGCATTCAACAGCAATTGCGCCTTTACAGTAAGGCAGCCATTTTTCTGCAATGCATCTGTAAAAATCTAGACCGTCTGTTCCGCCGTCGAGCGCCATGACAGGTTCTTTCAGGACCTCCGGTTGTAATTGAGATATTTCATTTCTCTCAATATACGGAGGATTGGATAAAATCAAATCAGGTTCGGGCAACCCGTATGCTTCAAAGCCCTCAAAAATATCACCGTGAATAAGAAAAGCATTATCAAATCCGAATTTGTTTTTGTTTTCAGAAAGATATGCAAACGCTTTATCGGATTTTTCAAGCAGATAAACCCTTGCGTTCGGAAAAAGTCTTGCAACAGTCAGACCTATGCATCCGCTTCCGGAACACAAATCAATAACAATCGGATTTTCGTTTCCTTTAAGATTATCAACAGCAAAATCAATAAGCAATTCCGTTTCGGGTCGAGGAATAAGAACGCCTTCGCCAACTTTAAATGTTTCACCGTAAAAATCCCACGAACCGATTATATACTGAACAGGCTCTCCGCTTACTCTGCGGTTAATCTTTTCAATAAACTCATCGCTCTTTTCTGCATTTGCTTCATCATTTGCATTAAAAAATAAATATTGACTGCTTACTCCGAAAACCGCTTCAAATATCCATCGGGCTTCATTTGCAAAATTATCAATTTTATTTTCCGACAATATATTTTTGCCTTTTTCAAAAAGCTTTGATACAGTCATCAGGAATTTTCCTCACTGTTTTCTTCGGGCATTTCCTTTGCGGGAACTTCACCGGAAAGGCAAGCTTTCATAGCTTCGATAGCAACCTCAATGATATCATCAGTCGGCTCAACGGTTGTTATTCTCTGCATAAGCAAACCGGGTGCAGAAAGGAATCGTGTAAATTTATTGGGATACTTTCCTGCAAGCTGAATAAATTCAAAACCGACACCCATAATAACGGGAAGCATCAGAAGTTTTACGCCAATCCAAATCATTCTTGTTTCTGTCAACACGGGAAAAAGAACTGCAACAATTGAAGAAATAAGAATGCTGAGAATGATTGTTACAAAAATAAAGCTTGTTCCGCATCTGGGATGATAACGAAGCTCGGGGCGGATATTTTCAACCGTCAGCTCTTTTCCGTGTTCAAAACAGAAAATTGTTTTATGCTCCGCACCGTGATACATATAAACTCGCTTAATTTCTTTCATTCTTGCTGCAAGAGCCATATATGCAACAAAAATAACAACGCGGATTAATCCCTCAAAAACTGTTCTTAAACCGGATATTTCGCCGTTAAGAAGTTTATCGTTGAATAAATCAAACAAAAAGCTGGGAAGCCACATAAAGAGAACAAACGCAACGCCGATACCGAGAACTGCCGAAATAAAACCGATAACCGCCATCATTTTGGGCCCGAAATGGTCAGAAATCCATTTATCAAACTTCGACTCGCTTTCTTCCTCAAAATCAAGAGAAGTTTTTTCAGCGGACTCCATTAAAAGTTTATATCCAGATATCATTGACTCTATAAAACTGACAACACCTCTGAGAACGGGAATATTTAAAAATTTATATTTTTTTCTTACCGAAACTATATCTTTCATTTCGGTTTCAATTGAGCCGTCAGGCAAGCGAAGCGAAACCGCCGTTCCTTTCGGACCTTTCATCATAATGCCTTCCATAAGCGCCTGACCGCCAACGGCAATATATTTATTCTGTTTGCTCATCGTCAATCTCTCCTTCTGCCTCGGCAGATGTTTTATCTGTTGGTTGAATAGGTAAAGTAACGGTAACAGTTGTTCCTTCACCCAATATACTGTCAATATTAATTTCACCGTTATGGTGTTTTACAATTTCATCGGCAACCGCAAGACCGATTCCCGACCCTCTGACCGTGGAATTTGCTTTATAGAATTTTTCTTTGATATGCGGCAATGCTTCAGGCGGAATTCCCGCGCCCGTGTCACTTATTGAAATAACCAGAACTGCGGGATTAAGGAACTGCGCAAAAACAATAATTTTATCGCCTTGAGAGCTGTATTTAAGTGCATTATCAAGAATATTGATAAATACTTGCTTGATTCTTGATGCGTCGCCGTTTGCGGGGGCAGGATTATGAGGAACATTATAAATAATTTCTATTCCTTCTCTGATAGCTCTTTCCTTAAACGCAAAAACAACTTCATCAAGCTCTGCAAGAAAATCAATTCTTGCATTCTGCATATTCATTCTTCCGCTGCTCATTCTTGAAAAATCAAGAAGCTCTTCAACCATATCGTTAAGGCGTGATGCCTCGCTGATAATAACCGACATTCCTCTTTCTGCCATTGCGGGGTCTGTTGATCCGACCTGAAGAAGGGTTTCACCCCAGCCTTTGATAGCTGTCAGCGGTGTTCTCAGCTCATGCGAAACTGTTGAGATAAAATCATTCTTCATTTTATCTGAAACTTCAAGCGTGTTTGCCATATCATTAATTGTTGTGCAAAGTTCGCCTATTTCGTCATTATAAGGATATTTTTCAATTCTGGCATCAAGATCTCCGCCTGCAATTCTTTTTGCAATATCTCCGATATTCTTAACCGGATTAACAATTGATCGAATAAAAAGAACGCTTGAAATAAAAAGCAGAGAAAACATAAAAAGTATTACAACCGCTATCAGGATATATATTCTGATAAGCTGTGCATCAAGAGCTTCAAGTGAAATCATCAATCTTACAACACCTGCAGGTGAACCGCTCGGATAATTATAACAGCAGCTTGAAGCCATAATCTTTTCGCCTGACGGAAGTTTACCTGTCCATTTTGCGTCGCCTTCATTTAATGCAATATTAAAATCAGGCATTTCAACTTCACCTTTGATTTCAAAGCCGCTGGAGGTAAGAATAATGTTTCCGTATCCGTCAATTATCCAGACAGCTATTGAATCTTTATCCTGAAAACTTGTAATAAAGTTTCTGCCCGCCGCTTTAAAACTTTCGGCATCTTCAACACCGTACATACTGAATGAAGCAGAAATTTCATCAGCAGAATAATTATCGAGTGCAATTTCAGCAACGCCGTAATAATAATTTTTCAAAGAGAAAGCAAGAATAAGCGAAACAGAAATAACTATTGCTATAACAATAAGTGCAACATTAAGAAACCATCTTTTTGTTATACCGACAAATTTCACTTCGCGTTCCCCTTCTTAATCACTAAATAATCCATTTATAACCGATGCCCCAGATAGTTGTTAAATGTCTGGGTTCAGACGGTTCATCTTCAACTTTCATTCTCAGTCTTCTGATATTGACATCAACTATTTTTTCTTCGCCGAAGCAGTCATAACCCCAAACCTTGTTAAGAATATCCGTTCTGCTCAATGCTGCACCGGGATTTGTGAAAAAATATTCCATCATTTGAAATTCAACCTGAGTAAGTTCAACAGGCTTGCCTTTTTTGGTTAAAGTTCTGTTTCTGATATTAAGCTTAAAATCGCCAAGTTCAATAATATCGGCTGCGCTGCCTTTCTTTTTGGAATTCATTGCAACCCTTCTGTAAACGGCATCTATTCTTGCCACAAGCTCGGTAGGTGAAAACGGTTTTGTAACATAATCGTCCGCACCCATCATAAGTCCCGTTATTTTATCCATTTCCTGAGTTTTTGCTGTAAGCATAATAATTCCTATGTTGGCGTTTGCGGCACGAATGCGCTTGCAAACTTCAAGACCGTCAACATTGGGCATCATAACATCAAGAACGGCAATATCAATTTCGCCTTCATTTAATTCATACAGTTCAAGTGCCTGTGCGCCGTCCTGCGCTTCAATAACCTCGTAGCCGCCTCGTTTGAGATTAATCACAACAAATTCTCTTATTGCAGCTTCATCTTCTGCTATAAGCACTTTTTTCATCTTTATGCCCCCTTAAAATTCAGGAAAAATTAAAGATTTTATTTTTAATGGTTTTTTCGGTTATTCCCAGATCTTTTCCGGTTTCTGTTATATAAACACAAACAACGCCTTCATTCTTTTCAGAAATTGAAATGTAAGAATCAAAATTTTCTGTTTCCCATTTTTTCTTATCAATTCTTATAACCGAAAAAATTGCTTCCTCTGTGTTTTTATAGTCATTCTTCAAATAAACAACCCAACAATTCTTTTGTTTATATACTCTTACACCGATTGAATTGATTTCTTCTTCGGTCAGTTTAATACCGTAACCGTCAGACAAGTTGATAAGCGTATTTGTAACAACTCTGGCGTTACCGTCATTAAAATTCATCCATACAGTCAGGTAAAGTCTGTCGGTCTCAAGAGTTTCATTTATTTCTTCTTCTGTTCCGAACAGAATTTGTATCGGAATATCAATTTTTCCGTCGTTGTTAATATCCTTACATTCAACCGGCTCATATCTTAGTGTGAGGCTGTTTGTTAAAGTCTCCTTATCAAGCCACGGTGCAACGAGCTGAGATTTTTCCGAATCCCAGAAAACCAATTCCGTAATCATTTGTTTTTCGCCTTTCAACGCATCAACATAAATCTTAAGCGGACTGTTTTCTGATTCTTTTTCGGTTTTTATCGAAACATAACTGCTTATGTTTGAATCAAGTTTTGTTTCACCCATTATAACAACCGAATCGCCCGAAAGCTTCAGAACTTTTGCAACCTTCTGAGTTGCATTGCCCGATTTGGTTTGACAAATATAAAAAATTTCTTCAAAATCATCGGAATCGATATTTACAACATTTGAAATCAGGCACGGTTCATTGGCAATTTCACGATAAGAATTTTCTTCGGATGTTTTTTTATAAACAGACATAACATCGCCGGTTAAAACTCCGGATGTTTCCCAGATAACAATCAGTTCACCCGTTCCGTCTTTATCAAGGTCATTAACAAATAAGCTTTTAACATTATTGCCGTACCCGTTAAAATCGCCGTATGTTATCCATTCCCCGCCAACAAAATCAAAATAATGCATTTTTGCAAAATTCTCATTTTTGTTTCTGTAAAAAACGATTGCTTCCTCTTCGCTGTCTGAATCTATGTTATCTACGATAATGGCGGAATTGTAGTCACCTTCATAAGGGATACAGAATTGGTTATCTGTTTTAACATCTCTGCCGAATGCATTAACAAGCTCTTCGTATTCGGGATAATACAGCGGCGGATTAAGAAGAGAGCCAACGGGTTGAACAAGAGAAAAGGAACTGCAGGAGCTGAAAAAAGCACAAGAAAAAACGCTGAAAAAAATAAGAAGAAAAATTGCTTTTTTCATGCCCGTTACCCCTCTACATAATATTTCAACCTATTATATCATATTATTTAAAAATAAATCAATATATTATATTTATAATTTAAATAAAATTAATAAAAAAAAAATAAAAACCGTCTTAAAAAAGACGGTTTTTCAGATTAACTTATCATTACTGTTGCTGTGTATTCGCCATATGTCCAACAATCATTGTCGGACATTGTTACGGGAACAACAACCATTCCTTTTGTTTCGGGAGGCACGGTGCTTAAATCTGCATTCAACACAATATTGTCTGCAGACAACGCAGTTAATGATTCATCAGGTCCGATAACGGTTATCTGATTGAAGCCGAATTCAATAAACTCTGCTTTGACACCGTCCGGGTTATTAATGAAATTAACATCAGACGGAGCAGCAAAACTTCTTGTGGTCATTCCGCCAACATTAACGGTAACGGTAAAATATTCCGTTGAATCAACAACCTTGCCGCCGGTTACATTCTCTGCCGCAAAGGTGAACACATTTTCACCCGAATGTAAATCAGAAAAGTCAATAGTTGCAATCTCAAAAACTGAAAGATTTTCCGCCTTGCTTTCTGCCACGGCAAACTCAGCTGTAGCAGGCATTACGGTAACTGTAAACGGAACTTTTTCGATATAGTCCGAAGGCTTGTTCGCGAAAGCGCACGAAGCAGGAAGAATCATTTTTTTATAAACCGGTATAGTGAAATTAACAATATCACGCTGTCTGTTGAATGAAATATATTTCGGTGAGCTTCCGTCTTTGGTGAGAGCTGTAAGCACCGCTTCAAATGTTGTGCTCTGTCTTAAAGCCTCATCAACAGTTGCTCTTGCAACAACGCGGTTAATTTTATTCACTTCCGATTCGGGGCCTGAAATTTTAACAGTATTATTATTGGGGAATATCATATCATCAACATAATATCCGTCAGGAACAAGACTGCCTTTATGGTCAATCTCTGCTTCAATAATAAATTCAGCCTCTTTAAAATAGTCAAAATAAATATCAACCGAATCAACCGAAACATCATCAATTGTATATTCGGGTCTGATGCTCGAAGATGAAACCTCAATATTAAGTTTTGATAAACCTACAGAGTTGACATATGCGGTATTGGCAGACACAACAAGATCATCAATTATGTCATCCGATTCAACTATATGCCTTTTGCCGCTGACTGTTACATCAACGGTAAATTTATTGTCTCCGAACGGTTCAAGCCCTAAATTATCCTGAATTCTGGAGTAATCAATTTTAACGGGAACATTTCTGACAACATTGGTTGTTTCGCTGAATTCAACAGCAACAACAAGCCATATAATAATTGCGGTAATTACCGAAAAAACAAGTAAAAACCGATTATTATAAAACAATGCACTAATTCTTTGTTTCTTTATCTTCATTTTTTCCAACCCTTGAAAATTTTTCTGATAGTTCCGCTCTCTTCAAAACCTGATGAAGACTCAAGCAAATAATTCAAAAGCATTTCACGAAGTTCAGCCTCCGTCAAATGTCGCTTGAGCTCGCCTTTAAAAGCAACAGAAATTATTCCTGTTTCTTCTGAAGTAACAACAATAAAAGCGTCGCTTTGTTCGCTCATACCGAGTGCTGCTCTGTGTCTTGTGCCGAGGTCACTCGATATTTCTTCATTTTTTGTTAACGGAAGAACGCATCCAGCACACAGCAGTCTGCCATCTCTTACTATGGCAGCTCCGTCGTGAAGCGGAGATTTCGGAAAAAACACGTTTCCGATAAGCTCGTGAGTTATTTTAGCGTCAACAGCGGTGCCTGTTTTTATAACATCACCAAGCAAGGTTTCTTTTTCGAAAACTATTAACGAACCCGTTTTACTCTCGCTCATTCGCTGAACTGCTTTAGCTGTTTCAATAACCGCTTCGCTCACAATCTCATTATTGGCAACCGCGCTTCCTTTAAAAAGATTGCTCAAAGAAGTGAATTTGCTTTTACCCAAGCGTTCGATAACCTGCCTGATTTCCTGCTGAAAAAGAATAATCAGAATAATAAATATGTTCTGGAAAATAAGCCTGAAAATATATGAACTTGCCTGCATTTCAAGCTGGGAAATAAGTAAATAGATAATGCCGAGAAATAAAAGACCTTTCACAAGCTGAAAAGCTCTTGTTTCCCTGATAAGCTTAATTCCGTTATAAAGTATAAATGCTACAAGAATAATATCCAAAGCATCCGCAATACCGAATTTCAGCGACGGAAGCTTTGAAAAAAATCCGAATATATTTTCAACAAAGGCCATACTTACTGACCAACCTTTCATTTTCCTATGAGAAAATAATAACACAACATATTTAATGTTGCAAATATAATTGATTAAATTTACAAAAAATTAATTTTCAATCAGACAAACCGCGTGAGCCGCAATCCCCTCGCCGCTTCCGCTGAAGCCAAGCCCCTCTTCCGTTGTTGCTTTAACACTTACGCAGGAAATATCAATTTTGCAAGCTGATGAAATATTCTTTCTCATCATTTCAATATGAGGTTTCATTTTTGGATTCTGCGCTATAACCGTACAGTCGATATTGTTGACGGAAAATCCTTTTTCTTCAAGCAAATCAACAACCTGCGAAAGAAGCACAAGACTGTCGGCATCTTTATATTTTTCGTCATTATCAGGGAAAATGCAACCGATATCGCCGAGTGCCGCCGCTCCGAGAAGAGCATCGCTTATCGCGTGAAGAAGCACATCAGCATCAGAATGACCGAGAAGACCTTTCTCATAAGGAATATTAACTCCGCCGATTATTAATTTTCTGTTTTCCGTAAGACGGTGAACATCATAACCGTGACCTATTCTGATCATAAACCAAGCTCCTTTTCTATTTCTTTGACATCATCAAGAAACTGCTCATATGTTGTTATACAGTTAAGAACTTTAACAAGAGAATTCGCTGAAAGCCTTTCCGGAAGATGATAATATTTCAATAAAGACGCACGTTTTCTGCTGCTGTCTTCTCCTCCCGTAAATCCGTTTTCATACAAATCAAGCTTTGTTATGGGACGTTCGGGTTCATCAGAACTTTCATATAGAACCCCCGCATTGGCAAGTGCCTGCATAATTATCTCTTCAGACACACCCTCAACGCCGATTTTGCCCTCTTTTGAGGGTTCGGTTTTTCTTCGTTCTTTACCGAAAATATCGGGAATATAGGCGTGATAAATATCCTTCTGGTTAACGGTTGAACCGATAAAAGATCGGATTTTAAAGCCTGCCGAATCGCTGTCGGTAAGCACAAGAATACCTCTTTTTTCAGAAAGAATTTTT
>JAZOVH010000026.1:0-15573 GCA_045658585.1 Acutalibacteraceae bacterium | reverse complement strand
ACCTCTAGCGTGACAGGCTAGCGTTCTAACCAGCTGAACTACCGGGCCAAATGGTGGGAACAACAGGGCTCGAACCTGTGACCCTCTGCTTGTAAGGCAGATGCTCTCCCAGCTGAGCTATGCTCCCACGTTGGCGTCGCTCTCGTCAAGCGACGTGTTGTATAATACACCACTTTTCAGGAAATGTCAACCCCTTTTTCAAAAATTTTTGAAAAATTTTTAAAAAAGTTTTTTTCGCTTATTTCTGAGCCAATTCTTTTATCTCTTTTGAGGAGAATTTATAGGTTTTATCGCAGAAATGGCACGAAACTTCGGTTGACTCTTCTTCCGCCATTTCAAGAAGCTCATCCTTGCCCAGACTGATAAGAGCTTTTGCAACTCTGTCTTTTGAACAGTAGCATTTATATTCGGGGCTTGAAGTGTCGAGAATATCAAGTTCAAATTTGCTGAGCACACGGCGGCACATATCCTCGGGTGTCATTCCCTTGGTGAGCATCTGCGTTACGGGCTCAATATCTTTTATGCATTCTTCAACAAGGTCAATAGTGTCATCAAGTGCGGTGGGCAAAAGCTGGATTATAAATCCGCCTGCCGCCTGAATTGATAAATCGGGATTAACAAGCACTCCGAGAGCGCAAACGCTCGGTGTCTGTTCGCTGGTTGCAAAATAGCTCGTAATATCCTCTGCAACTTCACCCGACACAATAGGCACCTGACCTATATAAGGCTCTTTCATTCCCAGATCCTTCATAACGGTAAGCATACCTTCCTTGCCTATTGCGCCTGCAACATCAAGCTTGCCTTTATCGTTAAGAGGAATTTCAACAACAGGGCATGCAACATATCCTCTTGCATTGCCTTCGCTGTCTGCAACAGCAATAACCGAGCCTGCGGGGCCGCCGCCATTCATTCTGAGAGTTATGCTGTTATCCTTGCCTTTGAGCACGGCACCCATCATTGACGCCGCGGTAATAAGTCTGCCGAGTGCGGCAGATGTTACTGCAGATGTTTTATGAATCTGCTCCATTCTGTTAATCATATCCGTTGAGTCAATTGCTATAACGGTAAGTGTACCGTCAACGGAAATCATTCTTACAAGTTCACTCATATTATCACTTCTTCTTTGCTAAAAATACTGCCCTCTCGCTGTTTTGCTTAACATCATCAAGGGTTAAATCGTCATAAATTCCTATAACTTCAAAGCCCGCATCTTCAAGCCAGGCTTTTATATCGTTCAGTTCATATGCTCTTTCGGTGAAACTTTCGCCGCTGCGATAATAAACGCCGTCTTCTTCCTCAAAGAAATCAAGACTTATATCAACGCTGCCGTCAGCCTCATTGAAACTGTTCTGCCACACGCAGTAAACTCCGTCGGGCTCATAAACAAAAACATTATCGGAAAGCACAAACTTGTGTTTATATAATGTATTAACATCAAAAGCAAAAGCTCCGCCCTTGTTCATAAAAAGAGAAACCTTTTGAAATGTTGCCTTAACAGCTTTTTCATTTTTAAGATGGTTTATTCCGTCAAGCACGCAGATTGCGCAGTCAACCGTGCCGTAAAGGTCAATTTCTTCCATACTCTGGTTGAGCAGAAGCATCCGTTTTCCGCTTGCAAACATTTTCTGCTGCGCGGCATTGAGCATACCTACGCTGCTGTCAACACCGATAACATCAAAACCTCTTTCTGCCATAGCAAGCGACATACTGCCCGTTCCGCATCCGAGGTCAAGCAATATACCTTCGTTTATTCCGCACATTGAAAGAAGCCTGCAAAAATAATCTGCACGCTTCTCATACTCAACATTATCGGTCAAAAGGTCATAGAATCTTGAAAAATCATCGTATGACATTATTTTTCTATCCTCTTGAAAATCTCTTCGTAACCGTTGCAGCCATACTGAAGCGAACGGTTAACACGGCTTATTGTTGCGGTGCTTGCGCCTGTCTGCGCAACAATATCGCTGTAAACCTTTTTATCTCTGAGCATTTTTGCAACAACAATTCTCTGTGACATTGCCTTGATTTCAGGAACGGTACAAAGGTCTTCAAAAAACGCATAGCACTCTTCCATTGTCTGAAGGCTGAGAATTGCTTCGAACATAAAGTCAACATTCTTATCTTTAATCTTATCGCTCATATCAAACTTTCCTTTCGCAGAAACGCTTTTACACTTTAGCATTTTAACACATGATAACCAAAAAGTAAATATCAAAAGCCAAAAATTTTATATAAATCAATAATTATATTATCTCTTTTTTTAAACCGCTTTACCGCTAATATATAAAAAAGTAAAATATTATCAAACAACCTCTTGCACATATCTGAATGAAAGTATATAATAGGCATATATTTGCAGAAAGCAGAGGTTTGTTATGACTGATTCTTATATCAAAGCTTTGATTGAATATGCCGCAGAAAATAATCTTATTGAAGAAAGCGACAAGGTTTACTGCACAAACGCAGTTCTTGCTCTTCTCAAAAAAGATGCCTATGACGGCTCGTGTGAAAAAGCCGAAGGCAAAATAAATGAGATTCTTGATGCACTTTGCGATTATGCCGCAGAAAAAGGAATAATCGAAGATTCAATAACATACAGAGACCTTTTTGATACCGCGCTTATGGGTGCACTCACTCCCAGACCGTCGCAGGTTATTTCGCAGTTCAATTCTCTTTATGCTGAATCACCTGAAAAAGCAACCGATTATTATTATACTTTCAGTTGCGATACAAATTATATCCGCCGCGACAGAATTGCAAAAGACCTTAAATGGCAGTATACGGGCAAATACGGAACTATCGACATTACCGTTAACCTTTCAAAGCCCGAAAAAGACCCCAAAGCCATTGCGGCAGCAAAGAATGCACCGCAGTCAGGTTATCCCAAATGTCAGCTTTGCAGAGAATGCGAAGGCTACGCGGGCAGGGTTGATTTCCCCGCAAGGCAGAATCACAGAATAATTCCCATTACAATAAATAATTCGGGCTGGTTTATGCAGTATTCACCTTATGTTTATTATAATGAACATTGCATTGTTTTCAACGGTTGCCACACTCCGATGAAAATTGATAAATCCGCATTCGCAAAACTGCTTGAATTTGTTACTCTGTTCCCCCATTATTTCGTTGGTTCAAATGCAGATTTGCCGATAGTTGGCGGTTCAATTCTCAGCCACGAGCATTTCCAGGGCGGAAGATACGAATTTGCAATGGAAAGGGCTCCGATTGAAAAAGAAATTTCATTCGAAGGCTTTGAAGATATCAAGGCAGGCATCGTAAACTGGCCTATGTCAACAATCAGACTCAGAGGCGAAAACAAAGAGAACATTGTTGAACTTGCAGATAAGATTCTCACAAAGTGGAGAGCTTATACAGACGAAGATGCTTTCATTTTTGCCGAAACAGAGGGCTCTCCCCACAATACAATAACACCCATTGCAAGACGCAGAGGAAGCGATTACGAGCTTGACCTTGTGCTCCGCAACAACATAACAACCGATGAGCATCCGCTCGGAGTTTATCACCCCCACGCAGAGCTTCATCACATCAAAAAAGAAAACATCGGACTTATCGAGGTTATGGGTCTTGCCGTTCTTCCTGCAAGACTCAAGAAAGAGCTTGAAATCCTTGCAGATGCAATGGTCAAAGGCGAAAATCTCAAAGATAACGAAGCAACCGCAATCCACGCCGAATGGGCAGAGAAAATTCTTGCAGAGCACCCCGAAGCAAATGCGGAAAATATCACGGATATTCTTCACGACGAGGTTGGCAAAGTTTTCTCAACCGTTCTTGAACACGCAGGCGTCTATAAGAAGACCCCCGAAGGCGATGCCGCCTTTATGCGTTTCATTCAGTCAGTTTAATATGTAACCAATACCCGAGGGGTATTAAAATAATTAAAGGAGACGATTCCAATGAAAAAGATTCTTGCAGTTCTTCTTGCCCTCTCAATGCTCTTTGCATTTGCAGCTTGCGGCGGCAACAATGAAGAAACAACAACCACAGCAGCTCCCGAAACAACAGAGGCTCCCGTAGCTGACGAAACAACTGCTCCTGCAGTAGACGAAACAACTGCTCCCGCAGAAGATGTAACAGATGCAGCAGGTGAAACAACAACCGCAGCAGACGCTGAAACAACAACTGCAGTTGCTCCCACAGAAACAGCAGACATCATTGCTTATTACAACGATGCAATCAACAAAGCATATGCTGCAAAAGTAGGCTTCAACAAAGAGCGCTACACAGACAACGAAGCTCTCAATGCAGGCTTCCTTCTCAAAACATTCGGTGACCTTATTTATTCATTCATGGGCATCGGTGCTGAAAACAAATACACCATGGATGTTACTAAAGGCGACTGGTCAGAAGATGTTCCCCATCATTATCTCCGCAAGAGCACTCTTTCAGCAGCTGATGTAACAAAGGCAACATGCACTGACAACAACGGTCAGTTCACTATCACTCTCAATGTTAAGCCCGGCACCAGCAAGGCTTCAAAGTCAGAAAGCTGGACAAAGGCTCCCATCGACAAGTGCGGTATCTGCGTTGGCGATCTTGACAAGAGCTACTTTGACCACAAGACTGCTCCCGTTATCTACAGCGCAGTTGGCCAGGTTGTAAAGGGCGCTGTTATTTCAGAAAGCTACTCAAACGCAAAGGTTGTTGCTGTTATTGATTCCGCAACAGGTAACCTTGTAAGCCTTACTGTTGAATTCGATATCAGCGTTGTTATAGATGCAGCAGGTGGCGGTAACGCAACAGGCAGCACACACGTTTTCTATAAGAACTTCAAATATTAATCAAACACAAGCAAAGAGGTCGGAATCAGATGATTCCGACCTTTTCTTTTTATGTTCTGTTTCTTCTTCTCGGGTTATCGTCACGCTGACATCTGCAAACAAGGATTGTATCGTTTCCGATAACCTCAATATCCTCCCAACAGATTCTTATTCTTTCCCGTCTGCCGCAGATGCCGAAATATTTCGGTCTGCCGTAAACAATAAGCGCAACCACCCTGCCGCAGCATTGGTCAACCTCAATATCGCTCACAAGCCCCAACCTGCAGCCGTTTGATTTATCAATAACTTCCTTGCACCGAAGCTCGGTTATGCAACAATTCATAAAGAAATCCCCCTTTTCGATATTATTATATTCCGAAAAGGGGGATTGATGATTTTATTTAATTCCTTCGTATACTCTGTCACAACAGTTATTGTCTCTGTAAAGGAAGAAATCCTTCATTTTTGATGCATAGGGCTCCTTGGGAACAAAACCGTTATTGACATATTCTTCAAGATAATCAAGAAGACTTTGTGCATCCTGAGCAAAGGGCCCGAATCCGTTTTCAAGCGGCAAATCAAGCTTTCTGTAATTATGCGAAACGCCCGCCCTGAACTGCTCATAATCAGGTACAAAATAAATTATGGGGCAATTCATATAAACCGAATCAAAAACAATTGATGAATAATCGGTTATCATAAGGCGGTATTCATCCATATTTGTTTCAAAATTTTCAACACACACCCTGGGATTCTTTATATCAAGCAAGCCGTTGTAGCATTTGAAAATGGGATGATTTCTGAAATCAAGATAAAGGTCATTTTCTTCAAGCAGTTTTTCAAGCCTTTCGGAATTGAGGAATTCGCTCACCTGCTTGCAGAAATCGGACGCAAGAAACACCTCGGGCATTTCCGCTCTTTCGTTATTTACAAGAGCACCGATGAGATTGCTTCTCCACGAGGGAGAAAAAACAATTCGATTTTTCTTTTCGCCGCTTATCTGCATTGCATCATAACGGGGCATACAGGCTTTGATAAGGTCGCTTTCTTCATAACCGTAATTTTCCGCAAAATTCTCAATTTCAAATCCGCTTGAAACAACAACCTTATCAACAATACAGCGTTCTTTTGCATACATATTTTTTAATGTTGCGTGAAGAATTCCGTGCTGAAGATAAACTATTTCGTGCCTTGTGAGGTCGGTATACCATCTGAAAGCCGCCGCACCAAAGGGACAGATATTAGAAAGATTTGAGAATGATGTAATCAGCTTTTCGCAGGAGAAATAAAGCTTCCTGTGCTTTATTGAACCAAACTTAACAACATATTCTCTTTCTTCGGGAGCGAATTTTTCTTCAAGAGTTTCCCAATCGCATTCGTTGAGAATATAATACCGCTTTATTCCGTCTTTGATTTTTATATCGTGTTTAAACTGGTCATAGGCATTATCAAAAACACCGTAGCGGTCAAGATAAATCCATTCTCTTTCTTTGCATTTTCTTGCGAAATAACCAATCCATCGGTTAATCAGAATCCTCGGGTTAACCTTTGCGTAGTAGAAGAAATGATAAATCAGCAAGCGCAAAGCAAGCACAAAGCCTTTGAATGAGCGAACGGATTTGCAAGTGAATACGCCCTGTTTTTCCCGCAGACACACTCCGTCGGTAAACACAGCTCTTATTCTCTTATCGTGAGAAAGTGACACTGAGGGGCTGTAATAATAATAAAGCTTATATGTTTTTCCGTTTATCAGCGCTTCAAGCTCAAATTTTTCTGTTTTTGCAACATCAACATTAAACTGAAAACGCCAGAAAACTGCAGTTTCAATTTTTGCGTGATATTTTTCGCATTCAGAATGCGTAAGCTCAAGCTTTTCTCTTTTTCCGTCTTTAACAATATAAAGCTCGGGTTTATCGCAATAAGAGAAAACGGGAGATTTCAGGAATGCATCAACCTTTAAAATACCGTTTGTAACCTTGAAACGGTTAACAACCGCAGTTATCTTTTCGGATGTATAAATCTCTTCGCCGTTGTGAATAAGAACAAGCTCATTATCTCTGCACTCAAGAGCAACGCTGTTGCTCTCTTTAAGTTTGAGAAGATAATGCTTGTGATACAAATCCATTGACGGGCGGTTGATTATAACGCTGTCGTCAATTCTTTTAATTAAAGAAATTATGCGTTCAACCGCTTTGTTGAATTCAGCTTCGGGATAGTGATACGGAAGAAGTATATCCTGAACACTCTTCCAGTTGATATCATTGAGAAAAAGTGCCTGCAGATACGGCGGAACAAAGCCTTTATATTCGCCGAACATCTCTTCCCACATTGCCATTGTATCTTCAAAAATATAATACGCATAGCTTCGTGAGCTTGTTGCGCTGCCCGGTCTGCGCAGATACAGATATTCGGGCTCGGCACAATATCCGAGCGTCATTTTTTCTTTCAGCACATCATAGCAGAATTTCTGGTCTTCGTGAAATTTAAGTGCCGTATCAAATAAAATATTGTTTTCTCTGCGATTTTTAACGCAGATATTCATAGTTGTTTGAGCAATGTAGCAATATGTTTCGTCGGTTAAATCATATATGCCGGTTTCTTTAAGTATGTTGTATCTCGGATGAAGCGCAAATCTTTTATCTTCCCAATAAGGGATAATTTTATATGTAACAAGGTCGGTTTCATCATAATGCTTTTCAAAGAAACCATAAAGAGTCTGAAGCGTTTCTTTTGAAAGCGTATCATCTGCATCAAGAAAAACGATATACTTGCCTTCCGCAAGCTCCATACCCTTGTTTCTTGCGCTTGAAACGCCGCCGTTTTCTTTTTCAAAATATGTAACATTCGGATATTTTTCCGAATGCAATCGGCAGATTTCTCCGCCGTTATCGGAAGAACCGTCGTTCACATAAACAACCTGAAAATCCCTGCAGGGCATTGTTTGCTTCATAAGGCTTTCAATGCAGCTGTCAAGATATTCTTCGCAGTTATAAACAGGAATCACAACCGATATTTTATATTTAAAATCCGACATTTAAGCAAATCCTTTACTTATTTTTTACAACATTCACATATTACAATATAAATAATAAAAAATCAATAGCAATCATTTTTCACTTTTTCTTTTTGGCGGGAGAATTCATAAGAAACGCAAGAAATCTGCTGAAAATATTTATTGAAAAAATCAGAGTTATTGCTATCGAAATCGGAATTATGAGCCAATCCCCGCCTCTTCCGAGCGCTTCAAAGATAAGCTCTTTGCAATTGAATTTTTCATAGATAAAATAAAGTGCCGCAAAATGGAATGCATAAACCGCAAGCGTTCTTTGACCAAGCTTTGCCGCAATTCCGAACGGAGTTTTTGACGGCGTTACCGCAACAACCGAAAATCCGAGAAGAAAAATAACCGCATAATACCCGAGCCTTATGAGTCCTCCGAATCTGCCTGCATTGGACAATGCCGCAAAAGAGCTTCTTGCAGTAATCAAAGCGCGCATCCAATAAAGCTTATCAGTAAACAGAAAAACAATTGCGATAAAGACGATAATGACCGATGCTGCCGCAATCCTGATTTTTTTATTTTCGCAAAGCTTTTCAAGTTTTTCTCTGTCTGCAATATAGCCCATATAGAAAAACGGATAAAAAACAATTATTCTTGAAAGCGCAAGAAAATCGCCGATGTTTGTGTCATATCCCGCAAAGCAAGCAAGCAAAATGCTGAAAATCAGAACAAATTTGGGTGAGCAGTCTTTAAGCAGAATTGTAATAAGATTAAAAGCAAAAAGAGCAAGCATAAACCACGGTGCACTGCCCTCTTTGAAAAGATTTACTCCGGGAAAATCCGTTTCGGAAAATCTGTAAATAAACGGAACAAATTTGAGCACAAGATATAAAACAATATACCCGATGAGTTTATCCGCTCTTTTTTCGCTGACGGTTTTCTTTGAAAACAAACCCGAAACAAAAATAAAAACGGGCATATGCACGGCATAAATGACCAGAAAAAGTGCTCTCATTTTTTCGTTTGACGCAGTGTAAAAATCCGCAGCGTGACCGAGAACAACCAGAAATATCATTATAAATTTGAGTATATCCCATTTTTGAGTACGCTGAAAACCGCTTTTCAAAGCAGCGTTATCCATAGCCGTACCTCCTGAATAATAGTTATAGTTATTTTACACCAAAATTTCTTCAAAATCAATATCCGTACTTTTTTATCCTTAATATGCGTTTTATTGACAATATTCTTAATAAATTGTATTATAAATGCAAGATTAAAACGGAGGAAAGAGTATGGATTTTTATGATATTGCGGTCTGCGGTGCAGGCCCTGCAGGCGCGGCGTTTGCAATGACCGCTCCCAAAAATATGAAAATACTGCTTCTTGACGGCTCATACGCACCCAAACCTTGCGGCGGTCTGCTTGCTCCAGATGCCCAAAAGGCTCTTGCAAGCTTTGAGCTTACTCTGCCCAAGGATATTCTTGTTGACCCACAGATTTTTTCCGTTCGCACAATAGATATGAAAAGCGGCGATGTGCGCCGTTATCAGAGAATGTATATAAACGTTGACAGAGATAAATTTGATAATTGGATGGTTTCTCAGGCAGGTGAAAATACCGAAATCAAAAAAGCCCGCCTTGTTTCGTGCGTGCCCGAAGCCGAGGTCTACAAAATACTTTGCAAAAGCGCAGACGGAACACCGTTTGAAGCAAGGTGCCGCTATATAGTAGGTGCAGACGGAGCAAATTCACTTATTCGCCGCACATTCTTTCCGAAGCTTAAAACACGACATTACGTTGCCATTCAGCAATGGTTCAATATTGATGAAAACACACCCGACCCATTTTATTCCTGCATTTTCGACCCTGACACAAGCGAATGCTGTTCCTGGTCGATTTTTAAAGATAATCACATTATTTTCGGCGGTGCTTATGAGCCTGAAAACTGCAGAGAGCGTTTTGAAGCGCAGAAAAATAAAATGAAGAATTTCGGGCTGGTGTTGGGTGAACCGATTAAAACCGAGGCGTGTATGGTGCTTCGCCCTTCTTCGCCCGCAAGCTTTTGCACGGGCAGAAACGGGGTTTTTCTTATAGGCGAAGCGGCAGGATTTATCAGCCCCAGCTCGTTTGAAGGCATAAGCAGTGCAATCAACAGTGCAGTTGCCCTGACCGATGCAATCAAAAAAGGCGGCAATGTTCAAAAGAATTATGCAAAAAATGTTGCCTCTCTAAAAACCAAGCTTTTCCTCAAAAACATCAAATGCCCGTTTATGTATAATCCGCTTCTTCGAAAAATTGTTATGAAAACGGGTGTTTCATCGCTCAAACTTAATTGACAATAACATAAAACAGTAGTATTATATATTTTTGGAAAGTAAATTCTCTTAAACGGAGGAAAATTATGAACAGATACGAAAGTGCCAAAAAGCTTTATGCCGATTTCGGTATCGACACCGAAGAGGCAATAAAAAAGCTTTCTGACATCACTATTTCAATTCATTGCTGGCAGGGCGATGATGTTGGCGGATTTGACAGCGACGATGCACTCTCTGGCGGCATTCAGACCACGGGCAACTATCCCGGCAAAGCAAGAACCCCCGATGAGCTTATGGCCGATATAGACAAGGCATTCAGCCTTATCCCAGGCAAAAAGAAGCTTAACCTTCACGCAAGCTATGCGATTTTTGAAGGTGCAAAGGCAGACCGCGATGCACTCAAACCCGAACACTTTAAAAAGTGGGTTGATTTTGCAAAAGAAAGAGGTATGGGCATTGATTTTAATCCCACATTCTTCTCTCATCCTATGGTAAAAGACGGTCTCACTCTTTCATCTCCCGATGAAGCTACCCGCAAATTCTGGGTTGAGCACGGCAAGCGTTGCATTGAGATTTCGGATTATTTTGCAAAAGAAACAGGCATTCCCTGCGTTATGAACATCTGGATTCCCGACGGGTACAAGGATATTCCCGCAGACCGCCTTTCACCCAGACTCCGTTTCAAGAAATCTCTTGATGAAATTCTTTCGGTGCCCTATGATAAAAACATGGTTTTCGTTACTCTCGAATCCAAGGTTTTCGGCATCGGTCTTGAAAGCTATACCGTTGGTTCAGCAGAATTCTGCCTGAGCTATTCAACCAAGAACGGCATTGTTCCTCTTATGGATAACGGTCATTATCACCCCACAGAGCTTGTTTCGGATAAGATTTCATCGCTTCTTGCATTCAACGAAAAAATTGCTCTCCACATCACAAGAGGCGTTCGTTGGGACAGCGACCACGTTGTTCTTCTTGATGATGAAACAAAAGAAATCGCAAAAGAAATCGTAAGAAACGATGCTCTTGGCAGAGTGTTCATTGCAACTGACTATTTTGATGCATCAATCAACCGCATCAGCGCTTGGGTAACAGGCGTAAGAAGCGTGCAGAAAGCTCTTCTTAACGCACTTCTTGAGCCCTCAAAGGCAATGAAAGAGCTTCAGGATAAAGCAGATTTCACATCGCTTATGGTTCTCGGCGAAGAAATCAAAACTCTTCCCCTCGGCGATATCTGGAACGAATATCTTGAAAGACAGAATGTTGAAGCAAATTATATTAACATAATCAAAGAATATGAAGAAAAGGTTTTGGTGAACAGAAAATGAAAAACATAATGGATGCACCCTTTGTAAAGGGTATGATGAAAACAACAGCAAATATGTACCGTATGGGCTGGGACGAAAGAAACGGCGGCAACATCAGCATGATGCTTGAAAACGACGAAGTTGCAGAGTATCTTGATATCAACGCTCCCATCAGAACAATCGAAATGGGCTTTGACGCAAGCGTTCTCGTTGGCAAAATCTTCATTGTTACAGGCACAGGCAAATATTTCAAGAACATTGAAGATGACCCCGAAAACAACCTCGGCATCATCAAAATTGCAGAAAACGGAACAACCGCAGAGCTTCTTTGGGGCTACAGCGACGGCGGCAGACCCACAAGCGAGCTTCCCGCTCACCTTATGAGCCACATTTCAAGACTCAGCAAGAACCCCGAAAACAGAGTTATTATGCACAGCCATCCCACAAACACTCTTGCAATGACTTATGTTCATGAGCTCAGTGAAAAGAAATTCACTCATTCACTTTGGGAAATGTGCACCGAATGCATGGTTGTTTTCCCCGACGGTATCGGCATGCTTCCCTGGATGGTTTGCGGCACCAACGAAATCGGTATTGCAACCGCAGAGAAAATGAAGGAATTCAGACTTGTTGTTTGGGGTCAGCACGGCATTTACGGCTGCGGCAAAGACCTTGACGAAGCTTTCGGTCTTATCGAAACAGTTGAAAAGGCTGCACAGCTTTATATGATGACCGCTCACCTTCCCAGAGTTAACACAATCACAGACCCCGACCTTGTTGAAATTGTTAAAGCATTCAAACTTGAGGATGTTTACAGAAGAGATTTCCTTAATCTTTAATAAAATTAACGGCTGTTACCGATTTGGTAACAGCCGTTTTTAATACTTTTTGAAACAATAATCTCATATGTCTGAAATACAATATCTTACGCACATTCGAGCATTTTTCTCTTTGTCATACGCCCGTATGCCTGCATCGAAGAAATGCCCGACTGCACGCAACCTATTGCATTTCAGATGCGAAGCAGTTTTGAAAGAGAAGATTTTCGTCACAGCAAGGCGAAAATCTGCAGGAATACGAGGCTATTTCAAAGATTTTTAACGATGCTGTGGCGGAAATATGCCTTTCAAAACCATATTAATTATTGTTTCAAAAAGTATACTGTTCAATTGCCTTTTTTGCAGTTTCAATAAATTCATCGATAACATTCTGCGGCGAAATAATTTTCATATCAGCGCCGAAATTCATAATCCAGGTTAAGAAAAGCGGACTTACCGCGACTTTTACGGTTACCGAAAAATGCTCGCCGTCAACAGGTGTCATAATAACCTCTCTGCCGAAACGGTCAACAATTATGCCTGCCATGGAATTTTTGCATTGCAGAGTAACATTTTCATCTCTGCCGCCGTACATTCCGAATGTTTTCTTTGAATACAGAGCCATATCAAAATTTTCAAATATTTCCGCGCCCTCTCTTTTATCGGAAAGAACGGTAATATTCATCATTTTATCAACTCGGTAATGCTTGATTTTTTCCGCCTCGGCATCATAGGCAATCATATAATAATTCTCGTCATCCCAGGTTAACGCCCAAGGGCTTACAACATAACGCTTTCCTCCGTGACGGAGAACTTTTTCTTTTTTCTCGTTCCAATCGAAATATTCAAATGAAATCTGAGAATTTCTTATTATTGCATCGTGAATGAAATCAACAATATAATAAATGCTTTCATTCATTGTTTTTATTCTGTTGGCAACAAAAACCTGGCGGTGAAGCTTACGCGCATCGTGAACGCTTGCAAAGCCCTCAATCTTTTTGATAAGCTCCGTGCTCTTTTTATGAGTTATAAACTTTGAAGCCTGCACCGCATCAACCAGAAGCTTTAATTCAGGAAGCTCAAATTCACGGTTTGCAACATAATATCCAACCGTTTTGCTGTGTTTTTTCTCAACATCTATGCCAAAAACACGCAGAGCTTCAAAATCATCATATAAACTTTTTCTTTCTGCCGATACTCCGTATTCCGAAAGTGCTTCGGTTATTTCCGCAAGCGAAAGCGCATTTTCTTCATCCGTTCTTTCGAGCAGAATCTTTGCAAGATAAAGCACCTTAAGTTTCTGATTTGATGATTTAGCCACCGGTTTCACCTTATTTCATAGCTTTTTGCTTGCTGCCTTCAAAAAGCGGATTTTCGGGGGAACAAATATCTATTGCTCTGGGAAGCACCGAAATGCGGACATCCTTATGGTCGCCGCCGTATTCGCCGTCAAGAGTCCAGTTGCAGGGCTTATCAAATGTAAGCTTTATGTTTGATGTTTTAAAATAGAGAAGAGTATCGCCGTCATAATCTCTGCGTTTGATTTTTTCAATCATCGCAAAAGCGTCGGTTGCTCTTTTGAGTCTTCTTACAAGAAGAACTTCAAACACACCGTCATCAAGTCTTACATCGTTTTCATCATACTTAAAAAGACCCGCAACGGATGTTGAATTTGAAATTGCGCCGAAGAAGAAATCATCCTCAATAACTCCTCCGTCGTGCTCAATTTTAATGCGAATAGGCTTCACCTCTTTAAGAAGAGGTATCATCTGCCTGAAAATGCCGTCAAGATAATATGCTGTTCTTCCGAATTTGTTCTTGAGCTTCTGCGAGGTGGCATATGAAAGCTTTGCGGCAGGCCCGAATGAAGCAACATAGGTAAAAAATCTGTTGTTGAAAAGACCTATATCGTAGCCGTTTGTGTGACCGTCAATAATCATATCTGTTGCTTTGCCGATATTGCCAGTGGGAATACCGAGAGTTGCCGCAAGGTCATTTGTTGAGCCTGCGGGAATATAGCCTACGGGCACTCTTCTTGAAAGCTGCATAACGCCGTTGATTGTTTCGTTAAGAGTTCCGTCACCGCCGCAGCAAACAACCATATCGTTATCGTCAATATGATTTTTAACAATTTCGGTTGCATCACCGGGGCATTTTGTTGTTTTCACATCGAACTCGTAATCCTCGCCCGAAAATTTATCAACTATATCAAATGTGCCTGCTCTTGATTTGTTTCTGCCTGCACAGGGATTAACTATCAATAAAACTTTTCTTTTATCGCTCATGTTTTCACCTTTATTTTAAATGTTTGGGTTTATTATATCATTAATGTATGAACAAATCAACACAAAAAGCGGAAGTCGCAAGACCTCCGCTTTTCATCATTCATTTTCAGTTTTTACCGCAGGCGTAATCTTTCCGTTATCAAGAATGGTTACACCCTGAGGCTCATAGCTTTCAACTCTGTCAAACAAAGCTCTTGCGTCTTTACCCGTCAGGAGCCTTGTTTCGCAATTCTGCTGTTTGAGAGGAAGAATTGAAATTTCAGAATTGAGGCTTCGGTCAAGCTCTATTGTTATTACGCAGGAATCAAGATTCTTGCTGTTGAACCAGAAATTGCCTACGCTGTAAACAATCGGTTTTCCGTTATAGAATTCCATTCCCTGCAGGCAGTGAGTGTGTCCGCCGATAACGGCATCAACGCCCGCATCAATATATTTTCTTGCCATTTCTGTTTGTGCGGTTTCGAGCTTTGTGCTGTTTTCCGTTCCCCAATGAACATAAGCAATAAGATAATCGCACTGTGATTTGGCATACTCAACAGCTTTAAGGAAATTCTCGCTGTTATAGGTTCCCATAACACCCGGCTTATTATAATCTGCAACGGGAGTAAACGGAACCTTTTCTGCACGGCTTGCGGCAACAATACCAACCTTGCATCCGTTGATAACAAAGAAATGGCCCTCTGCCGCTTCGCCGAGATTCATTCCCGCACCAACATACGGCATTCCCGCTTCATCAAGCACCGTCATTGTGTCCTTGAATCCGATTTCTCCATAATCGTAAACGTGATTATTGGCGAGCGAAACAATATCCGCACCCATATCCTTAAGCAGATTGACCGTTGACGGGTCAGCCTGGAATGTCCAGGTTTTTCCCGAAAGAGGCGTTCCCCTCTTGCCGTAAGTGAACTCATTATTGATTAAGAAAATATCGCTTGTTCTTAAGTAATTAACTGTTTCGGCATCAATGCAATTAAGCACTCCGCCCTTTACTCTTGCGTGATACATAGGGTTAAAATCGGGGTCAAACAGAATGTCACCAACCAAAGAAACTGTAAAGGTATCCTTGCCGTTA
>JAZOVH010000025.1:0-18232 GCA_045658585.1 Acutalibacteraceae bacterium | reverse complement strand
AGTTTTTCTGTTTTTTCCCAGCCAAGGCAGGGGTCAGTTATTGATTTGCCGTAAACACATTCGCCGATTTTCTGTGCGCCGTCTTCAATATAGCTTTCAATCATAAAGCCTTTGACAAGCTTTTTAATATCCGCATCCTGGTGGCAGCTGTGAAGAACCTCTTTGGTTATTCTTATCTGTTCAAGATATTTTTTGCCTGAGTTGGCGTGATTAGTATCAATAATAACAGCGGGATTTGCAAGAGAGCTTTCCGCATAAACCTGCGCAAGATGAACAAGGTCCTCATAATGATAATTCGGGAGCGACTGACCGTGCCTATTAACATAGCCTCTGAGAATTGCGTGTGCGTGAGGATTACCCTCTGAATGAACCTCCCAGCCGCGATAAAGGAAAGTATGCTTATGCTGGGCGGCGGTAATCGAGTTCATCATAACCGAAATATCTCCGCCTGTGGGATTTTTCATACCAACGGGAATATCGATTCCGCTGGAAACAAGTCTGTGCTGCTGATTTTCAACCGAGCGTGCACCAACCGCAACATAGCCGAGAATATCGCTCAGATATCTGTAGTTTTCGGGATAAAGCATTTCATCGGCACAAGAAAATCCTGTTTCCTTAAGCGCTCTCATATGAAGCTGTCTGATAGCAACTATTCCCTTATACATATCGGGCTTTTCGGTGGGATTGGGCTGATGAAGCATACCCTTATATCCGTCCCCGGTTGTTCTGGGTTTATTGGTATAAACTCTGGGAACTATAAATATTTTATCGCTCACCTTTTCCTGAACGGTGCGAAGGCGTGAAATATAATCTATAACACTGTCTTCGTTATCTGCCGAGCAAGGGCCGATAACAAGAACAAGCTTATCGCTTTTTCCTTCAAAAATATCCTTAAGCTCAATCGCTCTTTTATTAACAAGTGTTTCAAGTTCATAAGTCAAGGGATATTGCTCTTTAACCTCCTGGGGAATAGGAAGCTTTCTTTCAAATATCATACTCATTCTTATCACTTCTTTGCTTTAAAGTATTAACGCAATTTTACACCTTATTTTTTAAAATTTCAATAGAAAAACTAACAAAACCGCAAAAAAATTTTATATCGTTATATAAAAAATCACGAAAGCAGAAACTCTCCGCTTTCGTGATATCTGTTATTATTCTGCTGAAGCATATTGCTCTCTCTGAGCAAGAACCGCATTATGGATTTCTTCCTTCTTTTTGCCCGTAAGCTTATAGAAGAAGAACGGAACACCTGCAAGGAACATCATAATTCCGTGAACCACCGTGTAGAAGAAAAGCATAAGAAGCTTTGTTTTGAGACTCTGCACGGGATTGGGGTCAAGGTCTGTGGGCTGAATATAGCCAATGATTCCTATTGTGTCGCCGTAAAGGATTTCAGGTGCAAGTGCAGAAGCAATTGTTCCGCTTATCATTGTGCCGATACCGATAACAAACGGCAGTGAAGCATCAAGACGCTTGCCCGTTTTGAGTTCGATATCTTCAAGCACGTCAGCCTGGAACATACTGGGAAGAAGGTTTGAAGCACCGAACTGAATTCCGATAAGGAAAAGAGAAACGATGAAAATTATCTGCATTGCCGCATTCTCGGTTGTGAAATAAATATATCCAACCAAAAATGCGATAGAGTTAATTATAATCGAATAAATACCGCTTGCGATATAAAGAACCTTCGAATTAAATTTCTTAAGAAGGAAGTTGATAACAAGCATTCCGACTGCTGTGCCGATACCTGTTGGCAGACCGAACAGCAGAAACTTTGATGTTGAACCGAGAAGAGCAGCTGCGAGGAAAACGCCCATATATGTTGAGATATTTCTGAAGCTCTTAAGGAATTCCGAAATAATGATTACCCAGCCGTATTTATTCTTAAGAATATCAGCAAAGCCTGCAATGGGATTTTTCTTTTCTGCGGTATAAACAACTCTTTCTCTTGTTGCTTTTATGCCGATAAGCATTGTTATAATGCCTACAACGCCGCAAAGAGCTGCGCCCACAATATACTGTAAGCCTTCGTTATCTTTAAAAATAAGACCAATAACAAGAATAATTACAAGAGGTGCAGAGTTACCTACTGCCGAAGAAATGCCTCTGAAAGACATTATTGTGTCGCGTTCTTTCATATTCGGAGTCATAACAACTGCAAGCATATTGATTGAATTACCGAAAGTGCAGCATACGCCCCAGGCAACAGCTACGGTTACAAGATAAATCATCAGAAGAGTTGACGAAAGACCAGCGGGAGTCCAGAAACTGAGCATAAGCAGAATACCCATAGGTATTGCTGTTAAAAGAACAAGAGGACGGAACTTTCCGCTTTTGCCCATTTTTCTTCCGTCAATATACATAACGATAAAGAAATTAAGAACAAAAGGAATAACACTTATTAATGTGTTGAAAAGACTGGTCTGGTTTGAGGGAAGCTGCAGAACATTAACAAGATAAGCGCTTCTGTATGAGCCTACCATACCTGTCATATTCGTGTAGAAAAATACTGCGATAAGGTAAAGAACAAATTCAGGAGTTTTTACCTTCTTTTCGTTCTGAGCCGCAGAAGCTTTTGCTGCCAAATCGGACATAAAACAACCTCTTTTCTAATTCAATTTATAAATACATAATATATTATTTATTCTGTAAAATCAAGATTAGCGTGAAGATTGCCTTAATCTTCACGCTAAAAAGCTTAATTAAAGAGCAGATGTTAAATCCTCTGCGTTATTTTCTGCCGCAACAGCAAGCATAAGGCGGATTCTGTTTTCCTGGTTAACCTTTGTTGCACCGGGGTCATAGTCAATGGGAACGATATTTGACTGCGGATACATTTCTTTGAGCTTTCTTATCATACCCTTACCTACAATGTGGTTGGGAAGACAGCCGAAAGGCTGTGCACAAACGATGTTGCCGTAGCCGCTTTCAATAAGCTCCATCATTTCAGCGGTAAGAAGCCAGCCTTCGCCCATTTTACAGCCTGCGCCGATAATCTTTGTGCACATTTCTTTTATATGGGCATAAGGTGCGGGAACGGTAAAGTTACCGTAAGCTTTTGCAGCTTCAATAAGATTCTTTTCGATTTTGGAAAGATACCACATAGCAAAACGCATTGCCGCTTTTTTGAAGGGGTTTCCGCCGTAAAGCTTTATATCTTCAAGTCTGTTATCAACCTTGAAGTTAAGGAAGCCAAGCAAACCGGGCACCATAACCTCACAACCCTGATCAAAAAGGAACTCTTCAAGATGGTTGTTTGCAAGAGGAGAATATTTAACATATATCTCACCAACAACGCCAACCTTGATTTTATTAATCTTCTTAACCGGAATTTCAGCAAATGTTTTTGTTATTTTAGGCAGATTCTTCTTTATTTCAGAGAAAGAATATCCCCTGCCCTTTTTGAATTCGGCACTTAAATCGTCAATCCATTTCTGAGTAAGCTTTTCCGCATCGCCCTTGTTAACCTCATAAGGCTCAATCTGATTTTTGAGAAGAGTTATAAGGTCGCCGTAAATAACGGCAGAAAGCATTTTGAGCGCCATTGAAAGTCTGATTTTAAATCCGCTGTTTTTCTCAAGTCCCGAAAGATTGAGTGAAATAACGGGAACCTGAGGATAGCCTGCTTTTTTCAAAGCCTTGCGAAGAAGATGAATATAGTTTGATGCTCTGCAACCGCCGCCCGACTGCGTAATCATCAAAGCAGTTTTATCGGGGTCATATTTACCTGAATTGAGTGCATCAATAAGCTGACCGATAACCAGCAACGCGGGATAACAGGTATCGTTATGAACATATTTAAGACCCTCATCGATAACCGCCCTGCCGTCGTTCTGCAAAAGCTCGGTTTTATAGCCGTACTGACCGAAAATATTGATAAGAAGTCTGAAATGAATATCCAGCATATTGGGTGCAAGGATTGTGTAATCCTTCATTTCTTTGGTAAATTCAACTCTGTCGGTGATTACTTTTTTACTCATATCCTTACCCCCCTTATCTTCCCGTTGCGGCAAACAAACTGCGAAGTCTGATTTTAACCGCTCCGGGGTTTGAAATTTCGTCTATTTTAATCTGTGTATAAATTTTACCGTTTCTTTCAAGAATTGTTCTCATTTCGTCTGTTGTTATGGCATCAACACCGCAGCCGAACGAAACAAGCTGAACAACATTCAGATCTTTATCAGCTTTATCCGCAACATATTTTGCTGCCGCATAAAGTCTTGAATGATATGTCCACTGATTAAGAACGGTTGTGGAGAACTTTTCAACGAGAGGACTTAAAGTATCCTCTGTTATAACGGTTGCTCCGCATTCGCAGATAAGGTTATCAATGCCGTGATTGATTTCCTCATCAATATGATAAGGTCTGCCGCAAAGAACGATAACGGGTCTGTCTTCTTTCTTTGCCTTATTCATAAATTCAATACCCTTAAGGTGAATTTCTTTCATAAAAGCAAAATATTCGTCATAAGCCTTATCGGAAGCGGCTTTAACCTCTTTGAGTGATATATCATTATAATATTTGCTGAGGATTGTGTGGATTTTTCCGACAAAATCCTTGCGTCTGTGAAGACCGACATAATCGCTCATAAAGTTAAGCTTTTTAAGGTCGCCGACATTTGAACGGATAACCTCGGGGTAATATGCAACAACGGGGCAGTTATAATAGTTATCGCCCAAATCCTCGTTAAGGTTATAGCTCATACAAGGATAGAAAATATCTTTAACTCCCTGCTTTATAAGTGATTCGATGTGTCCGTGAAGAAGCTTTGCGGGATAGCATACGGTATCGGAAGGAATAGTGTGCTGGCCCTCAACATAAAGCTCTCTTGACGATTTTTCGGAAAGTGCGATTCCGAAGCCGAGAGATGTGAAGAATGTGTGCCAGAAAGGAAGAAGTTCAAACATATTGAGACCCATCGGCAAACCTATCTGCTCACGGATTCCTATGCAGGGCTTGTATCTTGCAAGCATTTCTCTCTTATATTCAAACATATTATCGCCCTTGACAAGCTTTGACTTTGCCAGAGGCTTGCTGCATCTGTTACCGCCGACAAAGGTTTTTCCGTTGCTGAAAGTGTTTAGTGTAAGTCGGCAGTTGTTACTGCATTTGCCGCAAGTTACGGCTTTAACTTTATGTTCAAATTTTTCAAGCTCTTCGGGAGTGATAATCGAACTCTTTTCGGGTGCTCTTTCCATAGAGTAAAGAGCCGCACCGTAAGCGCCCATAAGACCTGATATATCGGGTCTTACAACATTTCTTCCGATTTCCTGCTCAAATGCACGCAAAACAGCATCGTTAAGGAAAGTTCCGCCCTGAACAACGATATTTTTTCCGAGTTCATCGGCATTTGCGGCACGCACAACCTTATAAATCGCATTCTTAACAACGCTGATTGAAAGACCTGCCGAAATATTCTGGATTGTTGCCCCGTCTTTCTGCGCCTGCTTAACGGATGAATTCATAAAAACAGTGCATCTTGAACCAAGGTCAACGGGCTTGTCCGCAAAAAGACCGAGCTTTGAAAATTCTGCTATGTCATATCCCCATGCAGCGGCAAATGTCTGAAGGAACGAACCGCAGCCTGAAGAACAAGCTTCGTTAAGGAATATGTTATCAATTGCATTATTGCGTATTTTGAAACACTTTATATCCTGACCGCCGATATCAATGATAAAATCAACATCGGGCTTGAATTTTTTAGCCGCAGTAAAATGTGCAACGGTTTCAACAAGACCGATATCAACAGAAAATGCGTTTTTGATGATATCTTCGCCGTAACCCGTTACCGCACTTGATGCAACAACCGCATCGGGATATTCTTTATAAAAATCCGCAAGAAAAACTCTGATAAGAGAAACGGGGTCACCGCTGTTGGGAATATATCTGCTCATAACGATTTTTCCGTCTTTATTGATAACGGCAGCCTTAACGGTTGTTGAACCCGCATCAATACCGATATAAACCTTTTCACCCTTTTGAATTTCACAACCCGTGCCAACCGAGTTTTCTGCGTGGCGTTTTGAAAATTCGGCATAATCCTCTTCGCTTTCAAAAAGAGGATTTGCTCCGAGATATTCACCGTTTTCTTCTGAATTTCTGATTTTCTCGGTTATATCTTTAATATCTATTTCTTCACCGTTTGAAGAATAAGCCGCACCGAGCGCAACAAAATAAAGTCCGTTTTCGGGGCAGGTTCCCTTAACCTTCAAACCGTCATCAAAAGCTTTTCTGAGCTCCGAGAAGAAATATAAAGGACCGCCGAGATAAACGATATTGCCCTCAATTTTTCTGCCCTGAGAAAGACCTGAAACGGTCTGATTTACAACTGCGGTGAAAATGCTTGCCGCAATATCGTTCTTTCTTGCACCCTGATTAAGAAGGGGCTGAATATCAGATTTTGCAAAAACGCCGCATCTTGAAGCGATTGAATAAATCTTTTCGTGAGTTTCGGCAAGAGTGTTCATATCGATGGGCTCAACGCCGAGAAGAGATGCCATCTGGTCAATAAAAGCTCCGGTACCGCCTGCACACGAACCGTTCATTCTTACTTCAACACCATTTGTGAAAAAGAGGATTTTGGCATCCTCACCGCCGAGTTCAATAACGGCATCGGTGCCGGGAAGAAGCTTTGAAACGCTGATTCTTGTAGCGTATACTTCCTGAATGAAGTCAAGTCCGAGAGCATTGGCAAAGCCCATACCCGCAGAGCCCGAAACCGTAAGGGTTGCTTTTGAAAACTCGGGATATTTTTCTGTTATTTCCGAAAGCATTTCCGAGCCTTTTTCTGCAATTTTAGAATAATGACGCTCGTATGCTTTATAAACTATGTTATTATCATTATCGATTGCAACACACTTAAGAGTGGTTGAACCGACATCCATACCTATTCTCATTTCTCCACCTTAATTATTATGCATTCTTTCTTTTCTGTTCAGGAAGCTTGCCCAGATTTTCAAGCATAAGCTTTTCAATTTCACTGCGAAGCTTTGCATTTGCCTCTTCAAGGGTCATATTGCCAATCTTAAACGGCTCACCGTATCTGATTGTAAGATTTTTGCTGCGGAATTTATAATCGCCTGTAAGACCGCAGGGAACAATATATGCATCCGATTTTTTAGCCATTGCAACTGTACCCTGTTTTAAGGGAAGCATAAATTTATCTGTTTTATTTCTTGTTCCCTCAGGGAAAATTCCGATTGCGCCGTCATTTTTAAGAACCGTAAGAGCAGATTTTGCGCTTGAAAAATCCTTTCTTGAACGGTCAACGGGAATGCAGCCCACAGCCTTGAAAAGCGGAGCAAGCTTGCCGTCAAAATATTCTTTCTTTGCCATAAAATGAATAACTCTTTTTGTTGCCATTATTGTGAGGCACTGGTCATAAACATGCTTGTGGTTACATGCGATAATTATTCCGCCCTCTGCGGGAATTTTTTCTTTTCCGATGATTTTAGGCGAATAATAAAGATTAAAAAGGGGTCTCATAAGCGGTGTGAGAAGCTTGTATCCGAGCTCTCTGTCTTCAGGTCTTTTGGTTTTCATTTTATTTCCTTTCCTCCGTTAATTTATCAGAAACAATTTTCATAAGTTTTTCATTTGCGGTTTCAAGATTTTCTTCGGGCTCAATCGGCTCAAAGAAAGTTATTTTTATGTTCCTTTCAAAGGGCTTGTATTTACCCGTTATTGCAAAGGGAACAATTTTTGTGTCGGTTTCTTTTGCCATTTTAACTGCGCCGAATTTAAACGGCATAATAATATCCTCTGTTCTGTTGATGGTGCCTTCAGGGAAAATGCCTATCATCTTTTCGTCACGAAGAGTTTCGAGAGCGGAAAGATAGGCTGCCCTGTCCTTTGTTCTGCGGTTTACGGGAATAATGCCGAGCCCCTTGAAAATAATTCCGAGAGGGCCTTTCATAAGTTCATCTTTTGCAAGATAATGAACACATCTTTTTGTTGCACAGGCAACGAGCAGGCAATCAAAATAGTTGGTGTGGTTGCCCGCAAGAATAATGCGTCCGCTTTCAGGTATATTTTCTTTGCCCACTAATGTAGGTTTATATATTGCTTTAAATATTGCCGAAAGCGGTCTTCTGATTACCCTGTAGAGGGTAGGTTCTTTCATCATTTTGTCCTCCGTTTGGTAAAAATTCACAAAAACAAGCTTGCTTTTTTGACGCGCAAGCCCCCATAAATAAAATAGGCGGAGCTGTTACGCTCCGCCATTGTGACTTATAAATCAAATTTAAAGTTCGTAGAATGATTCTTTTTTCACCGCAACAATCTTAAACTTACCTGATTTGATTTTTTTCACCGTGCTGTATCGGGCACAGTTTTTAACAATTCTCTTTTTCGCCTCTTCGTCAATGTCAATGCAATTCATTACTCTGACATATTCCTTAAGAGCTCTGTTTTCAGTCTTCATCCGAATCATTCCTTTCGAGTTCAAGTTTAAGAAGCTTTCTTCCGTATTGCAAACGCTTTCGGATTGTAACGGGAGATGTGTTGGTTATCTGGGCAATTTCATTTGCCCGATAGCCTTCTATATAATACAAGTTAAGAACCGTTTTATATTTTGCAGGAAGCTGCATTATCAAAAGAAAAATATCACGGTCTGAATCCTTGATGCCGATTTGACGCAGTTCATCAAGATTTTCAGTTGCGTTTCTGTTATTGAAACGGCTCATATTCTTACTGATATTGGTTGCAACTTTAATAAGCCACGCCTTTTCGTGGTCTGAATCCTTGAAAAGCGGCGCTTTTGTCATATATTTCAAAAAAGTTTCCTGCACGGCATCTTCCGCATCTTCTTTGTTACACAGAATACCGTAACATATCCGAAAAAGCATCTGACTGTATTTTTCAACCGCATATTCAATATGGCGAAGTTCATCGTTATATTGAGCAGTGATTGCACACACAGCCATCCCACCCTTCAAATTTTTTAATAATGGAAATAACAATATATAAAATAAACATTATCTATAATAATAAAACACCGCAAAAGCGCAAAATGTGACATTTATTTTGTGAACAATTTGTAAACTTATTCACAAATTGAATTTCTTTGTATCAGACATCAAAAACAGCCGCCGTATCAAACGGCGACTGTTCTGTTATTTAAGAAAATCAAAAATTAACCATATCAAAACCGCCAATGCCGGAAGAGCAAGAACCTTTAATGCACGGTAAAAAGCCTCATAAACGTTGGTAGGCATAAGTTGATAAAAAGCAAAAAGCAGCTTTTCTTTAACCTTTTTGCCAACCAGATCTCTGTATCTGAGGTCATAAGTTTCAAAAGTTCCGTCATCATTGAGATTTATCATTCTCACGCCTCGGTCAAGCCCGGGTCCGTAAACATGAAAGCCCGCACCCTGAGTATAACCGACATCAATCCCCCTCACCTTTCCGTTAAAGGAATTGATATGGTCGTGACCGAAATAAATGCCCACAACATCGCCTTTTTCCGCCATAGCATCAAACTGCCCGCCGTTTTCCATCGGGTCAGCAGGCGATTCTTTCATAAATCCTGCGGAATTGACCTTGTTTTTATCAAGTATATACCATTTGCCTGCGTGATTTCTGAAGCCCTGCACAGCGCCCTTTGTGCCTTTTTTAACCTCGGTTAAAAGTTCAAGCACTTCGGGCACGGGAATATGCTGAATAACGATTGAGGGAATTACCTTTCCGTATTTTTCCTCATATCCGTCACGGACTTTTCTGTACCATTCAAGCTGATTTTCGTGAACATGGTCATAGCCTATTTTAAGGCTTGTGTGGCTGTCTATGCAATAAAGCAAAAACTTGATTCCGCCGTCTTTTGAAATTTCAATAACATGGTTTGCACAGCCGTCAACACCCTCTGCGCTGTCACCGACAAAGCAAGGAATACTTTTATAAATTTCAAGCTGTTCTTCGTTTGAAACTCCAACCTGCCTGTCGTGGTTGCCAAAACAGATTGTGAACGGTATTCCCCTTGAATATGCAGGCTCGGTGAGCTTTGAGAGAACATCTTTTACCGTGTTTTTATTGCCTTTGAAGCTTGCGATATTCCATATCTGATCGCCTGAATAAACCACCAGATCGGGGTTTTCTTTTTCTATTGCCGCATTGAGCAATGCAACAGTATCAGGGCTTACACTCTTCCCCTCCTGCGTATCGGCAACCTGCATTATTTTAAACTGTTTGTTTTTAAATTTAAGCTGCATATTCAACCCGCCTTATCATTCAGCTTCTTTCGCGCGCTTTTCGGAAATGAAATCGTGAATTTCGTTACGCAGTTCGCCATAGATTTTAAACTTTGTTCTGAAAATAATGAGTGAAACAAGAATAAGAACGGGAGGCACTGCAAAGCAGATAATTCCGATTGCAGACATTGTTGCTTCGTTAACGGATCCGCCTAAAATCTGCTCGTTATAATTCATAATTCCGAGACCGCCGAAAAGGAAAACAGTCTGAATTGTGTATGCCATTTTCTGAAGAAAACCTTTCATTGAGAAGGTTATGCTTTCGTTTCGCTTGCCCGTTTTGTATTCACCGTAGTCAACAATATCGGCAAGGAAAATAGTCTGGGCAACAAACATTGAACCGATGCCTATACTTGCAATTGTATAGCTTAAATCGAGAGCAATATTGATTCTGAGAACGGGGCCGAAAATGAACATAAGAATATATCCGACCATTGCAATTGAGAGTGAAATCTGATAAATAGCTCTGTTTGTGAATTTTTTGCTCAGGATAGGAATAACAAAAAGACCGAGTGCCGAACCGACTGCACCTATGGTTGAGAAAAGGCTCTGCGCGGTTGGTTCACCGAGAACATCGTTGAAATAATAAACAGCCGTTCCGCTTGTGAGATACCATCCCGCATTTGAAATCATTGCAAAAATCATAAACACAACAAGCTGGTCATTGCCTGCAATAACCTTGAACACCTGCTTGAAACTGAATTTTTCTTTGTTATAAACAACATTTCTTTCCTTGGTTGAAAGAACACAGATAACCGCAAAGAAAACGAGTGCGATGCCGCAGATAATTGCCCATTTTGAAAATCCCGATGCGCTGTAGCCTTTATCGGTTGTTGTCATTCCGTCGGAAAGTATGGGAAGAACAAGCGGAGTGATAATGCTGATAAGACCCTGACCGATACCGCTGAATGTTCTTGCAACGGTTGCAACAAGGTTTCTGTCTTTAGGATCATTTGTAAAGCTGGGCACCATTGACCAATACGGAATATCCGCCATTGTGTTTGTCATACCCCAGAGAACATACATAACAGCTATGTAAATATAAAGCTTTGTGCCGCTCATTCCGAATGAAGTGAACAGGAGCGAAAGCACTATTGCATTTGATAATGCACCGATAATAATCCAGGGTCTGTATTTACCCATTTTGGTTTTTGTGTTATCAACAATGGTTCCCATCATAGGGTCATTGATGCCGTCCCATATTCTTGCAAGCGGAGTAAGCAAAAGCAAAAATCCTTCTGTAAGACCGAGAACGCTTGAAAGATAATATGAAAGATACGAATAGAACATACCGTATGAAAGGTCAAGACCTATTGCACCTACGCCGTAACCGAGTTTTTCCCGCCACGTGGTTTTGTATTCGCCCATAACAGATTCTCCTTTTTTATTTTTCACGTTATTATAACACAAAAAACAAAAAAAGCAAAACTTTTATATTCCGTAATCACCTGTTACGGGGTCTTTAAACAGCGGTATTTCAGGCTGAACAAAAGTCAGAACAACAAACAGTATTGCCAATAAGCACAATGCGGAAAAAGAAATAAGCTCCGATTTGCAGAAAACTGCTTTATTATTCAGCAAAACTGTTTCAATGCAACAGGAAATGCCTGCCGCTATATAATAAATAACAATATTGAACCAATCGGCATTAACGCCGAAAACGCCTGTGTAAGTGTAATAAATTACAGGTATCGCAATCAAGCCCGCAATTATTCCCGCAAGTTTTGATGACCAAAAATTTCTAAACTTTTTGCCGATTAATCTGTTTTCGATAAAAGCAAAAACAAACATAGGAAAAAACAGCAGTTTCATATGCTCCCATATTGATTCGTTAACCGCCGAAAAAGGCGCAAAAGCAAGACTCTGATTGCTCCAATCATAAAGGAAATGAAGCAGCACTCCCGATATTCCCGTAAAAATAAACCCTGCAATTTGCCAAAGCCTCAAAGATTTTTTCATCACAAACACCTCCGCCGAAAACTCAAACTTTTTGCTTTCAGTTATAGTATATAGAAATGTCTGCAGTTTATTACGGAGATAAAATGAGCAAAAATAAAAACCGCCGGTTCCAAACAGAACCGACGGCATATTCTTTCATATTGAATTTCAGCGTGATCAGGAGTTTGTTTGCTGAGCAAACTCAAGCTCTTCTTTCTTGCCTATGTTATAAATAAATTTCATTGCAAGGAAAGCTATGAGCGACCCGATGGCAAGAACAACAAAATAAAGTGTTTTTACATCTTCGCCGAAAGTTGCGGGCTGAACGGCATTTTCGCCTTCGATAAAGCCTATTGCGGAAAGACCGAGAGCAACAACCGCCTGACCTATACCCTGTGCAAGCTTACGGAAGAATGAATATATCGCATAAAGCGATCCTTCTTCGCTCTTGCCTGTTTTTCTGTAGCTTACTACAATACAGTCTGCAATAATAGCCCATACGGAAATCTGGAAACCTGCGTTGCCGAGATTAAGACCCATAAGGCAAAGAACATATATTATCATACCCTTTGAATCGGGAGTGATGGGCACAAAAAGAGAAACAAGTCCTGAAATTGCACCAACAAGCATTGTTGAAACAATAACATTCTTTTTGCCGAACTTCTTTGTAAGCTTGCCGATAAGCACCATAAAAATAATCATGGGTGCATAGCTGCCAATCATAGCAATGCTGATTTTATCTGTATCTTTAAAGAAATACTGGAAAACCATATTGTTAAGCGCCATTGTGGAATTGAAAAGTGCAACCGAAGCAACAGAAGCAACCGTTGCGCCAACCATAGCACGGTTTGTGAAGAACGATTTTGCGGAAGAAACCATTGCTTTGAACCCAACGGCATTTTCACTTGATTCGTGCTTGACTCTTTCTTTAACGAGCTTTGTTGTTCCCCAGAGAACAACCATAGCTACAGCCGAAAGCACCAATGCTACGGGAAGAAGTGTTTCGCCTTTGAGTGTCTGAATCTGCTCACCCGTTGCAGTTGTTGTTGTATTATAAACAATGCGGGGAAGAACTATCATAATAACAATTGCGGGAAGAGCCGCGCCGATGCTTCTGAATGTTGAAAGAGAAACCTTTTCCTGCGGGTTATCGGTAATAACTGAATGAAGTGAGCCGTAAGGAACGTTTACCATTGTGTAAGCGATTGACCAAAGGCAATACGAACCAAGGCACCATGCATATTTTCCCCATTCCGAAAAGTTCTTAACGGGCGCAAACAACATAACATTAAAGATTACAAGCGTAACCGCACCCAAAAGAATCCAGGGCATATATTTGCTCTTCTTGCCGATTCTTTTGGTATCAACAAGGTTACCGATAACTATATCGTTAACCGCATCGAATATTTTTGAAAGCATGATAATTATTGCGTAAGCTTCTTCGGATACACCTATGTACTGCATATAGAAAAGCTGCATAAATGTTGATACAAGCTGGAACGAAAATCCGCAACCCATATCACCCATTGCATAGCCAAGCTTATCTCGCCACCCGAAAGGACGGACATTACTCTGTGCGTTTTTTACTGCATTCATCTTCTCATCTCCTGAATTTAATTACGGTAATGTAATTATTCTATACTATATTCCGTTGAAAGGCAATAGGTAAAATGCAGAAAAGAATAATACTATGCCGTCTGCGATGCCCGTGCATCTGCTATTGAAATGTCGCCGTGATTATGCTAAAATGAAATTATAAATCTAAACAAGGAATATTATAACTATGCTTTTTAAAGAAACAGCTATTTCAGGTATAAGTGTAAAAAACAGAATAATCCGCAGTGCAACTCACGACGGACTTGCCGATGAAAACGGTGCGCCGAGCGAAAAACTTATTGCCAAATATGAAAACCTTGCAAAAAATGAAACGGGATGCATTATAACGGGATATGCCGCCGTAAGCCCGAACGGAGTTTCACCCTATCCGAGAATGATGAAAATTTATGATGACGGCGTAATCGAAAAGTATCGGGAGTTAACCGATGCGGTTCACCGCCACGGCACACCCGTTATTTTACAGATTGCTCATTGCGGCAGACAAACCTCATCAAAAGCAATCGGATTGCAGAAAGTTGCCCCCTCTAATGTGCTCCATACTTTTTATCCCGACAAGGCAAAAGAACTTACCGATGACGAAATATTCGGTATCATAGATGACTTTGTTTCGGCGGCTGAAAGAGCCGAAAAAGCAGGTTTTGACGGCGTTCAGCTTCACGGCGGTCACGGTTATTTGCTCCACGATTTTCTCTCTCCCTACGGCAACAGAAGAAAAGACAGCTGGGGCACTAGCCTTGAAAACAGATGCAGAATTGTTGAACTCATCATTAAGGGCATAAAAGAAAAAACAAAACTTCCCGTTTGGATTAAACTCAGCGCAGAGGATAACCGCAAAGGCGGAATGAATATTCAATCATCGGTTGAAATCTGCAAAAGGCTTGAAAAAGCAGGCTGCGACGCAATAGAAGTTTCCTGCGGCACCGTTCAGGACGGTATGAACACAATGCGAAGCAAGCTGATGCCGATGGATGCGGTTTTCAAATACAGAGAACCCTGCGCATCATTCCCAAAATGGCTTAATAAAATCGCATTGCCCGCCGCTAATCTTATCAATCCGTTGATTAAGCAGCCTGAACCTCTTGAAAATTTCAATATTGATAACGCGGCAATTATAAAAAAGAGCGTTTCAATTCCCGTAATCGCAGTTGGCGGAATACATAAATTGAGCGATATGGAAGCTTTTCTTCGCGATGAAAAAGCGGATTTCATTTCTATGTGCAGACCCTTTATCTGCGAGCCTGACCTTGTTAAAAAGCTGAAAAACGGTCAGTCGCAGGCAAAATGCATTATGTGCAATTACTGCGGATTGGTAATAGAAAAAGAGCCCACAAGATGCCTTTACGGAAAAGTTAAAATCTCTGATTAATTTGTCACTTAAAAAACACAGATCTGTTTTTCAAGTTATATGTTTACATTATATCCCTCGTTTGCTATAATCAAATCAGGTAATTGATTTGCCTGATAGAATTTATTCTCACAGGAGGAAATAAATATGTCAAAATTGAGAATTGCGCTTATCGGCAACGGTGGCATCTGCCGCGGAAGCCACATCAAAAATTATTGCGAAGACGACAGAGTGGAAGTTGCAGCATTCTGCGATATTATTGAAGAAAGAGCGATTGCACTCAGAGATAAATATTATCCCGAAGCTGCAGTATATACAGATTATAAAGAGCTTTTGAAAGACGAAAGCATTGATGCTGTTGACATCTGCACACCGAACTATCTTCATTCCATAATTGCGGTTGATGCCTTCAAAGCAGGCAAGCACGTATTATGCGAAAAGCCCGATGCCATTGATGTTACAGAGGTTCTCAAAATGAAAAATGCCGCTGATGAGGCAGGCAAGGTGCTTATGGTTATCAGAAACAACCGTTTTGCCACAGCATCACAGTATGCCAAAAAATTTGTTGAAGACGGAAAAATGGGCGAAATCTATTGCGGCCGTTGCGGTTGGCAAAGACGCAGAGGTATTCCCGGCAAAGGCGGATGGTTCACAACAAAAACTCAGTCGGGCGGCGGCCCCCTTATTGACCTTGGCGTTCATATGATAGACCTTGCAGTGTGGCTTATGGGCAACCCCACTCCCGTTGCCGTAAGCGCAAACACTTACACCAAATTTGCAGATAACAACACAAGCGATTCCGAGAACTCCAAGTTCGGCGATGCAAAATCCCAGGGCACATTTGATGTTGAAGACCTTGCAATGGGTATGATTCGTTTTGACAACGGCGCCGTTCTTCAGATAGAATTCAGCTGGGCATCAAACATCAAACAGGAAACCCGCTTTGTTGAGCTGCGAGGAACAAAAGCAGGTCTTAAGTGGGAAGAAAACGAGGTTGAATTCTTCACGGAAGATGACGGACAGCTTCTCGATATTATCCCCAAAGGCAAAATGGATACAGACGGACACAAGAAAAACATCCGTAATTTCATCGATGTGCTTACCGAGGGCGCAGAACCCGTTTTCAAGCCTTCTCAAGGTGTTGATATGATAAAAATTCTGTGTGCAATATATGAATCTGCACAGCAAGGCAAAGAAGTTATTCTTTAATTATAAAGCATAACTGCCAACGGTGAGTAAAAATCGCTGAAAACTTATGATAACTATGAAAAAGCAGGGAAACCTTAGGTGTTAGGGTTTCCCTGCTTTTATATTTTATGCTTTTTCAACAATCTCCACGTTACCGCTTTTTTCGCCGTTTACATACTCACCGTTTTGGTAATAAACCTCTGAATTGATATTTACAACAGCATGGGCAGGCACATATAAAACAGCCTTCATATTCTGCGGGAGAATAAGGTTGACAATATAATCATCAGACACCTTTTCATAATCCAGAGCGATTAAACCTTTTACGCTCGGAACGGTGCAATTCATACTGTCGGACAGAATGTATTGAGGCTCGATTTTAACCTTTTCATATCCTGCTTCAAGCGGAGTGATGCCCGCAAAATGCTTGCTCATTATAACAAGAGGGCCACCGCTCCAGGCGTGATTCTTCGTGCCTCGCCAGGAATCCCAGAATTCCCAGAGAGTGGAGTAATCCTCGCTCATCATATCTTCATATCTGCCCTTGATTCTGTCTTTTGCAGCTTCATATTCCCCCATTTTGCAAAGGGCTTCAAGAACATAGTATTCCATATAGGGGCTTGAATTTTCAGTTGATGTGAGCACATTGGCAATAGTTTCATACTGCTCTTTTTCTGCAAGCCCCGCTAAAACTGCAAGAGCATTTGCTCTGTCATCAGGTTTTCTAACATCTTTGCTTTTGAAGCCTTCTTCTGTCCAAAGAGCCTTATAGCCCTTTGCGATAATATCTTTTCTTTCGGTAATAAATAAAATATCATCATCTTTCCCCAAAAGCTCTGCCATTTCCTCCGTAGCAGAAAGAGCATAATAAACCCAGGCGTGTTCAATGGCTGTCATATCTGCTTTGCTGCCCCAATCAGCCCAATCCCAAGAGCCTTCGCGATGAACAACCAGATTATTTTCACCGATTTCCCAAAGCTTCAGGTAGTCAAGTGAAGCATCATAAACCTTTTCTACAAAAGCCTTATCGCCTGTATATTCATAGTAAGTGAGAAATCCGACAATACCCGCAAGCTGCTGAACGGGAAGCTCAAAATAGTCTCCGCTTATAGGCACAACGGTCTGAAGCACTTTTGTGTCATCAATGTGAGAAAGCATCGCCTCAACACCCTTTTGATACAGCAGATAAGAATTGCTGTCCATAGAGTACATTGTCATAATCATTTCACTTGTAACATCACCCCACCATTGCGCTCTCTCTCTGTCAGGGCAGTCCATAAAGTTATCTCGCATTGTAACATAAAGAGTGCGCAGAGATTTTTGCCACAGAGAATTCAGAAATTCATCATCACACTTAAAGTCCCCGCAGAACGAACTGTCATATCCTGTTTCTCGGTATTTCAAAGAAACAACCGTAACTCCTCTCGGTATTTTATAAGTAATATGTTCGCCGTTAAACCAGCCCAAAGCCTCAAACTCCTGCTCCCCTTCTTTGGTTTTATAGGTTGTTGAAACTGCGCCGATTAAAGTGTTTTCAGTTGTTATTCGAATCTTCTTCCCTGCAGGTGCTATAACTTTAAGATAGGGAGTAAGCTGTGCGTTATATGGAATATCCACGGTTATTTTTTCACCGAAGAGCTTGCTTACGGTATAGTTTTCATAATCCTTTGAATTTTCATAATCTTTAAGACCGTAATCCTTCAGAAAAGGTATTCCCCTCGGATAAAGTCTGCCGTAAACGCCCTCTCCCCCAACGGCATATTCGGTTGCATTTTCCCACAAAGAAAAGTCGTAATCTCCATTTATCCAATCGCCCGTATCTTTTCTTGCGTCGAAATAAATACTGTATTCGGGAAGTCTGTAATTAGGCGGATAAAGAGGGCTGTCAACATAAGC
>JAZOVH010000024.1:0-8612 GCA_045658585.1 Acutalibacteraceae bacterium | reverse complement strand
AATATCGGGATTGTCGATAAGAGCGCACATACCGTCAATAACCTCGCCGAGGTTGTGGGGCGGAATGTTTGTTGCCATACCGACGGCAATACCTACCGAACCGTTTACCAGAAGATTGGGGAATCTTGAGGGAAGAACGGTGGGTTCTTTAAGACGGTCATCGTAGTTGCTTGTGAAATCAACGGTTTCCTTGTCGATATCGGTGAGCATCTTGAGTGAAAGCTTGCTCATTCTCGACTCGGTGTATCGGTAAGCTGCAGGGGGGTCGCCGTCAACGGAACAGAAGTTACCGTGACCGTCAACAAGAATATATCTCATTGAGAAAGTCTGGGCAAGACGAACCATTGCATCATAAACCGATGCGTCACCGTGGGGATGATAACGTCCGAGAACGGAACCAACGGTATCGGCGCACTTTCTGTATGCCTTATCGGGGGTAAGTCCGTTTTCGTGCATAGTATAAAGAATTCTGCGGTGAACGGGCTTTAAACCGTCTCTTACATCGGGAAGTGCACGGGATGCGATAACCGACATTGAATAGTCGAGGAACGCATCACGGACTTCTTTATTCAAATCAATATTTATAATTTTCTGAGTGTCGCGTGCGTCACCAAAGTTCATAATTATTTAGTCCTTTCTTCGGTTTGCGAATCATATATCAAGATTCTTAACAAATCGTGCATTCTTCTCGATGAATTCACGGCGGGGTTCAACCTTATCGCCCATGAGAATCGAAAATGTTTCGTCTGCTTCCATAGCATCCGCAAGTGTTACGCGGAGCATAACTCTTGTTGCGGGGTCCATTGTTGTTTCCCAGAGCTGTTCGGGGTCCATTTCACCAAGACCCTTATATCTCTGAATATCGCAACCGCCGCCAAGCTCTTCGATTTTTTCATCTCTTTCAGCATCCGAGAAGGCATAGGCAAATTTTTTGCCCTTGCTTACCTTGAAGAGAGGGGGCTGTGCAAGATAAACGTGACCTTCTTCAATAAGAGGACGCATATAGCGGAAGAAGAATGTGAGAAGCAAAACTCTGATGTGGGCACCGTCAACGTCGGCATCGGCCATGATAACAACTTTTTCGTAGCGGATTTTGCTCAAATCAAAATCTTCGCCGATACCCGTTCCGAGCGCGGTAACAACGGGCTGAAGCTTATCGTTGCCTATAACTCTGTCGAGTCTTGCCTTTTCAACGTTGAGCATCTTACCCCAGAGAGGAAGGATTGCCTGATATGTTCTGTCTCTGCCTTCCTTTGCCGAGCCACCCGCCGAGTCACCCTCTACGATGTAAATCTCGGTGCCTGCTGCCTGCTTTTCGGTGCAGTCTGCAAGCTTGCCGGGAAGAGAGTTGCCTTCAAGCACGGATTTTCTTCTTGCCTGATCTCTTGCCTTTCTTGCAGCTTCTCTTGCTCTTGAAGCATCAAGTGCCTTTGAGAAAATTGCTTTGGCAATTGAGGGATTTTCTTCAAAATAGGTCATCAGTTTGTCATAAACCATGGCGTTAACCATTTTCTGAACGTCGGTGTTACCGAGCTTGCTCTTGGTCTGACCTTCAAACTGAGCCTCTGTTATTTTAACTGAAATGATTGCGGTAAGACCTTCTCTTACGTCATCGCCCGAAAGCTTTTTATCGCTGTCTTTGAGAATGCCGTATTTCTTGCCGTAATCGTTGAATACTCTTGTGAGTGCGTTTTTAAAGCCTGTTTCGTGAGTACCGCCGTCTTCTGTGCGGACATTGTTTGCAAATGAAAGCACAAGCTCATTGTAGCTGTCATTATAAAGAAGAGCCACTTCGGCATATTTATCGTCTTTGACTGCCGAGAAATGAACGGGCTTTTCGTGAAGAGGAGCAAGACCTCTTACATTGGTGAGATAATCTGCGAATGACGAAAGACCGCCCTCGTAGCAGTATTCTCTCTCAATGATATTATCGGGGTCTCTGCTGTCTTTAAGCTTTATTGAAAGACCCGCATTGAGGAATGCCGATTCGCGGAGTCTTCTTTCAAGAGTTTCAAAATCATAAACGGTTGTTTCCTGGAAAATAGCTTCATCGGGCTTGAATCTTACGAATGTTCCCGTTGTTTCGGTATCGCCTACGATTTCAAGGTTTGTTTCGATGTTACCGCCGTTTACGAAACGCTGACGGTGGATTTTTCCGTTCTGCGAAACCTCAACTTCAAGCCACTTTGAAAGAGCATTAACAACCGACGAACCAACGCCGTGAAGACCGCCCGAAACCTTGTATCCGCCGCCGCCGAACTTACCGCCCGCGTGAAGCACGGTGAGAACAACGGTTACAGAAGGCAGGCCGAGTTTTTCGTTGATACCTACGGGAATTCCTCGTCCGTTATCTCTTACGGAAATAATGTCGCCGGGTTCAATTTCAACCTCAATATGAGTACAGTAGCCTGCAAGAGCTTCGTCGATTGAGTTGTCAACTATTTCATAAACAAGATGGTGAAGACCTCTGGGGCCTGTTGGACCGATATACATACCGGGTCTTTTGCGAACAGCCTCAAGACCTTCAAGAACCTGAATCTGGCTTGCATCGTAATTTTCTGTTACGGCAGTATTCATTTCTGCAAGGTTTGCAGCTTCAAAATCCGAGTTTTCTTCCTGAACAGGCTGAACAGCGTTAATCTCAATATTGTTATTATTCTGATTATCCACTTTGATTGCCTCCCAATCACATTCCAAGGCGTGACATCATGCCTTTGTTTTTATTTGCCTTTGCGGGCTTATATTTGGGCGGATTTTCAAGACGCATTCTTGCGCTCTTGCCGCTCTTTGAATAAAGGAACTTGTTAACGTTGATAACGGGTGCCGTCATATCTTCGGACATATAGTCAACGCAGTTTGCGAGAAGTTCCTGATTATTTTCGAGTGAACCGAGGATTGTTACGGCGATAACGCTCTGTGTTTCGTTTGTGCCGTCCTCATAAATATCGTTGAGAAGATTGAAGAGCTTCTTCATTTTTACGGGGTTGTTTTCTTTTATTGTTTCGATAACAACCGCATTGCCGTGGTTAACGAAGAATTCTTCGGGAAGGAACTGACCGTATTTTTCGCAGTTCTCTTTGTATGCATCGCGAAGCTCAGGATAAATTGCGGTGAATCTGTTTGCAAGAGTGTTGGGGTCATATGAAACCGAGCCGCTCTTTGCCGCCGCCTTTGAAACGGGGGTGGGAAGCTTTGATTTAACGGGCTTCACGGTTTTTGTTCCGAAATTTTCAACAAGAGTTTCGGAAAACTCATTAACAATATACTTAACATCCTTATCGTTTGCACTCTCTGCTTCAAGAAGAGAAAGCGAAAGCTGCGAATAATCGCTTGCAAGAATTTCGCCCTCTTTGTTAACACCGAGAAGTGAAATCTTATTGTTGAAATGCTCTATTTTAAAAGCCTTGTTTTCACCTTTGTATTCAATATAAACTCTGCCCGAATCGTTAACTGCGGGCACAGCATCAGGCTCTGTTCCTTCGGGAATAACGGCAACGAATCCGCACTCCTTAACCGTAGCGGCAATTCCTTTGTAAATATCAGCGAGAACCGAATAAATATCAGCCATAACCAAAAATCTCCTTTAAAACATAGTTATACACGATGTATTATATCACATTGATATTATATAATAATTCTAATTTAACAATATAAGTATAATTTTATTATAAAATATTAAAAATTTTTATATATATAAGCATAAAAATATATTGTTGACTAATTTTAAGTCTTGTGATAATATATCTTAATTGTGAATATCAATTACCAATAACTCAATTCGGAGTGATACATATGAAGAAAAAAGTTCTTGTTCTTTTCGGCGGCGTTTCAAGCGAGCACGAGGTTTCACGCACATCCGCAAGCTCGGTTATCAAAAATATCCCCGCCGATAAATATGATGTTGTTGCAATGGGCATCACCAAAGACGGCAGAAGCTTTGTTTTCTCGGGTTCGCCCGACCTTATGCCTGACGGCAGATGGGAAACCGACGAAGCAAATCTTATCCCCGCAGTTATCTCGTCAGACCGCTCGCACCACGGCATTATCCGCCTTGGCAAAAACGGTGCGGAAATTGAAAAGATTGATGTTGTTTTCCCCGTGCTTCACGGCAAAAACGGCGAAGACGGAACAATGCAGGGTCTTCTCGAAATTTCGGGCATTCCCTATGTAGGCTGCAACACAGCGGCAAGCGCAATTTGTATGGATAAGGCGTTTACAAACGCTATGGCAGACTTCAACGGCATTCCCCAGGCAAAGTGGACTGCTTTCGATAAATACGCTTATTCGGTCAATAAAGAGGCATTATTGCAGGGCGCGGCAGATAAGCTCGGCTTCCCCATTTTCGTTAAGCCCGCCAACGCAGGCTCCTCCGTGGGCATCAGCAAGGCAAAAGATATTGACTCACTCGCAAAAGCCTGCGAAAAGGCTTTTGAACACGATACAAAGGCGGTTCTTGAAGAAGGAATCATCGGCATGGAGGTTGAATGTGCCGTTATGGGCAACGACAACCCCGTAGCTTCGGTTGTTGGCGAAGTTGTTCCCTGCAACGAATTTTATGATTATGAGGCAAAATACCTTGCAAACGAGAGCGAGCTTCATATTCCCGCAAGACTCTCGGATGAAATGCTCAAAGCGGTTCAGGATGCCGCTGTAAATGCATACAGAGCACTCGGCTGCTCGGGCTTCACAAGAGTTGATTTCTTTGTTCGCGAGGGCGACGGAAAAATTATGCTCAACGAGCCCAACACAATCCCCGGCTTCACTTCAATCAGCATGTATCCCAAGCTTTTCGCCGCATCGGGTGTGCCCTATGCAGAACTGCTTGATAAACTCATAAACTACGCACTTGAAAGATAAAGATATGAAAAAAGCTATTGTAAAAATAACGGATAAACATTTCCAGGACGGCGAAGAGGCCTGCGCAGAGCTTACCACCACGGGCACCCTTGAATTCACCGAAAAAGGCTTCATAATCACCTATGAAGAAACGGGCGAAGAGCTCATGGGCTGCACAACAAAGCTTTATGTTGAGGGCGATGAAAGAATAAGTATGACCCGCACGGGCAGCTTCACCACCGATCTGATTATTGAAAAAGAAAGACGCCACACCTGCTTTTATTCAACACCCTACGGCGAACTGATTATGGGTGTTTACGGCAAAAGCATAGTTTCCGATATGGCGGAAAACGGCGGCTCACTTAAGTTCAGATATACACTTGATTTCAACAGTACCCCTGCATCGGAAAATGAGCTTGAAATTTCCGTTGCGGTAAAGGAGGAACAATAAAATGTCACTTTTAGTTAAACAGGCAGTTATGCAGGCAAGAACAGCTGTAATGGAAGCTGCGGGCAGAGCTGTTGCAAACGGCGATTTCCCCGAAGTTGCTCTCAGCGATTTCATTATTGAAGTTCCCGCAAACAAAGAAAACGGCGATTATTCATCAAATGCCGCTATGGCTTGGGCAAGAGATTTGCGCAATGCCCCCAGAAAGATTGCGGATATTATTGTTAAAGAAATGGATCTTACCGATACTTTCTTTGACCGTTGCGAGGTTGCGGGCCCCGGATTCCTCAACTTCTATCTTTGCGAAAGCTTTAATGCTTGCGTTATTCAGGATGTTCTTGAAAAAGGCAAGGATTACGGCCGCTCCGATTTCGGCGGCGGCAAAAAAATAAATGTTGAATTCGTTTCGGCAAACCCCACAGGCCCTATGCATATGGGTAACGCAAGAGGCGGCGCTCTCGGCGACTGCCTTGCCGCAGTTCTTGATGCCGCAGGCTACGAAGTAAGCCGCGAATTCTATATCAACGATGCGGGCAATCAGATTGATAAATTCGGTCTTTCGCTCGATATAAGATATCAGCAGCTTTTCCTCGGTGAAAACGCTCCCGAGCTTCCTGAAGACAGCTATCACGGCGAAGATATCATCACAAGAGCAAAGGAATTTGCAGAAATCAACGGCGATAAATATATCAATGCATCCGAGGCTGACCGCAGAAAGGCTCTTGTTGAGTTCGCTCTGCCCAAGAACATTGATGCAATGAAAGAAAATCTCGGCAAATACCGCATTGCATACGATACCTGGTTCCATGAGAGCACTCTTCACAACAACGGCGAACTCAAAGAAACCCTTGAAATTATGAACAGCAAGGGTCTTACATATGAAAAAGACGGTGCAGTCTGGTATAAGAACAAAGAGGTTCTCGGCGCAAGACTTCTCAGAGAGGGCAAAACCCCCGAAGAAATCGAAAAGCTTGAACTCAAAGACGAGGTTCTTATCAGAACAAACGGCAACCCCACCTATTTTGCCGCTGACATAGCTTATCACCGCAACAAACTTCTCATCAGAGGCTTTGACAGAGCCATTGACATCTGGGGCGCAGACCACCACGGTCACGTTGCAAGAATGAAGGGCGCCCTTGACGCTATCGGCTGCAACGGCGACGACCTCGATATTATTCTTATGCAGCTTGTCCGCCTCACAAGAGACGGCGAGGTTGTCCGAATGAGCAAGCGTTCAGGCAAGGCAATAACACTTGTTGACCTTCTTGAAGAAATTCCCATTGATGCCGTTCGTTTCCTCTTCAATATGAGAGAGCCCGGCTCACAGATGGATTTTGACCTTGACCTTGCTGTTGAACAGAGCTCACAGAATCCCGTTTATTACTGCCAGTATGCACACGCAAGAATCTGCAGCATTGTTAAAAAGCTTGAAGCAGAGGGCAAAATCGCAAGAGAATGCACAATTCCCGAGCTTGTTCTTCTTTCGGCTCCCGAAGAGAAAGAACTTATCAGACACCTTGCATCTCTCACCGATGAAATAATTCTTTCTGCAAAGAATTATGACCCCGCAAAGATTACCCGCTATGCGGTTGACCTTGCAACCCTCTTCCATAAATTCTATAACGCTTGCAGAGTTAACTGCGAGGATGAAGCACTTATGCAGGCAAGACTCAGCCTCTGCCTTTGCGTAAAGAATGTTTTAAACAACATTCTCACAATGTTCAACATCACAGTTCCCGAAAGCATGTAAAAAGAACCCGCCGAAGCCCAAATGAGCTTCGGTGGTATTTTTATGTTATTGAATTAAAGAATCTCGCCCATCATACCGGGAACAGCGCCTGCTGCGTTTGATTCGTCGGTATCAATGTGCATTGCAAGAGCAAAATTGGGATGAACTCTTACAACAACGTCATCAAAGATAAGGCTTCTGCCGTTTGATTCAACCTTAACGCAAACAATCTGCTTATCCTCAAGACCGTATTTCTCTGCATCTGCGGGAGTTGCGTGGATATGTCTCTTTGCGGAGATAACACCGCATTCGATTTCAACTTCACCCTTGGGACCAACAAGCTTGCAAGCACCTGAGCCTGCGATGTCACCGCTTTCGCGAACGGGAGCTGTTACGCCGATGCTTCTTGCATCTGTGAGTGAGAGCTCAAGCTGAGTTGCGGGACGAACGGGGCCGAGAATTGAAACAGCGGGGAAGCTGCCCTTTGAGCCGATAACAGCTACTCTTTCTTCGCAAGCAAACTGACCGGGCTGTGAGAGGTCTTTCTTATGAGTTAATTCATAACCCTCACCAAAGAGGATGTCAAGAGCTTCGCGGCTTACATGCACGTGACGTGCTGAAGTTTCAACAAGAACTTCCTTTTTCATAGTAAATCACCTTTATCCAAAATTTATTTTTAACGCAATAATGGTGACCGCCGTAAAGACGGTCACCTTTTTTAATTACCAATTAATTACGTAATCGTTCTCTGTTGAGAAGGGAAGAACAACTACTGCATCTTTTACAGGAAGATTGATTGTCCAGTAAAGCATATAGTTAGCTGTAATAACATGACCTGTAGCAGCATCAACCTTAACAACTACTGTGCTTGAAGGATAGTTCATTGCAGCTGTGCCAACAGATGAAAGGAAGCCGGGAATGTTGTCTGAAATTGTTGCAGGAAGAACAACATTAAATGCCTTGGGTGCATGACCCTGACCGTGCTTAACATTCTCGCTCTTATCATCTGCCTTTGTTGTGATTTTGATTGTGTATGTTTTGCCGTCAGCTGAAGGAGTACATGTTGCTCTCATAACATCATCTGCTGTGAGCTTGCTTGCCCATGTTTCGTTTTCAACGGGGAAGAAAGCATTCTTATCTTCTGCTGATGACCATGTAACATTTGCCTTTTTCTTGTCCTCACCCATAAAGCCACCTACAAATTTTTCGGGACTGCCGGGAATAAGGAACTCAAGCCAACCGGGGATACCTGTAATTTCGCCTGCAACTGAATGCTTCATGAAGTTTGAATGAATGCTCTTTGAATCTTTCTTTGCGCTGTTGATAGCTGTGTTGAAATATGCAACGATTTCTTCTGTTGTTGCGGGAGCTGCTGCAACATCAGTTGTTGTTTCTTCTGCTGCAGTTGTTGTTTCGTCAGCTGCTGCTTCTGTTGTTGTTTCATCAGCTGCGGGAGCCTCTGTTACATCTGCTGCTGTTGTTTCTTCAGCAACTGTTGTTTCGGGAGCTGCTGTGGTTGTTGTTTCTTCGTTGTTGCCGCCGCAAGCTGCGAATGCAAAGAGCATTGAGCAAGCAAGAAGAACTGCAAGAATCTTTTTC
>JAZOVH010000023.1:0-9855 GCA_045658585.1 Acutalibacteraceae bacterium | reverse complement strand
TACCGCTTCATCCGAAAGGATGAGGCGGTAAATCTTTATATAAGCGGTTTTCCTTCCCATTCAATGTCGGGTTCAACTCCGAGAAGTTTTGTAACAGTGGGGGCAATATCAATGATATTTGCATTTTCAAGCTGTTTGCACGCTTCAAAATCTTTGCCGTTTATGATAATGGGAATTATCATATCTTCGGGCATTTCGGTGCCGTGAGTTCTGTCGTGTCCGCCGTGGTCTGCGGTGATGATATAGGTATATTCATCGCCAAGCTCGTTCATAAGCTTTTCAATGTTGTTCCAGCTGCTCTGAACGGCTTCAAGATATTCATCGGTCATCCAGCCGTAGTTATGGCCCTGCATATCGGGATAGCCGAAATAAATAAAGGTGAAATCGTTATCAAATTTTTTAAGATACTCAATGGCGGAATCGGTAAGAATTTCGCCCGCTTCCTTATATCCGAGTCTTCTGCCCGCATAGAAACAAGCGTGATGGAGCGAATCGGGGCGGGAAACATCGCGGATTTCTTCCCAGTTATAGAATATTGCGCATTTTTTGCCCGCCTGCTTGAGAACTTCGCAAAGACCGCGAACGGGTCTTACCTGGGGCATATAGGTGTTGGTTGTTGTGCCGTGTCTTTGCGGAGTAACGCTGTGAAAAAGAGAAAGATGGCAGGGCAGAGTAACCGAAGGCGAAACGGTTTCGGCATTCATTGTGTATGCTGATTTTTTTATTATTTCCTGAGCATTAGCGATGTCGGGGAGCGAATCGGGTCTCATGCCGTCAGGTAAAATAACGATAACTTTCATCTTTTCTGCTCCTTACTGTATCATATCAAGATTTGCGCCCTTGGTTTCTTTAACTTTAAGGGCAAAGAGAATTGCGGCAACGCTGACGGTGGGCACGGATATTGCAAGGCAAGCCCACCATATGGGCATAAGCATCATGCCGATTATTATGCTTGCGTAGCCAACAACAAGACCGATGATAACGAGCAAGCCCTCTGCACCAACAACGGATGCACGGATGTCTGTGGGCACTTTTTCTGTCATCATAACATTCATATAATCTCTGCCAATCCAATATGAGCCCTGATAAAGGCCTGCAAATGAACCGATAAGATACGGATTCCAGCCCTTGAGAATGCCGATAACAAAAAGAATATATCCCGCAACGCAGGTTGCGGAAAAGAGATTAACCGTTGCTTTTCTGCCCGCCTTATCGGCGATAAAGCCTGAAAGGAAGGTTATTGAAGCATAGATAACGGGCACCATAAACAGAGCTTTTGTTATATCGCTTGTGCTCATTCCCGCACGGTGCATTGAAGATTCAAAATAAAGAGCGATTGCGGGCATTGCGGCATCAAAAATGATATGGGCAATAATGAGCATCTTGGTGTCTTTGTTTGAAAAAATATATTTTACGCCGTTGAAAACACCCGATTGATTTCGCTGGGCTTCTTTCTGCTGTTTTTTAAGGGCTTTTTCTCTCTGCCTTTCTTCATAGGGGCGGGAAAGATATTCGATTCTTTCGCCGATGAAAACTTTGGTGTCTTTTGCAAGAAGAATAACGAGCACAACGGCGGCAAAGCCGATGAGGGCGGGAACAAGAAAGATTTCACGCCATTTTGTTGCATCGTTACCCATAAGCATATCGCGCAGAGCGGGGATAAGGATAACGCCTAAAATGCCGAAGCTTTTAAGGAAACTGTAAATTTTTGCGCGGTGTTTATCGGGGGCTTCTTCAAGAATATAGATAATCTGAATATCGTGCCCCATAAAGAAGCTGATTATTGCAAAGCCGATAAGGAACATTATGTAGCTTGACGAAAGATGAATAACCAGAAGACCCGTTGCCATACCGAGAGTTGAAATGGCAAACAGCGGTTTTCTGCCCCATTTATCTGCAAGGGCTTTATAAAACGGAGTGAACAAGCCCAGAACATAGGTGAAAACACCGATGCCCGAATGAAAGGCAAGACCGTCTTCGTAGCTGTAGTATTTGCCCATAAAGGGGTTGTTAACAAAAAATTCGGTTACAAATGAGGATTGAACCGTAACCGTCAGGTTGCTTGTAACTTCGTCAAGAATATTTACAATAGCGATAAGAAGAAGCAAAACAAAGAAATATTTGCTTCCCGAATTGCGCATTTGCATTCTTTTGAATCTTTCAAGTTCACGCTTTTCATTTTGCTGAATTTTTTCAGTATTTTTCATATATGCTCACCTTAATCAAAAATAACGTATATTTCGTGCTTGATAGTCCAGAAAATATTAACAATCATTCGAATAAGCTTTTCGATTATGTTTTCGCCCTTGTATTCCGCATCGGTTCCCGTGCCGCCGTAGCAACCGATATTGTTGCTCTGAACGGGGTTGCCGTAAAAGTCGGTTTCAACACCTGTTGCGGAGCCTGCACCGATGAGGGGAGAATCTGCCGAAAGCATAAAGCTGTTAACATCGGAATAATCGGTGCCCGAAAAACCGGGAACGGTGTTCATTGCGCCCAAATCAACAAGCGGTGACATAACATTATAATAGCAGTTGTTTTCAAAAACATTTTTTCTTGACGGGTCGGGGTCATAGGCAAAGGTTGCGCCGTCCATGGGAACAATTATGTTGTTTGCGATGTATGAGTTATAAAGATTTTTGAACTGGAACTCACCGCAGTTAACTATTGTGTTGTTATAGAAGCTGAAATTATGTTCGCCGCAAGCGCCGACAGCGGTTGTTGAACGTGCCTTGTTGTCATTAACTGAAAGGCAGTAGCGAACGGTGTTTCCGCTGTGTCCGCTGTGGTTGGGACAGTTACACATAAAGCGGACATTATCGTGGGAATAGATATACTGATAGGTGCAGTTGTGGCTGTAGGAATCAAAGTCAATCGCCATACCGTCGCCGATGTTTTTCTGACCCGCGATTTCACAATACTGAATGGTGCTGCTTTCGCTGCCCCAGAACCACATTGCCGCGGTGAAATATTCAACATCGCCGTTTGGCAAAAGCTCCGCACCGCCCTGACAGCAGTTGATTGCGCGGCAGTTTGTTACCAATGCACCTTTGCAGATGCCAACAACAACCGCCTCGGCATCCATTTCGTGGAAATAGCAGTTTTCAACGAGCACGCCTTCGTTATAAACGGGGTCGATTTCATCCTCTTCGCACCAGGGTGCCTGCTGATCATTCCATGAGCCCCAGAGCATAAAACCGTTTGCACATTCAAAAACCTCACAGTTTCTGATGGTGAGGTCATTAACCGCATATCTTGATTTTGCGGGCAGACCTTTGACCATAACAGCAGCTCTTGCAACCGCCGCGCCGTTTGAAAAATCATCACGGCTGTGAACCTGATAATTCTGCATATCATAAAAATAAACATTTTCGATTATGATGCCTTCGGAGGTCTGATTATAGGTGTCAATCCATATGCCGCCGCCGTTGTGTGCGGTTATCTGAAGGTCGGAAACGGTAACATATGAACAGTCAAAAAGACGCAGAACATCCTTTTTCTCGTTGGTATAAAGAATTGCGTCTTCGCCCTCGCCGTAAGAAGAAATAACAACGGGATTTTCTTTTGTGCCGTTGCAGGTCAGAGTTGCGGTGCATTCATATTCGCCGCCTCTTTTGAAAAGAAAATGTGTGCCGGGCTTAACAACAAGGTCTTTAAGACCGTTGATTGTTTTAACGGGGCTGTCAATTTCTGTTCCGCTGTTGGAATCATCACCGTTGATTGAGTCGATATAATAATAGTTTTTTTCGCTTTCTTCCGCATATGCAAAGAAACCGATTGTGCCGAAAATAAGCGAAACTGCAATTAAAAAAGCTAAAAGTTTATTTGTCTTCTTCATAATATCACCTATATTAATTTCCATTTTTGCTGCATAATAACGCAGGGGTTTTCATCGTTTTCTTCTTTGGCATAAAAAACCGTAAGCAAAGTGCCGTCGGGCAGTTCAACGGTTGAGGGGTAGCCTATGTCGTCGCTTGCGGTGTTTTCATAAAGGCGAATATCTTTTTCCCAGCTTTCACCGCCGTCAAGGCTTATCATTGCCATAATTCCGTAGGGCTGTTTTCTTCTTCCGTAGGTTGAAAGAAGAACTCCCGAGCTGAGCAGAATAAGGTGGGGAGGCGCGCCGCCCGTTTTATCCAGAAGCATTTCGGGTTCAGACCAGGTTTTGCCCCCGTCATCGGAAACGCTCTGAAAAACTGTGAATAAGGTTTCTTCGCCGCCGCTGAAAAGCTCTGAATTTTCGCCTCGGATATGGCATATTAATCTGCCGTTCGGCAGTTCAATCAAATGAGGCTCGTTGAGAACAACATTTTTATCTGAAGAAGTTATTTTGCCTATAAGTTCGGTTTCGCCGCTTTCGGTGTCAAGACGGCGGATTTCAATGCCTGCAAAAATATCGTCAAACCTTGTTCCCGCCCATAAAACCGTGCCGTCACGAAGCTCGGTGGGTCCGTGGGGGCAGGTTATCGGTGAATGAAAAATCCTGCCGAATGTTATTCCGCAATCGTTGCTTATGCGGAAAAGAGCACCGAGATATTTTTCTTCATCCTCTTTTGTTATTGTGTTGATGTAGCTTTGAATATAAACATTGTCTTTATTGTGTTCCCTCTGCATATCGGCAGAATTGTTGAAGGTGGTAAAAATAACACCGCTTTCGCCGAAGGTGCATATTCCCGCATCTCTGTCATCAAGCGGGGTATCGATTACGGGTGCAGGCAAAGTATAGGTTTCACCGCCGTCAGAACTGTAAGATATAACGGATTTTCCGAACGGGCAGATGTGTTCAAATCTGAAGCCTGATGCACCAACCGCAATTTTGCCGTTTTGCAGAAGCTTGGCGGTGGGCCAGGCAAAATATCCGTGACGGCTGTGAGGATTTGATATTATTGTTTTGGGGTTGCCGATGAGTTCAATTTTCATTGTGCACCTCCGTCTGCTGGTTTTTATAAATCTTTTTTGCCTGAAAGAAAGCAATGGTTATGCAAATGAACGAATAGATTGAAAAAATAAGATATGTTGTCATTTCGGGCGATTCACCAAGCATCTGAACATAGAGAGCAATGCCGATAACGCCGTTGATAATCATCAGGAATGTGTATTCAACAAAAGCGAACATGGTCAGGAAATAAATAATTATGCCTATCATGTTCGTTATGCTGTCAAGGAAAACATATTGAGAGCCTATAAGCGGAAGAATAATCCACGCTGCAATCAGCGCAACAATGAAACCGACGCCAAGCAAAATTCTCTGTTTTGCGGTCAGTTTGCGAAGCACGGTTGAATGCTCCCATTTGTTTTTGTTCCATCGCAGGAAAGTCAGAAGCTGGATGGGAAATGAAAAAAGAACCGCCGAAAACATCGAGCCGTAAAGCCCGTAATAAAAATAAACAACGCCGTAAAGCAGAGAATTGATGCTGCCCACAAGGTTTGCATAGCGGTTGACGCGGGATTGAAGCAAACCAACCATGAGTGAAATATAAAGCGGAAGAATACGCAGAAAGCTCTGATTAAAATATATGCCTGCAGCCGTAATGAGCACCGCGGTTAAACCCATAAGGCTGAACATAAAAATATCCTTTTTGGATAGCTGATTTTTCTTTGCTTCGGGCAAGCTGCTCGCCTCCTTTTTTTCAATGAGATTATTATATACATAAGAATAATAAATTTCAATAGTTCAACGCAGCGTAGGTTGTAAGTTTTCGGATTTGTTTTATAATAATTACGCAAAGAAAACAAAATTAAAGCCGCCCATCGGGCGGCTTTGTTTTATTCAGGTTTTTTAACGGAAATATTGAGTCCGAGTGCGCAGACGGCAAGAATAAGAAGCATTGTAAACGGTGCTGTGTAGCTGCCGTGCTGTGCAAGAAGTGTGTTGCTGAATTTTGCAATAAATGCGGCAACAATCAGGTTGAAGTTTGTGAGGCTGTAGTTAACCGAAAAATATTTCTGTCCGTAGAAAGACGAGGTGAATGCAGAAGTCAGCGTCGGGCAAGAGCCATAGGAAAGACCCGTCAGGCAAAGTCCTATGATGCATACGGGCAATGAACCGAACTGCACCGCAAGAAGAGTTATGCCTGCGGCAACGATGGTGAGAATGTTTGCCGAAATCATTGTTGTGCGGCGTCCGAGTGCGTCATAAAGTGCACCCGTCAGAATTCTGCCGAGTCCGTTGCAAACCGAAAGAACGCCAACCAGAGTAACGGCAAGAGCCTCGGATGCTTCAACCGAAATTGCAAGGTCTCTTGCAAAGCTGATTACCGAATTGCCTACTGCGGTTATGAATGCCATGCACGCAAAAGCTCTCCAGAAAGTGAAGCTTTTAAGCATTTCTTTCGTTGTGAAATCGCGGCTTTCAAATGCTTCTTTTTTAACGCTTTTTCCCGCTTTGGGAGAGGGGAGCTTATCTTCTGCAGAGGGCTTGCGGAGTATGATTCCCGCAATAATAAGCACAACTGCAAGTATGATGCCGAGCAGAATATAGGTTTTGCTCATGCCGAAAGCGGCATTTTCAAACAGAATGCTTATTGCGTTGCCCATAAGCAGCGTGCTTATTCCGAAGCCCATCATAAGGCAACCCGAGCAAAAGCCTTTTCTGTCGGGAAACCAGGAGCAAACGGTTGACACAACAACGTTATATGAAATGCCGATGCCCGTACCCGCAAGAATTGCATAGGTTATGTAAAGCAGCCACGGGCTTGACTGCGCAGTAAGCAGACCCGTTGAAACGAAACCTGCGCCAACAAGCAGGCCTGCAATAATAAGTGTTATTTTTACCCCGATTTTTTTGCAGATAAGACTGCCGAAAAATGCACCGAGGCAGAAGAAACACATTGTTAATGTAAAATTGAGTGAAAGCACGTCTTCGCCAAAGCCGAATTCCTCTTTAAACGGAACCTTGAGGATTGACCAGGCATACAGCACTCCCGAAAAAAGCATTGCAAAAACGCCTGCTGCAAGATAAAGCCAACGCTTTTTAAGGCTGTTTTGATTTGACATAAAATCTCTCCTTAAAAGAAACTTGTAACACTATACCATATTTCGGCATCGTTTTCAACTGTCCGAAAGAATTAAATTCAGGTTTCGGGGCGGTTTCCCTGATGAAAAATAAGTTGAGGTTAAATGAAAAAAGACCCACAAAACTCCGATGGAGGGAGTTTTATGGGACAGTAAAAGTTTTATTATATAAGCATAGGATACATAAAATGAAAAATCAGAGAGGAATAAAGCTATGGAAAATGTTTTTATCACAATAACAGGAGTTAAGAATTATTTCGGCATGAAGCCGTTTAAGGTCGGCAAGATTTTCAGAATCGTCAAAGAAGATGACAACGATTATGACGAAGAAGCAATCCGTGCCGAGCTTCCCGCTATTGACACAATCGGCTATGTTGCCAACAGCACAAGCACCGTTTATGCGGGTACGGTCAGCGCAGGCAGACTCTACGACAAAATTGATGATTATGCCTATGCACAGACAATGTTTATTACACATTCGAGTGTTATCGCACTTGTGCTTTCACCCGAAGAAGTTGAAGGCGACAAAGATGCTCCGCCCGTCAAAGAAAAAGAGTCAGGCAATAACAAACCCAAAACAAAGGCAAAAATCGGATTTTGAGAGGTAACAAATATGATATATTTATTCTTCTTTTTAGCAGGATTAACGGCATTCTATAAAGCGTTGACAAAGGGTATGTAAAGCCACAACGAGTTTGAGAGGTGTTGACTATGTGGGTGATTTTTCTGATTGCTTTATCGGTCAGTGTGTTCTGGAAAGAAATTTCTAAAAACTGTTAAAGTCAACGCAATTAAATACTTATATATAAAATGCTGAATAACAAAGTAAAATCAATTCTTTCGTTACATTTTTTGATTGCGAGATAATATTATAATGTAATCATGGATTTGTCGAGGATGTCGATTTTATATGAAAACTTATGAAAAACCTCCTTGTATTTGGGAATGCCATTTTACAAGGAGGTTTGAGTTATTATCTTCTGTTTTTAATGCCAGCATTAGAACAAATCAAGAAAATAGTTTCCCAAAAATATAGTTGCAACATAAATCAAAACCGAAACAAAGTTAATCAAATTTCTTTTCCAATTATCATCTGTTTTGTTTTTATATTTATCCAGAATTATATTAAAAATTATCACAACAGCAACATCACATATTACTACAAGTGTCTCCCAATCACTGGTTATAATTGATTTTACAATAATAGTTGCAACACACAGAAGAAAAAATAAAACTAACAAAATCGAAAGAAGCTTATCTGGAATGTTTGTTCTGCTGAATTTACCTGTTGCCGCAGCGGCAAGCGCTTTTTTTCTCCAACGAATATAGCCGTAGAAATCGATAGCGATATGAAATGAGAAAAAAGCGAAAAGTCCTAACTCTAAAACATTTCCTTTAGAAAACAATAGATAAAAGAATGCTATTGTAGAAGCAGCAAAAACAAAAATTGTTTTGGGCAAATCGTGTTTTAAAAATGATCTATGTATCAAGTCGAGTTCAACCTCGGGGTCGGTTTCAAGAGGCAGCGGATTTTCTTCCTCATTAAAAAAGATAACCATATTTTTATATGCACAAACAAATTGCCAGCCTGATGCCGAACAAAGCTCAAGATATTCATTTTTATTTTCGGAGAGTAAAAAACTGTCCTCATTCGAAAACTGCGGGAGATAGGTTATTGTGTAATGAAGCTTTTGCGGTTCGGCTTTCTTGAATTCCCACTCACCTGCAAATTGCTTTTTAACAAGCCGCCAACCTTCAGAAGCTTTTTGTTCTAAATATTCCTGCATACCCGTTTGGTCATAATAAGCAAAATATTTACGAAAAGTTTTAAAACTCTTTTCTCGAGACATGATCGTACCTCCTTACAGAAACATTTTACAGTAATCTTCTGCCTGAGTGCAAAGGCGTTCGTATTCGCATCTGAGCACATCTCTTCCTTTTTCCGTCAGAACATAATTGCGACGTCTGCCCTCTGCCTTTGTCTGAATAATAATCCCCGAATCCAAAAACTGTTCAAGCAGATTATAAAGCGTACCCGAGCCAACTTTTACTCTGCCGTCTGTCATCTGCGAAACTTTATCCATAATATCAATTCCGCAGCATTCATCTTTAAGGCATAACAAAATATAAAACATCTGCTCGGTTAATGTTTGAAATTTTAATCTCGGCAAAACCGCACCACCTTTATATCGAATATCGACATATATATTATACTGTCGATATTCGATATTGTCAAGCATATAGTGTGATACACACAAACAAAAACTCCCTCTGCTGTTTCCAACAGAGGGAGTCGGTTATATCATATACAGACTTCGACGGTTAAATCTTCCCATTGATACGGGCGGAGATACATACCCGTCGATTTTCTGTATTTCAGAGCGTCATCATAGCCGATGTCAACTCGTAAAAACAGGTCAGTCCTATTAACCTTTGATAGCTGCCCGGGTTGCAGTTGGCAAAGTGGGGAATTCCTGGTTTCGTTATTTATGGACATACATTCTTGACATATCGGCTTCGTCGTCACATTGCACCATACAGAAAAAATCCCAACCGTATCTTTCATAAAAACCTGTGTGGTCTGTAACCAAATATACAGGGGAAATACCTGCTGATTTCAAGTCTTCAACTGCCATATTAAGTAAATGCCCCGCAATTCCTTGTCTTCGGTGTTTTTCTTCTGTAAAAACAGCGCAGATGTTTGGAGAAAGGTCCGTTCGCTCATGAAAATCGTTTTCAATAACACCCAGACCACCGATAATGTTACCTTCGTGCAAACAAAGATACCATCCGTATTCGGTTTCGTTTTGCAAGTATGAGGTCATACATTCAAGATACGCT
>JAZOVH010000022.1:0-8014 GCA_045658585.1 Acutalibacteraceae bacterium | reverse complement strand
TACTCTCAAAAAAATTTTTCAAGGGTTTTGTTCTTTTTCTTCGTTGTTTAATTTTCAATGTGCGGCACCCTGTCTTGCGGGTGCTCGAATAATATATCACACCACTCCGCCTTTGTCAACACCTTTTTTCACCTTTTTATTCCCTTGTTGTCAACTTGCCCGTGTGTTTAGTATGGCCGAGAAGAACAAGGCAAGCGCAGCTTGCCTTGTTGGAATGTTTTATTTCTTTATTCTATTCATTATATCTTCAATTATTTCCACTATTTTAAACCTTATTTCATAGCCTTTGTTTCCCTCTATTATCTTTATCCCGTTTTCGCCGAAAACCGCGTCAATATCCGTTTGCTCCGATGCGGCTGGCAGACAAAGAGGCGGAAACATCACACACCACCAGTTATGACCCTTACCTTCTCCGAGAATAACTTTCAAAGCAAGATACTCCCCTGCAGGCATTGTAAAATTCTCATAGGTTCGTGTGTTAAAGTATTCATTCACGAGAAACACCTGAGCGGAATAATCAAATCCGTTTTCTTTAAGCACACGGTTTGCAGTTTCAATAAGTTTTTCTTTTTCCGCTTCAAGATATTGAGCCGCATTATTCTTATCTAAAGCGCCAGAAAAGATTTCAGCTCCGCATTCAAGAAGCACATCCCTCACTGCAAGCTTTACATTTTGGTCTGCTTCGCTGTCTGAATTTGCAAGAATGTGGAGACGGACAACATCTTCTCTTATGTTCTTGCATTCTGCTCCAAAGCCTGCTATTGAAACAATCACAGATATAACAAGACCCAAAGCAACCGAGATTTCTAATCTTTTTATTCTTTTCATAAATAAAACCGTCCTTTATGTTTTGAAAACATTATTGGACGGTTTATTTTTATTTATTCATTCACTTCGGGAGTCAGGCCTCCGATTTCATCTCTTGCCTTAAACACATATCCGTTCTGGCTGATTATGTCAATATGAGCAAGAGCTTCTCCCGTTCCTCTTGCAACGCAGTTAAGAGGGTCATCGGCAATATATGTTTTCACTCCCGTTTTCTTTCTTATCATTTCATCAATTCCGAGAAGCAAAGCGCCGCCGCCGGTCAGATAAATTCCGGTATCTGAAATATCAGCAGAAAGCTCAGGTGGTGTTAACTCAAGAACGGAGCGTACCGCTTCGCCTATTGTTTCGAGATGCGGTCTCATGGCAAGATAAGTTTCGGTTGAGTTGACCTCGATGCTGACGGGCATACCCGTTATAAAATGTTTACCCTTAACGGTTATTCCGAGTTCAGCGTTTCTGAGGTGGCAGCAGCCGATTTGTCTTTTGATATATTCAGCGGTTCTTTCGCCGATTATAACGTCTCTTTCTCTTCTTATCTGCCTTGCAATAGCTTCATCGAGCGCATTTCCCGCAACCTTGACGGATTTGGATATAGAAATGCATCCCATTGTTATAACAGCTATATCTGTTGTACCGCCGCCTATATCAACAACCATTGTACCCATAGGTCGGTCACTTTTAAGACCCGCACCGAGGGCTGCTGCAAGCGGTTCTTCGATAAGACAGGCTTTTGCCGCACCCGCTGAGGTTATCAAATCAAGAATTGTTCTTTTTTCAAGACTTGTTACCATTGACGGAACACAGACTACAACATTAGGTTTGAACACCATATTTTTACATATTCTTGAAAGCATTGAGCGAAGAATATGTTTGGTTGCGGTAAAATCGGAAACAATGCCGTGAGTCATAGGCTTCACAACTCTTATGGCGTCGGGAGCTTTTTCATACATATCGCCCGCTTTTTTGCCTACTGCGAGAAGCTTGCCCGTGCTTCTTTCATATGCCGCCGCACAAGGCTCGGATAAAACAATACCCTTGCCCTCAACATAAATCACTATTGAGGTTGTTCCCAAATCTATTCCGATATTTGTTCCGAGCATTGTTTCACCGCCTTTCTCTTTATATATAATGTAATATTATTATTTCTTCCGTTTAGTGAGCGCAACGGCAATGCAATAAATCTCTTTTGCGCCGTAAAGCCAAAGCATTTTTGCCGCCTCATTGAAAGTTTCACCCGTTGTTGAGACATCATCACAAAGAAGAATTGTTTTTCCCTCAACATCTTCGGGCGAAACAACATCATAAACGCCTGTCAGGTTGCCTTTTCTGTTGCTATAGTTCAAGCCGTGCTGATTTTTGGTTTCATAAAGTTTTACAAGAAAATTTTCTTTATGCTCAACATCAAGCTTTTCTGAAACACCCTTTGCCAGAAGCAAACATTGGTTATATCCTCGCTTTTTGATACTCTTTTTGGTCATTGGTATTTCGGTTATAAAATCAAAAGTAATATCTTTAAATCTTTGTTTTACCGTTGAAGCCATTTCAATAGAATAAGCTTCAGCATTACGGGGACTTTTTCTGAATTTGAATCTGTGCATACCGCTTCTGACAACACCTTCAAAATAAAACGGTGCAGCTATTCCGTTATAATAATTAGCTGATTTTTTGCACGAACAAAAAGCTTTTTCTCTGCCGCATTTTTTGCAGATTTCTTTTTCTATTCGCGATACAGACTTCTCACAGTTTCTGCACATCAATGAATCAGCTTCAATAACTTTGCCGCAAAACGCACATCTTTTGGGTAAAAGCGAGAAAAGCGGAATCATAAAAATCCGTTTCAATTATCTTCACCAAGCATTATAAAGTATTTAAGGGCAGAATATCTTTTGGCTTTACTGTCGTTAAGAACCATTTTTTCAAGTGTCTGACAGGAACCCACCAGAATCATTTTTGATTTTGCTCTGGTTACCGCAGTATAAAGAAGATTACGGTATGCAAGCTGTTCCACAACACCCGAAACAGGCATAATAACCGCCTCAAATTCGTTACCCTGGCTTTTATGAACCGTTATTGCATAAGCGTGTTCAAGTTCCTGACTGCCCTCAAACGGATATTCGGCAACCTTATCATCGAATTTTATTCTCAGCGTTCTTGCCGCTTCGTTTATATTGTCAAGTATTCCGATATCTCCGTTAAAGACACCCATACCCTCTTTATCGGAGCTTGTCCAGGTAATATTATAGTTATTTTTTATCTGCATCAGCTTATCCCCTTCACGGAATATACGCTGACCGAAGTTTTTTTCTCTCTTATATTTTGCAGGAGGATTAAGCTGATTTTGCAAAATTTTATTGAGATTAACTGTTCCCGCTTCACCTTTTCTTGAAGGACATAAAACCTGAATATGCTCAAGCGGGTCATACTTATATGCTTTCGGCAATCTTACGGCACAAAGCTCGGCAACGGTTTTCGCAGCATTAGCGGGAAGAGGTCTTTCCATAAAGAAAAAATCCTTATCCGTTCTTGTTATATCGGGGAACTCGCCGTTTACTATTTTATGAGCATTGGTAACAATAAGGCTTTCCATTGCCTGACGGAAAACCTCTGTAAGCTCAACAACGGGAAGTGCCTTTGAATTTATCATATCGTGCAGAACATTACCTGCGCCAACGGGCGGAAGCTGGTCCGAATCTCCAACCATAACAAGTCTGCAACCAATCGGAAGTGCATCAAGAAGGCTTGAAAAAAGCACAATATCAACCATTGAAAGTTCATCAATTATAACTGCATTTGCGCTCAGCGGATTTCTTTTGTTTCTGCTGAAAACGGGTCTGTCGTTACTGTCCCATTCAACCTCAAGAAGGCGGTGAATTGTTTGCGCCTCTCTTCCCGTAAGTTCACTCATTCTTTTTGCCGCCCTGCCTGTAGGTGCGGCAAGAGCAACTTCAAGCCCACAGCTTTCAAACACCTTAAGAATTCCTCTCAAAGTTGTTGTTTTACCGGTTCCGGGTCCGCCGGTAAGAATAAGAATTCCTTTTTCAACCGCAAGCTTTATTGCACGGCGTTGCTGTTCATTATAAACAACACCGCCGATAAGCTCAGCATAGCTGATTTGTTCTTCAATATCACTCGTATTTTTCGGAGCGAAATGCTTCATAAAAAGAATACTGTCTGCCGCTTTCTTTTCTGCATTATAAATATCGGGCATAAAAACATATTCTCTGTTTGCAAGAGGATAAGAAACAAGCTGTTTTTGTTCAATCAGTTTATCTAACTGTATATCAATGTCATCATCAGTGCATCCGAGAAGTGATACACACGGAGCAAAAAGTTTTTCACGAGGCAAGCAAGTGTGTCCGTTATAAAGATTATGACGCACAACATATAAAATACCTGCCGCAATTCTGAATTCATCCGCAGGAGGAGATGGAAGTCTGTCTGCTATTTCACAAGCTTTTACGAAATCAATCCCTACTCTTTCGCTGCAAAGCAAATAGGGATTTTTCTCAACGGTTTCAACGGACTTTGTGCCGAACACTTTGAACACTCTTAAGCATTCTGCAGTTGACATACCGTATTTTTCAAGTGCAATGAGGGCTTCTCTTTCGTGTGCTCTCTTTTTGAATTCATTGGAGATTTCCCTTGCTCTTTCAAGAGAAATACCTTTTATTTGTGCAAGTCTGTCGGGGCAGTTTTCTATAATATTAAAACTATCCGAACCGAATTTTGTTATAATTTTCTGTGCGGTTTTTTCTTTTATTCCTTTTATAAGACCCGAAGCGAGATAAGAAAGCATCTCCGCTTCAGTTTCGGGCATTTCTCTTATCGTGCCCTCTATTTTAAACTGTTTACCGAAAGTTGGATGAACAACCCATGAGCCTTTGAATGTTACTTTTTCACCGGGATATAAACTGCCGACGTTGCCCGTTGCAGTATAAAGCTCACCGTTGCTTGAAAATTCAAGAACAGTGTAGCCGTTATCGGGATTCTGAAAAGTTATAAATTCAATTATGCCTGTTATTTCTGTTAATTCATCCATAAAACAATCCTCAAAAGAAGCCGTGTGCGAGAGAGCCTGTAAGCCGAGTTCTGTCATTTAAGGCAATCATCTATCTATGCAATACATTGCTGCATTGCTTCAGCCACCCTTTGGAGTATCGCCGAGCAAGCGCCGCAGATAAATCTGCTCCTCCGGTCGGTGTTGCTTCGGATAGGGTTTACAGGGCCACACGGTTCCCCGTGTGCCGGTGAGCTCTTACCTCGCCTTTCCACCCTTACCTGATTAATCAGGCGGTATATCTCTGTTGCACTTTCCCTAAGGTCACCCTCGGCGGCCGTTAGCCGTTATCCCGCTCTGTGAAGCTCGGACTTTCCTCACGCAGCATAAGCTGCCCGCGACTGCCCGACTTTCTCGCACACGTGCTCCGTTATATTTTAAATCACGAATTGTCAAATGTCAAATCTTTTAACACTATATATAAAAATTTTTTACAATTTAGCCTTGTATATAATCTATAATTGGAGTAGAATGTTGATAATTCAGCCGAAAGGATAAAAATATGGAAGATATATATATTTCAAAACGCAGACGCTCATCCGACATTGAAGTTGTTTATCTTGATGAGCAACCGTCTGCACCTCCTCCGCAGGATGATAAACCGCCTAAAAAAAAGAAAAAACACCGATTGCTGAAATTCATTGCATCGGTGCTTGCAGTTGCTTTTCTTCTTTCGTCGGCTCTTATATTCCTCGTTGCGGCGGCATCGGGATACACCCGCGAAGACCTTGAATCAAACGAATATGTTTCACAGTCACAACTCAGCAGCAGTCCTCTTGTTTCAAACATACTTCTTCTGGGTGTTGACGGCTCCGCTGAAAGCTCCTCGCGTTCGGATTCGATGATATTGATTTCCGTTGATTTTGTTCACAGCAAAATAAAGCTGACTTCATTTCTGCGTGACAGCTGGGTTGAAATTCCGTCAAAAGGCAAGAAAGCCAAACTCAATGCCGCCTGCTCATACGGAGGCCCGCAGCTTGTTGTTGACACAATAGAATATAACTTCGGCGTTGATATTGACCATTATGTTATGGTTGATTTCAATATGTTCACAAAGATAATCGACAATCTCGGCGGCGTTGATGTTGAGGTTACAAGCAAGGAAGCAAAATTCATTAACAGCACAACAAGGCATACCGTTGAAAGCGGCGAAAAAGTTCACCTTAACGGTGCAGAAGCTCTTGTTTATTGCAGAATCAGAAAGCTTGATTCTGATTATATGAGAACCTACAGACAGCGAAAAGTTATCACCGCTTTAATTAATCAGGCAAAATCCGCAGGGATATCAACTCTTATTTCAACAATGCAGCAGGTTTTTCCGCTTATAAAAACAGATATGTCTGCCTCTGAAATAACAGGTCTTGCTTATAAAGCGGGAATCGGTCTTATTGCTTTTGATATTGAGCAAAACCGAGTGCCGATTGATGAGCATATGAAAGCAACAACCGTAAACGGTCAATGGGTTGAAACTCTTGAACTTGATAACGTCAGAAAATATCTTCACGATTATATTTACACAAACAAAATAAAGCTTGACGAGGAAAAATAAATGAACATTGAATTCAGAAGATTTGAAGATAAAGACAGAGAAAAATTTTTTACTATGGTTAAAAAATTCTATGCGCCTCCCGCCGTGCTTCATTTCCCCTCCGATGATGTTATGATGTCCGCTTTTGATGAATCCTTAAAGGATAACGGATTTGTTTACGGCTTCATTTTTGAGGCAGACAAATCACCTGCTGGTTACGCCGTTGTTTCAATGAAATTTGAAACCGAGGTTGGCGGTCTTGCAGCCTGGATAGAAGAACTTTTTGTTGAAGAGGAATACAGAAGCAAAGGAATCGGAAAAGAATTTTTTAAATTTATTGAAAATGAGTTTAAGGGAAAAATCAGAAGAATACGCCTTGAGGTTGGTGAAGATAATCTCGGCGCAATAAAGCTTTACAGTTCACTCGGATTTGAATTTCTCGATTACAGACAGATGACAATAGACAGAGATTTTTAAAGAAAAAGCGATGCAGTTTAACCTGCATCGCTTATTTTTTCACATATTGAACAGCAATAACCTTCTGCCGTTTTTAAAAATCCGAATTTATAACCTTTTTCGGAGCATTCGATTTTCTCACCGTTTATTTTAAACGATATGTTTTTAACCGATGAATCAAGACCTGTTCCGATACATTTGAAATAAGCTTCTTTCAAAGTCCATATTTCAAAAAATCTTTCAACATTTTCGCCGATATATTCAAGCTCTTCCGCAGTTGCAAAGCGTTGTGCCGTTTTAAATCTGACATCGCGGATTTTTTCAATATCTATGCCTACAGGTTTATCTGAAACCGCACATATAACGGCATCCCCGCTGTGGCTGACGCTGAACTGAACATATGCGTTTTTTGAATAAGGTTTGCCATATTCATTGGCAGAAAATATTATTTCATCGGTTTTAATGCCGCTTATTTCGGATAAAGCTTTTCTCACCATAGCATCGGCAACAATGCGCTGATTTGCGGTTTCGGCTTTCTGAAGCTTAAGCACGGCATTTTTCTTTTCTTCGCTCATTTCTTTAAACCATTTATCAAGTTCTGATTTTTTGGTTTGCGAAACAAAGCTTAAATATGTTTTCATAATTAACCGAGGAAGCCTACAACCTTAACCATAAACACCGACACGCTTGCACCAACAATGATACCGCCGATGATTTCGGGGATTGTGTGACCCTCTACCTTTTTGACATCCTGCACATCTTCTCCGCAAACTTTGCCCTGAAGACGGTTGAATGCATCTGTGAGTCTGCTTATGGGAAGTCTTACTTTAACGGCATCAAACATTGTTATAAATGCAAAAACACCGCTTGCGGCAAAAACATCGGAATTCCATCCTGTTGTTAAACCGAGGCATCCGCAAAGAGCGATAACGGTTGCAGTGTGTGAACTGGGCATTCCGCCAAGCTTAAAGAAAGTTTCAATGGTTACCTTATTATGCTTTCTGCCTTTCTTTTTATTATAGAAATATTTAACTGTATTGATGATAACTTTGATAATCTGAGCAATCAGCCATGAAAGAAAGCATACAATAAAAATCTTCATATTCAGATTTTCTCCCTCGTTTTATTAATCCAGTTAATTAAGT
>JAZOVH010000021.1:0-15643 GCA_045658585.1 Acutalibacteraceae bacterium | reverse complement strand
GGATTGTCTTCCTAAGACCGCTTGGCCTCCGACTTTAACGAGCTGTCAATCTTTTTATAACTTAATAATTTATTATTCAGAGTTTGTAAACTAGAATAATTTTCAGCAGATGTTTCATTAGAAAAAACAGCGGCAATTGCACTTCCTCTGCTTACTCGCTCGGAATTTGCGGCAATCGGAACAGTTACACCGTTTGCATTATTTGAAAGAACAATTTCATCTTTAATTATAAACATCTGTGCATCAACTGTCTCAAGAACGGTTTGTTCCCGAGTAATTTGAGTAACCATAGTGCGGCTTAAAAGACTGTATATTTCAGTTACGGCAAAAATAATTACAATAAATATTGCAAAAACCGGTATAATTTTTGAAATATTCTCTTTAAATTTCAAAATCCGCACTCCTTTTAATAATATTTAACGCTTCACACAAAAGGCTTTCAATGCTTTGATGCTCATCAATATAAAGAAAATTCATTCTTTCATCGCGTCTGAACCAGGTCAATTGGCGTTTTGCATATCTTCTCGTTTGCATTTTAAGATTTTCAACACATTCATTAAGTGATTTTTCGCCAACGAAATACGGGGATAATTCCTTATAACCGATTGCTTGCTTTGCCGTTTGTCCAAGAGGTGAATTTATGAAAGATTCCGCTTCTTCAAGTAACCCCGCTTCAAGCATCAGATCAACTCTTCGGTTGATTCTGTCATATAAATATTGACGGTCTTTTGCATCAAGGCATATAGCCGTAACCGAATACGGCGACGGTGATTTTCTTGAAAGTTCGTTCTGAACAGTTTTTGTTTTACCCGTTGTTTTATGAATTTCAAGCGCTCTGATAATTCTGCCCAAATTATTTTTATGAAGTTTTTCTGCCGCGTCAGGGTCAATTACACGCAACTCTTCAAAAAGTTTTTCGGCTCCTTCATTTTCGGCTCTCTTTTTCAATTCATCCCGATAGCCAAAATCCGTTTCTTCCGAAAGATATTCAACATTATCAACCAAAGAATTAAAATAAAGACCTGTGCCGCCAACAACAACCGGAATTTTTCCTCTTGATACAATATCGTCAATTGCCTTCTTGGCTTCTTCACAATATTTATAAACACTGAAAGGCTCATCAGGCTCAACGAATCCGATTAAATGATGAGGAATACCCTGCATTTCATCATAAGCAGGCTTTGCGGTTGCAATATCCATCCCTTTATAAATCTGCATAGAATCGCACGAAACAGCTTCACCGCCGATCTTTTTGCAAATTTCAACCGCAAGAGACGTTTTTCCAGAAGCGGTAGGGCCGACTATTGCAATAAGATTTATTTTAGACTCTGCCAAAATTTTTCTCCAACTCTCTTTTTGTCATTTCAACCAGAACAGGTCTGCCATGCGGACAATATCTGATATCCGGCATAGAAAGAATCTGCTTTGCAAATCTTTCCATTTCATATGCAGATGTAAAATTGCCTGCCTTAATTGCGCTTCTGCAAGCAACAGAATGGAAAAGCCAATCAAGCTTTTCAAACGATACATCCTGCTTCTTTTCAGTGAATCTGCCTGCAATTTCAGTTATTATTTCTTCAACATCATCTCTGCTGATTTCCATAGGGCATTCTCTGACAATAACACATCCGTTACCGAAATCTTCAACTTCAAAACCTGCCTGAGAAACAATATCAATATTATCAATTACCGCAGAATACTCTTCTTTAGAAAGAGTAACAGTAACAGGCGAAAGAAGAATCTGAGGAATTCTCTCAGAACTTTCTCTCTTTAATTTTTCATAAATAATTCTTTCGTGCGCTGCGTGTTTATCGATTATAACAAGCTTACCTTTATATTCACAAATTATATATGTTTTGAATGCTTCACCGACGAGATGAAAGAATTCTTCCTCAAAAATATTTGATTCTCCTGATTTATCGGAACTTTTATTCAGTTCAGCCGCACCGTCATTCCTGATTTCGGTTTCAGTTTTTTCTGCTGTCTTAATTTCAGGTTCGATTATTATAGGCTCAACAACCTTTTCAGACGGTGAATTAAGAAGAATATCATCCAAATTATCAACTATGTCAGTTGAATTATTAACTTTCGGATCAGGAGATTTAACAACAAACGTCTTAACAGGCGCCGTATAAATTTTATTATCAACTTCAGCGGGTTTAACAGGTTCATTTTTGGGAATATGCTGCCAGAAATCGTTGGAAGGTTTAATTGTTTCTGTTATTTTAATCTGCTGAACGGGTTTGGGAGGTGCTGAATAATAATCCTGAACCTGCTTTGGTTGCTGTTTAATCTGAACAGGTGTATCACCAACAGAAAGTGCATTTTTGCAAGCATAAAAAATTGCATTGAAAATTATTCTTTCATCGGAAAATCGAACCTCGGTTTTTGCGGGATGAACATTTACATCAACAAGCGAAGGGTTAATTTTTATGTTAAGAACACAAGAAGGAAATTTACCGACCATTATCGAATTCTTGTAGCCCTCGCTTATTGCGGCATTTCCCGTTGCGGTTTTTATCAATCTGTTATTAAGAAAGAAAAACTGCATATTTCTGTTGGGTCTTGAATATGAGGGCTTTGAAACAAAACCGTTAACCTCAACCCCCTGACCGCTGTATGTTGCAGGGATAAGCGATGAAGAAAATTCTTTTCCGAATATTTCCCTAATACAATTAAGCAAATCTCCATTTCCGCTTGTTAACAATGTTTGTTTTCCGTCGCGGATAAATCGTATTGAGATTTCAGGATGAGAAAGTGCAATTCGGTCAACTACACTTGCAACAGCATTAGCTTCTGTAATATCCTTTTTCAAAAACTTCATTCTGGCGGGAGTTTTATAAAATAAATCTCTTACTATTAATGTTGTGCCGCAAGGGCAGCCTGCATCGTCAAGAAGAATTTCTTCTCCGCTTTCAATTATATATCTTGTTCCCGAGTTCTCATTTTCGGTTCGGGTCATTATTTCAACTCTCGCAACAGCACTTATACTTGCAAGTGCTTCACCTCTGAATCCGAGAGTGAAGATAGAATCCAAATCTTCGGGCTCGGAAATTTTGCTTGTTGCGTGGCTGATAAAAGCATTTCTTATATCCTCACGGTCAATTCCGCACCCGTCATCTGTTATTCTGATATATGATATTCCGCCGTTCTTAATTTCAACGGTAATATTTGATGCACCCGCATCAATAGAATTTTCAAGAAGTTCCTTTACTACCGAAGCGGGACGCTCAACAACTTCACCTGCAGCAATCAACTCTGCAAGTGATTTGGGAAGAACATTGATTTTCGGCATAAAGAACCCTCCTTTTAATTATTTGCCTGCTTGGATAAATCATAAAGTATACCCATCGCTTCAATGGGTGTTAATGTATTCACATCAAGTGATTTTAATTTTTCAACAATTGAATCTGCATTGGAGGTTCCGAACGAAAGTTGCATCTGAGGCTCAATTTCTGCTTTTGAGCTAAACTTAATGGGATTACTTTCAGATTCGAGTTCAGAAAGAACAACTTTTGCTCTTTCAACCACACTCACGGGAACTCCCGCAAGCTTTGCAACTTCAATACCGTAGCTACCGTCTGCACAGCCGGGAACTATACGGCGAAGGAATGTTATGTCATCCCCTCTTTTTTTGACAGCAATATTATAATTCTTAACACCGTTTATATGATTTTCAAGCTCGGTAAGTTCGTGATAATGAGTTGCAAAAAGTGTTTTTGCTCCAAGGCGCTTTTTATCTGCGGCGTATTCAAGAACCGCTCTTGCAATACTCATACCGTCAAAAGTTGATGTACCTCTGCCGATTTCATCAAAGATAATAAGACTCTTTGATGTGGCGTTTTTAAGTATGTCAGCAACCTCATTCATTTCAACCATAAATGTTGATGAGCCCGAAGCGAGGTCATCGGATGCACCGATTCTTGTATAAATGCCATCAAGGACACAAAGCTCGGCAGTTGAAGCGGGAACAAAAGATCCTGCCTGAGCCATAAGACAAATCAAAGCAACCTGACGCATATATGTTGATTTACCCGCCATATTGGGACCGGTGATAATTGCGCTCCGATTATCGGCACAATCAAGCAATGTGTCGTTGGGAACAAACGGATATTCAATCATTTTTTCAACAACGGGATGTCTGCCGTTTGAAATGTTGATTCTGTCTGTAGCATTCATTACGGGACAACAGAAATTGTTTTCTGCCGCAACTCTCGCATATGAACAAATAACATCAACAGCCGCAACAGCTGCCGCAGTTTTCTGAATTTCAAAAAGATATTCAGCAGCTTTTTTTCTTACGGAATCAAAAACCTCATATTCAAGACGAACTATCTTTTCCTGAGCGCCGAGAACTTTTGATTCAAGTTCCTTCAATTCCTGAGTTATGTATCGCTCACAGTTTGCAAGAGTTTGTTTTCTGATATAATCTTCAGGAACCAGTTCTTTAAATGAATTTGAAACTTCAATATAATAACCGAAAACTCTGTTATAACCGATTTTAAGTTTCTTAATACCTGTTTTTTCTTGTTCACGAAGCTGAATATCAGCAATATAGCCTTTACCGTTATTAACAATATCGCGAAGTTCATCAATTTCAGAATTGAAACCGTCTTTGATCATACCGCCTTCTCTGACAGAAAACGGAGGTTCTTCGGTTATTGCATTATCAATTAACGATGCAATTTCATTTAAAGGAAGAATTTCGCTGTTCAATTCATTAAGCAATGAACTTTTACATTCATTAAGACAAGCTTTAATCTGCGGAAGAAGATTGAGGGTTGATGATAACCCTTTCAATTCTCTTGCGTTTGCAGTTGAATATGCAATTCTTGTTATAAGTCTCTCGAGATCCTGGCAGCCGATAAATGAACCGATAAGGTCATCTCTGAGTGAGGGGTTATCAACAAGTTCGGCAACCGCATTGTGTCTTTTGATAATTCTTGCAGTATTAATGAGCGGACGCTCAATCCATGAACGAAGCATTCTTTTGCCCATTGATGTTTTTGTTTTATCAAGCACCCAAAGAAGAGAGCCTCTTTTTTCACGGTTACGCATTGTTTCCGTTAATTCAAGATTACGCAATGTTGAAACATCAAGACGCATAAAGCTTGTTTCACCGTAAAAATTAATATCTTTAATATTTTCAAGTTCCGATTTCTGAACGCTTTTTAAATAATCCATTGATGCACCAAGTGCACAAACCGCAGCGTCGGAATCATTTAAAGAAATCTCGGAAAGTGAAGAAATTCTGAAATGCTTCAAAACTGAAGCGGAAGCTTTTGAAAGATCAAAACAATCTTCATCCAAAAGATCGCAGGATGAACGCAGACGGCTTTTAACAAAATCAGTAATCTGATTAAGTTTTAAAACATCTGCATTGATTATAATTTCACTTGGCATAAATCTGCCGAGTTCATTTATAACTCTCTTCTGAGAATTCTTGTTTTCAAACTGTGTTAAATGAACACTGCCCGTGGAAATATCAGCAAAGCAAAGACCGATATGTTTTTTTGACGCGTAAACACAACCAAGAAAATTATTTCTGCCCTCATCAAGCATTGTGCTTTCAATAACAGTTCCGGGAGTGAGAACTCGTGTTACATCGCGTTTAACGATACCTTTTGCGAGTGCGGGGTCTTCAAGCTGTTCACAAATTGCAACTTTATAGCCTTTGGCAACAAGGCGCGCAATATATGAATCTGCACTATGGAAAGGAACTCCGCACATCGGCGCTCTTTCCTCCTGACCGCAATCTCTTCCGGTAAGCACAAGGTCAAGTTCTCCTGAAACGGTTTTTGCATCATCAAAAAACATTTCATAGAAATCACCCAGACGAAACATAAGAATTGTGTCGGGGTAATTTTCTTTGATCTGAAAATATTGTTTCATCATCGGGGTAAGCTCTGCCATTGATTATCCATACCTTTCAAAAAATTCCGAGGCTGCCGCAAAACAGCAGCCTCATTTTAAATCGAAAAATTATCAGTGGCAACCGCTGCATGACGAGCATTCGCCGCCGCAGTTATGCTCCTGAGTCTGAGGTTCGCAGGTTGCGGGATCTTCGCCCTGAAGGCAAAGAGCAAAAATGCTTGTGATATAATTCATAAGATTATCAATCTCTGCTCTTGCAGCTTCATAAGCCTGCATATTGGGGTTAGCCATAATCTTTGTGTAAATTTCGCCGAACTCTTTGTCATAAGCTTCAAGCTTCTGCTCGTTCTTGTCTTCCTTTGTTGCTTCGTGCTGGAAAGACATCTGGATAAGCTGAATTCTTGCAATGAGTTCATTGAGTTCTGTGTCTGCTTCATTAGCTTTCTGTGCTTCAATAAGCTTAATGTAGCGTTCATCCTGCTGAAGAAGAGCACCAAGCTCTCTTGCTTTTGCAATTACGTCCATTTTTGTTTCTCCTAACTGAAATAAAATTTATATAATACCTGAGTATTAACTAATCAATAAGTTTTCCGCGAAGAATCCATGTTAATGATTCAGTAACAGAAACATTTCTGAATGAACCGATAACATCTTCGTTTGCGGGGAATTCAATAATAATATTACCCTCAGTTCTGCCTTCTATCAATCCGCCTTTGCTGACACTTTCGCAAAGAACGCGGTATGTTTTACCAACCATTGATGCGGTTCTTTCTGCGGCAATCTTTTCCTGAACATCAAGAAGTTCTTTAAACCATTTTCCTTTTTCTTCTCTTGAAATCGGGTCAGGCATTTTTGAAGCCTTTGTTCCCTCTCTTGATGAGAAAATAAAAGTATACATTGAAGTGAATTTTGCTTTTTCGACCAGAGAAACCGTTTCAAGAAATTCATCATATGTTTCCCCGGGAAATCCAACTATAACATCGGTTGTTACCGATAAATCGGGCATAACGGAATATGCATATTCAAGAAGTTCAAGATACTTTTCTCTTGTATATCTTCTGTTCATTTCATCAAGAACTCTGTTGCTTCCGCTCTGGAACGGAAGATGAAGATGTTTTGCAACCTTTTTACATTCCGCCATTGTATCAAGTAACTCAAACGTACAGTCCTTGGGATGAGAAGTCATAAAACGAATTGTAAAATCACCGTCAATATCATTTATCCTTCTCAATAGTGTTGCAAAATTACAACCGAAATCAGGATGTTTACCGTATGAATTAACATTCTGACCGAGAAGTGTTATATCTTTGTAGCCTTGTTTGATTAACTCTTTTGCTTCATTGATTATAATTTCAGGGTCACGGCTTCTTTCTCTTCCGCGGACATAAGGGACAACACAATAGCTGCAGAAATTATTGCAACCGTACATAACAGGAAGCCAGGCTTTAAAATTACTGTCACGGTGTATGGGAAGCTCTTCTGCAATTACGCCCTCGCTATCGGGAAGTTCATAAACCTTTTTGCCAGTGCTGAAATTTCTGTATAAAAATTCAGGAAGTCTGTGGATAACATGTGTTCCGAAAACTATATCAACAAAAGGATAGCTTTTTCTGATTTTATGAGCAATATGTTCTTGCTGCATCATACATCCGCAAAGAAGAATCCGCATTTCTTTCTTTGCATATTTCATATTTTTAAGTGCACCGACATTTCCGAAAACCCTGTCTTCCGCGTGCTCTCGGATTGCACAGGTGTTATAAAGAACCAGATCAGCATCGTCGATTGAATCAATGAGTTCATAACCCATCTTTTCAAGCATGCCCTCAAGTCTTTCTCCGTCTGAAACATTGCCCTGACAACCGTAGGTATGAACAAAAGCTTTAGGCGATTTATCGGGATAACGGTTCTCGATAATGCTTTTTACAAGCTGAATATATTCATTTTGTTTTTGCATTTCCTGCATTGAAACAAAAACTTTTTCCTTTGCTGTTTCGAATGACAAACCGTATTCCTCCATTATAATGTAATATTAGTTTTTATTATATAATAAAGCGTCGAATTATTCAAGAGCAAATCTTAATAATCCGACGCTTTTTTTATTTAATTTTCAAATAAACTTTCTGCCAAATCAAAATTTGATTCTCTTCTGGTGTTTTCCTCATCAACATCAATTAAAAAATTTTCATCCGTCATTTTAAGAACGCTGCCCTCATTTATCTCACCTGCAATCAAATCAAGCGAAATATTATAAATATCACCGTTATCGTCAATGCAAACCGCTATACCGTCAACTATTCTGTCTACACTGTAATACAAGAAAAAACACCTCACATATTCTCATATTCAACAGAAATTTTTTCTCCGTCAGAATGAAGTATAATATCGCCGCAAATATCATTTCTGTAAATATTTTTTGTGTATTTTTCAATACGTTTTAAAGATGCGCTGTGCGGGTGACCGTAATCGTTATTTTCTCCAACCTGGATAACACATATATCAGGAGTTACTTCAGCGAGGAACTCTTTGGACGAAGATGTTTTTGAACCGTGATGACCTGCTTTCAGAACATCGCAATCAATATCGGCACCTGTTTCAATTATTTCAAGCTCCTCTTCCTTTTCAGCATCTCCTGTAAAAAGAAATGAATTTGAACCGTAGGTTGCTTTCATAACAATTGACATATTGTTTATATCTTCCGCATCATCGGTAACAGGCCCGAATATTTCAATAACTGCAGAACCGAGATTGTATATGTCACCCGGGTTTGATGCCAATGTCTTAACTCCGGTATTCCTGATTGCTTTAAGTAAAGCCGTATAAGTACTGTTTGTAGGAGTTTGAGCTTTAGTGAGTCTTGGCATAATAAGAGTGTCACAACCGAATTCCGTTATCACTTCAGCAAGACCGCCGATATGGTCGGAATGCTGATGGCTCGCAACAATATAATCAAGCTTATCAATATTTTGGGAGCGAAGATAATTTATTACATCAGATTCGTGACCGTTTTCACCCGCATCAACAAGCATGGTTTTTCCGTCACAAACAAGAAGTGAACAGTCGCCCTGACCAACATCAATATAATGAACAGACAAACCCTTATTATCATCGGATAAAATATCAGCACTTTCACCCAAAGTTTGTTCAAGTCCGTTGAACGCGCCGTCAATCAATCCGTTCTTTTCAGCTATTCCCGTCACAAGAACTGCAATCAACAGAATTGCAATAACAATAAACTGTTTCTTATTTTTTATTCTTATTTTTGCCATAACGAATATTCCTTTTGTTGTTATTTGTACGTTCAGCTTTTGAATCAGGCTGAATTAAACATTTATCAGAATAACCGATCAAATCTCTTCTGTCAGCTTTGATTAATGCCTCTTTAACCAAAGATTTGTTTTTAGGGTTAAAATACTGGAGCAACGCTCTTTGCAAAGCCTTTTCATGAGGATCTTTTGCAACATAAACTTCTTTGAGCGTATAGGGATCAAGACCTGTATAAAACATACAGGTTGAAATTGTTCCGGGTGTAGGGTAAAAATCCTGAACCTGCTCGGGTCTTATCTTGCACTTTTTCAAAAACAATGCAAGTTCAACCGCATCTTTCAAAGTGCTTCCGGGGTGGGAAGACATAAGATACGGAACAAGATACTGCTCTTTTCCCGCTTTATCACTGAAAGAGAAATATTTTTTTGAAAATTTAAGATATGCTTCAATGTGAGGTTTACCCATTTTATCAAGAACAGCAGCAGAACAATGTTCAGGAGCAACTTTAAGCTGACCGCTTACATGATGAGTAACCATCTCGCGGAAGAATGTGTCATCTTTATCTTCAAGCATATAATCATAACGAATACCTGAACGGATAAAAACTTTTTTTACTTTCGGCAAGGATCTTACTTCACGAAGTATATCAAGATATTCCGTATGATTAGATTTAAGATTAGGGCAAGGAGTTGGTGCTAAGCATTTTTTACCTTTACATAATCCCCTGCTCTCCTGACCGTCACACGAAGGTCTGCGGAAATTAGCGGTAGGTCCGCCAATATCATGAATATAGCCTTTAAAATCAGGTAAGTTTGTTAACAATTCAGCTTCATTAACAATTGATTTCTTACTTCTTACCGTTATATATCTGCCCTGATGGAATGCAAGAGAACAGAAATTACAGCCGCCGAAACAACCTCTGTTATGAGTTATTGAAAAACGAACTTCTTCTATTCCTGGCACGCCGCCTTCAGCTTCATACATCGGATGATAAGTTCTCATATACGGCAAAGCATAAACCTTATCAAGCTCTTCTGTTGTTAAAGGAATTGCAGGTTTGTTCTGAACAAGCATTCTGCTTCCGTGGCGTTGTTTGATTTCTCTTCCTCGGAAGAAATCCTGCTCATCCTGCTGAATACGAGCAGAAACTGCATATTCTTTTTTTGATTTGCAAACATTTTCAAAAGAAGGGCACTCGGTTCCGATATAAGGTGTCTCCTTTACATCAACACTGTAACACGTCCCTCTGATATCGTGAATTTCTGAAACAGGAATCCCTTCATCAAGTTTCTTGGCAATTTCAACCATAGACCTTTCGCCCATTCCGAATGAAAGCAGGTCTGCCTGCGAATCAAACAGAATTGAGCGGCGAATTTTATCATCCCAATAATCATAATGAGCAAAGCGTCTTAACGAAGCTTCAAGGCCGCCGATAATTATAGGAATATCACCGTAAATTTCACGAATTTTATTACAATAAACAATCAATGCTCTGTCAGGTCTCAAACCGATTTTTCCGCCCGGGCTATAAGAATCGGAACTGCGTTTTTTCTTTGCTGCAGTATAATGAGCAACCATTGAATCTATATTACCGCTGCTTACAAGAAAACCAAGTCGCGGCTTTCCGAAACGCATAAAATCATCATTCCTGCGCCAATCGGGTTGAGCAAGAACAGCAATCCTGAAGCCTGCGTTTTCAAGCACTCTCGTAATAATTGATACGCCAAAGCTGGGATGGTCAACATATGCATCACCGCTGACATAAACAAAGTCAGCCTGCTCCCATCCCCTGGCAATCATATCTTCTTTTGTAACGGGTAAAAATCCGTTCATAAATACCTCATAAATTAAAATTCATCATCTGCGCCTGCAAAATCATCGTCATCGGCAAAAACATCATCAATATTCGGTGCTGAATCATCAGCACCGTCAGAAAGAGCCTGCATTTCATACCATTGCTGTTTACTGATTAAGATTGCTCGGGGCTTTGCGCCGTCAGCAGGACCGACAATACCTTTTTCTTCAAGCTGATCCATAACTCTTGATGCTCTGGCATAGCCAAGTTTAAGCTTTTTCTGGAGCATCGTTGTGGAAGCACCGCCCGCATTAAGAACAACTTCAATCGCATCATTGAGAACGGGATCATAATCTTCATCCTCGTCAGCAACAGCTTTCTTCTTTGCGTCTTCGGCGGCTGCAGCCTTCATTTCAATTTCTTTCATTACTTCATCGTTATATGTACCCTGAATCTGTGTCTTGATGTGATTAACAACGTTTTCAACTTCTCCGTCAGAAATGAAACAACCCTGAATACGAGTTGCTTTTGAAGAGCCGACGGGAGCAAAAAGCATATCACCGTTACCAAGAAGCTTTTCTGCACCGCTTGCATCGAGAATGGTTCTCGAGTCAACCTGCTGTGAAACAGAAAGTGCAATTCTGCTGGGAATATTGGCTTTAATTATACCTGTGATAACATCAACTGAAGGTCTTTGAGTTGCAATAACAAGATGAATACCCGCCGCTCTCGCTTTCTGCGCAAGTCGGCAAATGGAATCTTCAACTTCCTTAGGCGAAACCATCATAAGGTCAGCAAGCTCATCAATAAAAATAACAATCTGCGACATCTTATGAAGATCTGTTCTTGTTTCGCAAAGAGCATTAAATCCTTTTATATCTCTTACGCTGTTTTCGGCAAAAAGCTGATAACGCTTCTCCATTTCACCAACAGCCCAGCCAAGTGCACCAGCGGCTTTCCTGGGGTTGGAAACAACGGGAACTTCAAGATGTGCTATGCCGTTATAAATTGTGAACTCAACCATTTTGGGGTCAATCATAACAAGCTTAACTTCATCAGGCGAAGCATTATAAAGGATGCTGACAATCATAGAATTAAGACAAACCGATTTACCGGAACCCGTAGTACCGGCAACAAGAAGATGGGGCATCTTTGCAAGGTCGGCGCAAATAATATTGCCCGTAATATCTTTACCGAGAGCAACGGTAAGTTTGCTCTTCGCATCTCTGAATTGCGGTGTATCAATAATCTCACGCATTGTAACCATTGATTTTGCCGCATTGGGAACCTCGATTCCTATGGCGGATTTTCCGGGAATAGGAGCTTCAATTCTGACGCTTGTTGCCGCAAGACGAAGGGCAATATCGTCCGAAAGATTTGTTATTTTATTAATTCTGACGCCGGCATCGGGAACGAGCTCATATCTTGTTACAGAGGGACCTCTGCAAATATTTGTTACTTCAGCTTTTATTTTAAAACTTTCAAGAGTTGCAAGAAGCTTCTTTGCACCCATCTGCATTTCAGTCATATTATCTGTTGTTGCTTCTTTCTCGGAAAGCTTCAGGCAGTCAATCGGCGGAAAAACATATGCAGTTTTTTCAACATCAGATTCGGAATTATCAAAGATTTGTTCAAAAGGAGCATCATCTGCTTTATCTGCAGGAATATCATCGGGATTTGAAGGTCTTTTTCTCTTCTTCTTATTCTCTTTAACCGCTTCCTCAACAGTTTCTTCAATAACATCAGAAGCCTCTGCGTCAGGAAGATTAACAATGGGTATATCGGGGATTGCGGGTTCATCATTTTTGTTTACAACAGGTTCAAAAGTTGATTCATCAGTCACAAAATTATCCTCAAACTTTTCAACTACAACAGTTGGTTTTTTAGGAGGATTAAATGTTTTCTTGGATGCTTTTTCTTCTTCTCTTTCAAGCTCAAGATGTTCTCGGCGCAGTGCATTTTGTTCAAGCTTTTCATTTGTCAATTCCCCTACTCTCTTAACGGGCTTTTTTAGTGCCGAAAAGAATTCAAGCAAAGTTGTTCCTGTAAGAAGCATGGCAATAACAAATATAAGAATAACAACAGTTATTCCCGCACCCGTTTTGCCGAGTGCTTTTGCAACAAGTCCGCCAATCAACGCACCGATTACGCCTCCGTTACCGAAAGCGGAGCCTTTTGCCCAGCAATCAGGAACTTGCTGAATGAACGAAATATCTCTTAAATATTCGGTTGTGTTTGCAAAAATATGTATTGCACCGCTCAAAAGTGCAACAAGAACACCGATACCGGTTAAATTTGCGGCAATGCTACCGAGCGGTTTATCTTTCGCATAAATAATAGCCATATAAACCAAAAGAACGGGAAGCGCATAGGCACAAAATCCGAATATGCCGAAAACAGCGCTGTGCATAGTAAGCCAAAAACTTTCACCTTCAATGAAAATAAGGCATGCAAGAAAAACCGCCGCCGCCATAAGAATAATTGCATATTTCTGACGCTTAACAGTTACAGGCACTTCTTTTTTTGCAGTGGCACTATTTGTCTTTTGTGGAGCGGAACTCTTTGCTTTTGAGGCAGGAGTTTTCTTTTTTGCCGGAGATTTGCTTTTTTTCTTTTGGGTATTTGCCATTTTTAAATTCATCCTTTCGGAGAGTCTTTATTTATAGATTTAATTTCATCAATTTTATTATACAGCCAATTCAAAGCATCGGAAAGACTTCCGATTGAATCAATCAAGCCTTCTTTTACTGCTGATTCACCGTTAAGCACCGTACCGACATCCATTACCAGTTCGCCGGTTGCAAGCATCATTTCACGGAATCTGTCGCCCGAAATGTTTGAATTATCGGTTACAAAACGAACTATTCTTTCTTGCATCTGTTCAAAATATGAAAGAGTCTGCGGAACACCCAAAACAAGTCCGTTCATTCTGACGGGATGGATAGTCATTGTTGCCGAAGGCGTAATAAATGATTTGTTTGTTGATACAGCAAGAGGAACGCCGATTGAATGACCGCCGCCCAAAACCAATGAAACCGTAGGGGTTTTCATTCCCGAAACAAGTTCAGCAATAGCAAGTCCCGCTTCAATATCTCCCCCGACAGTATTTAAAATCAGTATCAATCCGTCAATCTCATCGCTTTCTTCAATAGCAACCAGTTGCGGAATAACATGCTCATATTTTGTTGTTTTATTCTGTGCAGGAAGAATATAATGACCTTCAATCTGACCGATTACAGTAAGGCAATGAATTATTTTATCGCCTTTTCTGACTGTAACGGACCCCGTTTCTATTATTCCGTTAATCATCTCTTCGCTTCCCGATTGTGACGAACTGTTATTTGAATCGGGACATTGCCACGGTGGCGAGGGTAAAATAAAATTTGATTTTTCAGATTTCTTGTTCATATAAATTTCTCCTTTTTCAGTAAACAAAAATAGTTTTCCTCAAAATAAGAGAAATTAACCATATTAATAATTTATTATATCATTAATATTTTTATATTGCAACAAAAAACTCAATATTTTGTAACAAGCAAACAGTTGCACCGTTTATTTTGTGCTTTATGAAATAAACCCGTTCGGAAATTCCGAACGGGTTTAAAAGTTTAAAATCAAAACAATCCGCTGATTTTACCGTTTTCATCAACGTCAATTTTTTCTGCAGCAGGAACTTTGGGAAGACCGGGCATAGTCATAATATCGCCCGTTAAAACAACAATAAATCCTGCACCTGCTGAAATCTTAACATTTTTTATTGTAACGGTAAAATTATCAGGGGCACCAAGCTTTGTTGCGTCGTCAGAAAAGCTGTACTGTGTTTTAGCCATACAAACGGGAAGTTTACCGTATCCGAGTGCTTCAAGAGCAGCTATCTGCTTCTTGGCTGCGGGAAGAACACTGATTCCGTCACCGCCATAAACTTTCTTTACAACAGCTTCAATCTTCTCTTCTATTGAACCTTCAAGCTCGTATGAGAAAGTGAACTCGTTGGGTTGTTCGCAAAGAGCAACAACTTCTTTTGCAAGCTCTTCGCCGCCTTTGCCGCCTTCAGCCCAAACATTTGAAAGAACAACGTTTACACCGAGTTCTTTGCACTTTTCTATAATAAGATTAACTTCTGCATCTGTATCTGTGGGGAATCTGTTAACTGCAACAACAGAGGGAAGTTTATAAACATTCTTGATGTTTGAAACATGACGAAGAAGGTTAGGAATACCCTTTTCAAGAGCCTCAAGGTTTTCGCCTGCAAGTTCGGTTTTGGGTACACCACCGTGCATTTTAAGCGCTCTGATTGTTGCAACAACAACAACTGCACTGGGAGTAAGACCTGCATAGCGGCACTTGATGTCAAGGAATTTTTCAGCACCGAGGTCAGCACCGAAGCCCGCTTCGGTAATTGCGTAATCACCAAGACGCATTGCAAGCTTTGTTGCCATAACAGAGTTGCAGCCGTGCGCAATATTAGCGAAAGGACCGCCGTGAACAAGCGCAGGTGTTCCTTCAAGAGTCTGAACAAGATTGGGCTTTATTGCATCTTTAAGAAGAGCAGTCATTGCACCTGCAGCGTTAAGCTGACCAGCAGTAACAGGCTTTTCATCATAAGTGTAGCCAACGATAATTCTTGAAAGTCTTTCTTTAAGGTCTGTGATTGATGTTGAAAGGCAAAGAACAGCCATAATTTCAGAAGCAACGGTAATATCATAGCCG
>JAZOVH010000020.1:0-64953 GCA_045658585.1 Acutalibacteraceae bacterium | reverse complement strand
TGCAGAGCTCAGCGACAATATGGATGTTGCGGAAGCGATGATTAAATATGTTATCAATTATGTTCTTGATAACTGCAAGCAAGAAATTGAATTTCTTAATAAGTTCATTGACAAAGAGCTTGTTGAACGCCTTACCGCAGTTGCAGGCTCGGATTTCGGCAGAGTAACCTATACCGATGCAATTAAAATGCTTGAAGAGCATAATAATGAATTTGAATATAAAGTAAGCTGGGGCTGTGACCTTCAGACAGAGCACGAGCGTTATCTTACTGAAAAGATATTCAAAAAACCCGTTTTTGTTACGGATTACCCCAAGGAAATCAAGGCTTTTTATATGCGACTTAATGATGACGGTAAAACCGTTGCGGCTTGCGATTGCCTTGTTATGGGAATAGGCGAAATCATCGGCGGCAGCCAGCGTGAGGAACGCCTTGACCTTCTTGAATCAAGAATCAAAGAGCTTGGTCTTGATCCTGAAGATTACAGCTGGTATCTTGACCTTCGCCGTTACGGCGGCGTTAAGCACAGCGGTTTCGGACTTGGTTTCGAAAGACTCGTTATGTATTTAACGGGCGTTTCAAATATAAGAGATGTTCTCCCCTTCCCCAGAACAACGGGTTCGGCAGATTTTTAATGAACAGAGAGGTAACAAAATGACTTTAATCAACAAAGCCAAAGACTTGCTTTCCGATATTTCGGTATATTGGAATGCACCTTTAAAAGGCCGATATATGCCTTTTAAAGAAATCGGAGCATACAGCTTCGGCGGAATCGGTATATACTGCATAAAGTATATGGCAACAACTCTTATGGTTGGCGGAACCAACGTTGTTTTTTCAAACGCAACGGGTATCCCTCCTGCACATATGCTTATCATTTATTATATCTGCGTTCTTGCAGGTATTCCTCTGACCGCACTCAAGGCTCATCTTATTGACAATCTTCGTTTGAAGGCCGGTAAATACCGCCCCTGGATTCTCGGAATGGGTATTCCCACCGTTCTTCTCAGTATGGCGATTATATTCACTCCTTATCACGAAATGTCAAAAGTGGCCGCTTATATTTTTGCAACAATATACAGCCTCGGTCTTAATTTTGTTTTCTATTTCTTTGAAGAGTCCTATGAAAACCTGATTTTCCTGCTTTCACCCAACACGCAGGAAAGAGCAGACGTTACCTCCATAAAATCAATTACATATTCATTTGCACCCACAGTTCTCAATCCCCTGCTTCCTCTTATGGTTAAGATTCTTCATACAAACGATATGTATGATATAAGAATTTATCAGCTCCTTTTCCCTATCGTTTCTGTTATCGGTATTGCACTCAGCATTATTGTTTTTGCCAACACCAAAGAAAAAATCGTTCAGGCAAAAACTCACGTTGCGCAGATTGGATTTTTCGATGCAATCAAAGCTGTTGCAAAGAATAAATATTTCTGGATTATCTCGCTTGCAGGCTGGATAGGTTTCCTTGAAAGCGCACAGGGATATATTCTCGGCTGGCTTTATAACTATGCTCATCTTTGCACGGACGGACAGTATTCCATCATTCAGATTGTTTACGGTAACGCATCTCTCTGGGGTATGCTTGCCGCTCCTTTCTGCATCCGCCGTTGGGGTAAAAAAGCAGTTCTTATTGTTACCAACTTATTTAATATTCTTTTCATTGCCCTTATGTATCCTTCGGTTGGCGTAAGATCAATATGGCTTGTTCTTATCTGTTTATGGGTTAATGCCGTTATGGGTTCATTCTCACATATTCTTACCCCCGCAATCAACGCAGACATCCGCGATTATCAGCAGTATATTTCAGGCGAAAGAATCGACGGTATGTTCAGCGCAATCGGTCTTATCACCAGCTTCATAACAATGCTTACAGGCACGGTTATTCCTCTTATCTTTGACAGATTCGGAATTAATGACACAAACGGATACGAAAACGCATTTGATATCCTTAAATTTGACCCTGATACTCTTTATTCCCTCATCAACCTCCTTATAATTCTTTCGGTTATAGGCGCAACAATGAATGTTATTCCCTATTTCTTCTATGACCTTTCCGAACTCAAGCAGAGAGCTATGGTAAGCATTCTTAAAGTGAGAGCGATGTTTGAAGATTTCGGTAACAATGCACTTAAAGACAAAGATCTTGTTGAAGGCGTTGAAATTCTTCGCACAGCTATGGAAAACTGCAACAGAGAACATGTTGTTGCAGATAAAAAAGCCGGTAAAAAGACTTACCGCGAAGCACTCAAAGAAAATGAACTTATCGACATTGCAAAAATGGTTATGGCTGAATACAAAAAGTTTGAATCAAACGAATTTAAATTCAAGCTTGCTCACGCTTCAGAAACCGTTAACGGCGGCATAAATGCTATCCTTGCAGCAGATGCTTCAATGCTTGCAGAAGCAAAAGCAATGCCCAAAAACACAGAAGAAGAAAAAGAAATCAGAAAATACTGCATCGCATATGCAAAGCAGATGCTCAACAGCAAGAAGATTGTTGTTAATGACTACAACAGCACAATGCCTGAATTTGATTCTGATATTTTTGATGCTCTTTTCGCAAAAGAAGATGCAAATGACGAAGCAAAGAAAGATGCATATTTGAAACTTGATGAAGCCAAGAAAGCAGGCAATAAAGAGCTTATTGCAGAGCTTAAGGCTCAGATCAAAGCCCTCAATAACGAGTCATATTCAATCAAAGGTGAAATCAAGCAGGCAAGAAGAGAAAGCCAGAAATACACCAATGCAATCAAGCCTTATGCTCAGGCACAGAAACTTCTTCAGCAGAAAGAAGATTTTGAAAAGTTTGCTGAAATCGAGGCACTTTATGACAATGCGGTTGCCGCAGTTGCAGAAGAAGAACGCATTGCAAAAGAAAAGGCAGAAAAAGAAGCTCTTGAAAAGAAGCTTGACAAAGAACGCAGACTTGCTGAAAAGAAGGCAAAGAAGAATAAATAAACAGTTAATGCACCGTATTCAACCGAATACGGTGCATTTGTTAACTTCCGTTGCTTGTCGCAACGTAAAAACCGTGATATAATATAACCGTTCAAAGGGGGATTATTATGCTCAGCGAAAACATAAAAGCTTTAAGAAAAGAAAAGGGGCTTTCGCAGGAAGAACTTGCGGTAAAGCTCAACGTTGTCAGACAGACCGTTTCAAAATGGGAGCAGAACCTATCCGTTCCCGATTCTGAAATGCTTATAAAAATAGCCGAGGTTTTTGATGTATCCGTCAGCAGACTGCTTGGTGAAACCGTAGAAAAGGACAGCACCAAATCCGAGCTTGCCGAAATCTCACAGAAACTTGAAAACCTTAATGCGATGATGGCGGAAAGAAATGCGCGAAGCCGCAGATTTTGGTTGATTGCAGTTGCCGTGCTCTTAATATTAACAGGACTTCTTATGGTTGTTTTTGCCTCTATAATTTTTGCAAAGCTCACCTTCTGGGTTTCGCATTCAAATTCGGTTGGTATAATCGGTGGTGCAGACGGTCCTACGCAGATACTAATCAGTTCAGGCACAGACGGTCTTTCCGGTGCAATTATAACCCTGATTGTTTCTTTAATAATAATCATTACAGGAATTTACCTTATAAAAAGAGCAAGGACAAAATAAAGTTTTAGTTATTTACAATATAACTCTTGATTTTTGAGTTTCGTTAAGCTATAATATAAAAGCTGATTTGCCGATGTGATGGAATTGGCAGACGTGACGGACTCAAAATCCGTTGGTAGCGATACCGTGCGGGTTCGACCCCCGCCATCGGCACCATTTTTAAAGGCGAATGTGTTTTCCTGCACATTCGCTTTTTTCATAAGAAGGATGTGAAACAATGAGCGATTACCTTAACACGGTTAAAAACTGTGAGCTGTTTTACGGTATTCCCGATTCCGAGCTTCCGCATCTGCTCAACTGCTTGAATGCTGACAAAAAAAGCTTTGCAAAAGGTGATATTGTTTGCCTTGCAGGAAACAAAAGCAACTCGGCAGGTATTGTGCTTTCAGGCAGGATTTATCTTGAAAGCAATGATTTTTGGGGTAACTCCTCAATTGTTTCTGAATTTACTGCGGGCAGAAGCTACGGTGAAAATTATGCTTTCGCTCAGAACCCGAACATTCCTTTTAACATAGTTGCAAAAGAAAACTCCGAGATTCTTGTTTTTGATATAAAACGCTTTACTGAACCTTGCATTAAGGATTGCGAATTTCATAAGATTCTTATGGCAAATCTCGTCAGCTCCATTGCAACAAAATCCTGCGAACTGAGCAATAAAATAAGTCATCTTTCAAAACGTACAACAAGAGAAAAGCTTATTTCTTATCTTTCGGAACAATCTTTACTTCAGAACAAATCAATAATCACTATTCCGTTTAACCGTCAGGAACTTGCCGACTATCTTTCTGTTGAACGCACGGCAATGACAAAAGAACTCACAAAAATGAAAAATGACGGTCTTATTGATTTTGATGGAAGAGTTTTCAAGCTTAAATAAAATCAGCCCTGCGGATTTTTCCGCAGGGCATTTTGTTTCTTATTCTGTTTCGGTTTTACCGCAGCCACAACAGCCTCCGCCGCATTTTCCGCTGACGGGGCAACCAATGCACTTTTTGCCGCTTTTCTTTGCTTTATAAACATAGAATGCTGCTAAACCGATTACAGTTATCAGAATCAAAGCTATTATAATTGTATCCATATTTTAAACTCCGTTATTTTTTAGCCGAAGCAAGCTTCTTTTCTGCTTTCTTTGCTTTTTCTGCTTTAGCTTTTTTATCGGCATCAATGCAGAGAACAGCAATAATTGCGGCAAAAGCAAGAACCGCAATAAGACCGGGTATAAAGCCTGCGCCGACTGAACCTGTTGTGATAAGAGTGCCTGTCTGATAAACAAGATATCCAACCGTAAAGCCTGTTCCGAGCTGAAGAGCAATACCGCTCCAAAGCCATTTTGCACTCTTCATTTCAGAATTCATTGCACCGATAGCCGCAAAGCAAGGAGGTGTGAAAAGATTAAACATAAGATATGCAAGAGCGGCAACCTTGGTGATTGCAAATGCGCTTGCAACCTCTGTTCCCGCGCCGTCCATAAGAGCGAGTTCTTCGGTATCTATAAGATTTTCAAGACCTACAAAGCAGACCGCAAGAGTGCCTACAACATTTTCTTTTGCAATAAAGCCGGTTATTGCCGCAGCTGCAAGCTGCCACGAAAGAACACCCGCAACGGGAACAAGAATATAAGCAAACGGACCTGCGATTGAAGCGAGAATTGATGTATCCGCAGTTTCGGCAACCTCAAAGCTCCATGTAAATGTTTGCATAATCTGAACCGCAGTATTACAAAGAAGAATGATTGTTGCCGCCTTTACTATGTATGCCCAGCCACGGCTGCACATTGATTTGAATGCTCTCCAAAGGCTGGGAACTTTGTATTCGGGGAGTTCCATAATAAAGAAAGATTTTCTTGCCTTATAGCCCGTAATTTTATTTATAACAAGTGCACCGATAAGAATGATAACGATGCCTGCAAAATACATAAGAGGGCCGACCCATGTTGCATCCTCAAAGAATGCGCCCGCAAAAAGCGAAATAACGGGAAGCTTTGCACCGCAAGGCATAAAAGGAGCAAGCAATGCTGTTGCTCTGCGTTCACGCTCATCTCTTATTGTTCGGCAAGCCATAACACCGGGCACCGCACAACCTGTGCCTATAACAAAAGGAATAACAGATTTTCCGCTCAGACCAACCTTTTTGAAGATAGGGTCAAGAACAACCGATACACGCGCCATATATCCGCAATCTTCAAGAAGTGCGATAAGGAAATACATAACCATAACAAGAGGCAGAAAACCAACAACAGCAATAACGCCGCCGATAACACCGTCAATGAGGAGTGAATACAGAAGCGGGTTAGCATCTGCAAAAAGCTCACCTACAGCAGCCTGGCCGCCCTCAAGAAGAGCAACAAGAGCATCGGCAATCCAGACTCCGGGGCCTGCCTGCGAAATCCAGAAAACTGCAAACATTATAACCGCGAAAACAGGAATTCCGAGCCATCTGTCGGTTAAAACTGCATCTATTTTATCCTGCTTATTTCTGTCTTTTGTAAAAATCTTGCGCTTTTCAACTTCTTTAACAAGCTTATTTACAAACTCAAAACGCTTTCTGTCTGCCTTTGCGGCAGATTCTTTGTCTGTTATTTCATCGCTATAAGAAACATAAGGCGCCTTCTGGGGTTTACCCGCAACAGAAATAACCGCATTAACAACTTCTCCCACACCTTCTGCTGTTGTTGAAACAGTTTCAATAACAGCACAACCAAGCATTTGCGAAAGAAGATTTATATCAATTTTTGTTTCTTTTCTTTTATTTATATCTGCTTTATTAAGAGCAACAACAACGGGAATTCCAAGCTCCAGAAGCTGTGTTGTGAAGAAAAGGCTTCTGCTTAAATTGGTTGCATCAACAACATTTATGATAACATCAGTATTCTTACTTTTAATATAAGTGCTCGTAACAGTTTCTTCCGATGTGTAGGGCGACATTGAGTAAGTGCCGGGAAGGTCAACTGCAACAATATCTTTGCCTTTAGTATAGATTTTTTTAACCGAGTGTTCTTTTTCTTCAACAGTAACACCCGCCCAGTTGCCTACCTTCTCGTTTCTGCCGGTAAGAGCATTATATATTGTTGTTTTTCCGCTGTTGGGATTACCCGCTAACGCAACTCTGATCATAAATCCTCCAAAAATTTTGCTGAATCAAGTTAGCATCCGCTAACCTTACAATAAAAAATAAGCACTTTTATATTTAAACAAAAATAGCTTCTGCCAACTGTTTATCGATATTATATCTTCCGTCTTTGATTGAAACAATGCAGCTCCCGTTAAGCTGAAAAATAACAGTTATCGGCTCCCCTGCATAGCAACCCAAAGAAAACAAAAAAGCATCCAGCTCTTCATCATCGGTTTCTATCCGCTGAATTATATATTCCTTTCCTTTTTGCGCCTGAGTTAAGTTCATAAATAAATCTCCAAATTATTTCTTAATGCAAATTAGTCTTGGCTAACTTATCAACAGTAAATAGCGGTTAGCCCTAACTAACCGCTATTATATTATCATTTTATAAAGAGTTTGTCAATAAAATTTCATATTTTTTCTAAAATTTCTATTGCAAGCTCATATTCGTTATCATCCTTGAAAACGGGTATCTTTTTCAGAATATTGCTGTAAAAACGTTGTTCTTTCTCCTCTTCGGCAAGCTGTTGCTTATATTCTTCATATTTAATTTTGAGTGATTGCATAAACTCATTTTTATTATAAACCTTTATTTTTTCAACGCCCGTTTCGCTTGCAAATGCCTCCAGCTGCTCGCAGGCATCCGCGCCGTATTCTTCAATCATTTCATCAAAAGCATCTTTTTCAAAATAAAAACGCCTGCCTGAAAGATATCCAAAGGTTTTTCTGGTATCCAGATAACCCATTTTTATTCTCTTTTCATACATTTCTTCACTGAAATCGAAAGCGGCGCCCAAATCCTCAATGTCATACGGTCTTATGATAACTGCCTGAGTGCAGGATAAATCTTCTTTGTGCCCCAAGCCCTTTTTCGAAGAAATATCAACAAGGATAATTTTATTGTATCCGTTTTTGCGAAGAAGGTTAATCGGTGCATTATCGTAAACACCGCCGTCAAGATACCTCTCCCCTTCAGGTCCGATTTTGCTTACTCCGGGCACCTTTGAAGAAGCAAGAAGATAATCCACAAGCTGCCCTTCGGGAATTTTATCAACAAAAATTTCAAGCGGACTGAACTCTGAAAGCTGAAATGTTACCATTCCGAATTTTATTTCGGATTTTCTGACCTTTTCTTCATCAACAAAGTTTTTCAGAAAATCTTTTGTTGGTGATGCATCTATTCCGCCGTTTCTGACTATCTCCTTAAAAAGCGCGCTGAAATTACGGAGACTGAAAAGATTTTCGGGGTCCTTTAATTCTTCGGTTATATTAACCCCCTTGTCAACAGACGCACTCTGCCAAAGCTTTAATGCATTTTCATAGTCACCCGCCGCAATCAAAGCTCCGTTGATTGAACCTATTGAAACACCCGCAACAGCAGTAAACGAGATACCAAGCTCTCTCATTGCTTTCCACGCACCGAGCTGATAAGCTCCCTTTGCTCCGCCGCCTGCAAGCACAAGACCGTATTTCAGCATAAAATCACCTCATACATTATTTTACTATATATATTCTTTACATTCAATCGCCCAATGTAACATCAATTTCAATTTTTTGTTGACATAAAAATCCTGATATTATATCATTAATAAAAACATATTTATAAAAGGATTGTTTTATATGAGAATTCCCGAGTGTGTTAACAAAAGAATGGATGAATACTGCGCAAAAATTGAGAAAAAGAGCAAAAAGCTTGCTTCTCTTTACCGCAACTGTTACCCCAACACCCTTGAAACCGCAACAGAGTTTCTTGACGACGGCTCAATTTTTGTTTTAACGGGAGATATTCCCGCAATGTGGCTCCGCGACTCAACCGCAGAGGTTTCACACTATATTCCGCTTGCCAAAGATAACAAGGATATTGCAGGCATAATCGAAGGTGTTATCAGAAAACAGCGTAAATATATTGAGATTGAACCCTATGCAAACGCATTCAAACGCGCGCCAGACAGTCACGAGGAATTTGAAGATTACCCGAAAAATAACCCGATTGTCTGGGAAAGAAAATATGAAATTGATTCTCTCTGCTATCCCATACGCCTCACTTATCTCTATTGGAAAGCAACGGAAGATAACTCAATTCTTGATGAAAGCTTTTTAAAATCAGTAAAAACAACAGTTTCGCTTTGGAGAACGGAACAGCATCATTTTGAAAAATCTCCCTACCGTTTCACCCGCAAAAACTGCCCTGAACAAGACACTCTTCACAATGACGGAATGGGCAATCCCGTTGAATATACGGGTATGACATGGTCGGGATTCAGACCGAGCGACGATGCCTGCAGATACGGCTATCTCGTTGCATCAAATATGTTTGCAGTTGTTGCTCTCGGTTATATTTCCGAAATGCTGAAGGATGTTTATCCTAATAAATCAGAACTCATTTCCGAGTGTGATTTGCTCAAAAACGAAATTAATGAAGGCATAAAGAAATATGCGGTTATCGATAACGAAAAATACGGCAGAATTTATGCCTGCGAAGTAAACGGCAAGGGCGATTATTTTCTTTTTGATGATGCAAATGTGCCCAGCCTTCTTTCCGCTCCATATCTTGGTTACTGCGGATATGACGATGAGATTTACCGCAACACCCGCAAATTTATTCTGAGCAAAGATAACCCTTATTATTACGAAGGCAAGTTTGCAAAAGGCGTTGGAAGCCCGCACACTCCCGAGGGATATATCTGGCATATTGCCCTTTCAATGCAGGGTCTTACTTCTGATGACCCCGAAGAAATCAGAGAAATTCTTCATATGCTTGAAACAACGGATGCAGATACGGGATATATGCACGAGGGCTTTGACGCAAATAACCCGAATAAATTCACAAGAAGCTGGTTCAGCTGGTCCTGCGCTCTTTTTGCCGAACTGGTTGAAAAAGCAGTTGATGAGGAGATATTATGATTATTTTAAACCTTTATTACAAACTGAAGCCGAACACAAAAGAAGAATTTCTTAACGAAGTTTATTCGCTCGGAATTGTTCAGAAAACGCAGGCAGAAAAAGGCTGCGTTGCATATGATTTCTTTTCTTCATATGACAAAGACTGCGTTTTGCTGATTGAGAAATGGGCAGACAGCGAAAGCCTTGATGCCCATAAAGAGCAGGCTCATCTCATGCAGTTGCTTTCTCTTAAAGAAAAATACGGAATAACAACAACCGTTGAATGCTACAACGCATAAGGGCAAAAGTTTTTGAATTTATTTTTAAAAAAGGCTTGCAAAAATTAAAACATTATGTTATTATAATGTGCGTTCGGTAATGAACGCATATGCTGCTATGGCTCAGGCGGTAGAGCGCATCCTTGGTAAGGATGAGGTCGGCGGTTCAATTCCGCCTAGCAGCTCCAGAAAAAACCTCTTTTGCAATGCAAAAGAGGTTTTTTCAATATATAAAAGGAGTTAATCTTATGATAATCCTTATTTCAGGTGCAAGCCACACGGGCAAAACTGCACTTTCACAGAGAATGCTTGAAAAATACAAATATCCTTATCTTTCAATTGACCATCTGAAAATGGGTCTTATCCGAAGCGGTGAAACCGATCTGACACCCGAAGATGACAAAGACCTCATTCCGTATCTTTGGAATATCGTTAAAGAAATGATTAAAACCGCAATTGAAAACAATCAGAATCTGATTATTGAAGGCTGTTATATTCCGTATGATTGGCAAAAGGATTTTTCAAAAGAATATCTTGATAAAATAAAATATATATGCCTCATAATGAGTGATAAATATATTAATGAACATTGGGATGAAATAAAAAGTTTTGCAAATATAATTGAAAACAGAATATGCGATGACATATCAAAAGAAATGCTTTTAAAAGATAACGTCGATGCGCTTGAAATGTGCAAAAAACATGACCTTGATTATATAATGATAAACGAAGAATACAAGGTGGATTATTCAATATGAAAACAGAAATAAAACCAATTGCATATATCCGCACGGATTTTTCTTCAAAATTCGGTATTCCCCGCCAGAGCGGGCTTGTTGATGAGCTTGAAGCAACAATCATTTTTGAGCCCGAATACCGCAATCTCGATGCGTTAAGAGGAATTGAAGAATATTCACATTTATGGCTTATATGGCAGTTTTCGGAATGTGCCGATAAGCCCTGGTCGCCAACGGTCAGACCGCCAAGACTCGGCGGAAATAAAAGAATGGGAGTTTTTGCAACGCGCTCCCCTTTCAGACCAAATTCGCTCGGTCTTTCAAGCGTTAAGCTTATCGGGGTTGAACAGACAGAAAATGACGGTTTTGTGCTTCGTGTTGCAGGCGCAGATTTGCTGGACGGAACACCGATTTTTGATATAAAGCCCTATCTTGCATATGTTGATTCCCACCCCGAAGCAAGCAACGGTTTTGCACTTGATGAAAAAAGCGGAAGCGTTGAAGTTGAATTTGAAAACAGCTTACTTGAAATAATTCCCGAGAAAAAAAGAAATGCTTTGATTGCCGTTCTTGCGCAAGACCCCCGCCCCGGTTATCAGGATGACTGCGAGCGAATTTACGGCATTGAATTCGCGGGTTTTGATGTAAGATTTACCGTTTCTGAAAACAAACTGAAAGTTGTTGAGATAAAAAAATACGGAGCTGAATAAGCTCCGTATTTTTTTATATGAGTTTTTCAATTTTATCTATTATTTCAACCGCAACTCTTGCAGTTTCGCCGAGTGCATTTTCTTCAAACGGTGATTTAAGACCCGCGTTTTCAATAAGCTCACTCAATGAAATACCGCCGGTTGATTTAAGGAAACTGCAATATTTTTCAAGTGCATCTGCGTAATTTTCAAGTGAAAGGCAAAGGAAGCCGAGAGCAACGCACTGGGCAATGCAGTAATCAATATAATAAAACGGACTTTCATAAATATGCATCTGATACTGCCAGCGTGTTCCGAGTTCAAGATAAGGAATGCCTTCAAAGGATAAATAAGGTCTGTATTTTTCTTCAAGCTTAAGATATTCAGCTTTTCTTTCTGCAGGTGTAAGATCAGGATTTTCATAAATAATATGCTGGAACTCATCAACTATAACACCGTAAGGAATGAAAGAAAGTGCATCAACTATATGCTTATATCTGTATTTATCGTTGAAATCTCCGAAGAAATCCTTCATGTACGGATGACAAAGGAACTCCATGCTCATAGAGTGGCATTCGTGAGTTTCCATACCTGTGGGATAATCGGGTTCTGCAAACTTAAACATATAATCCGCCGCAAGTGCATGACCGAATTCGTGCGTGATAACATCAATATCTCCGCTTGTGCCGTTGAAGTTTGCAAGGATAAACGGCTGCTTATATTTTGCGAATGTGGTGCAGTATCCGCCGCCGAATTTGCCGTCTCGTGCTTCAACATCGAAGGCTTCGGCGTCAAGCATTCTCTGCATAAAATTGCCGATTTCAGGCTTCATATCATGATACATTTTGAGTGCGTTTGCGAATATTTCTTCTGTGCCGATAACAGGTCGGGGCATTTCACCCGTAACGCTGATTGCATCGTCATAATACATTATTTTATCGAGGCCAAGGCGGTTGCGGATTCTTTCTTTTAACTCTGCAACGGCAGGAACGATATCTGTTTCAACACTCTTTCGGAATGCGGCAACCATTTTTTCATCGTAATCTACCCTGCCCATACGGTAATAGCCGAGTTCAACGAAGTTTTTATAGCCGAGTTTACGGGCAATCTGTGTTCTGATTTTAACAAGGCCGTCAAAAATTTCATCAAAAGTTTCGGCATTCGCTTCCATTGTTTTGCCTATAGCCTCTGCGGCTTTTCTTCGGATATCGCGGCTGTCATCTTCGAGTTTACCTCTCAATACGGAAAGGGGCATTTTTTCGCCCTCAAACTCAAATGCAAGCTCACCCATAAATTTCGAGTATTTTGTTACAAGTGCATTTTCCTGCTGCAAATCCTCAATAACTTCGGGTGAAAATGTTTTGAGAGACATTTCAAAGCCTTTGAAAACTCTGGGATTTATCAGCTTTTCCGCTTCTGCTCTGTAGGGTGAATCGAGCATAGCTTTTTTATATTCATTCTCAATCTCGGAGAAAAGCGGCATTGCATTATCGTAATAATCCATTTCGCCATTGTAGAATTCATCCCTTGTGTTGAGGGTGAAGCGGCAGTTTGCAAGGGCGCAAGCGGTTTCTGCCTCTTCGCTGATTTTGTTAAATTCATCTCTTGCATTTTTTAAATCCTCTGCGGATTTTGCAGCTTTGATTTTTGCGATTATCTTTTCAGCTTGTTCCTTTAATTCTTCAACCGTAATTCTCTTATACGGCATTTCCGAAACTTTCATATTCATTCCCCTTTTAGTGAATATTTAACAGTTATAGTATACTATGGAAAGGGTGAGAAATACAACAATTAATTTTAGCATTATTAATAAAAATAAATATTCAGATTTCATACCAATATCTGTAGAAATCCAAAGCATTATATGCTACAATTGAAATATTAAATATTCGCAACACTCTGAAGGGAGCATTCAATGGTTAATCTGTTTTTTAAGTTAACAATTATTCTGATGACTGTTTTAAGAGCTGTTTTTCCGTCTTATTCGGGCAACGTCGATTATGACAGATTGCCGATTAACTTTGAAATAAAAAATATCAGCGATATATATATTCCCGATGATGTAACCAGCACTAATGTACAGGAATACCCCTCAATCATAAAACTTTGCCATCAAAAAAATGATGCGGATAACGGCAAGCTTCTCGCGACATTCGAAATGTGGGGAAGTACATACCCCGTTTATGAAAGCACAGACGATGCAAAAACATGGCAATTTTCATGCACGGTAACCGATAACCTCAACAGCGGATATTGGAATGAATGGATGCCGTTTTTATATGAATTGCCCGCTGATATGGGAAACTTTGAAAAAGGCACCGTAATCCTTGCCGCCACATCAATTTACGGTGAAGGCGTTACAGGCAGCACCATAACCCTTTATTCCAGCACAGATTCAGGAAAAAGCTTTAACGCTTTCTGTAATGTTGACAAGGCAGGCGGAACCGACTGGGGTGTATGGGAGCCTTATCTTATTTTTGAAGAAGAAACAGACAGACTTTTTTGCTTCTACTCTGACGATTCTGACCCGGAACATTCGCAAAAGCTTGTTTATAAATACACAACAGACCTTGTTAACTGGAGTGAAAAGTTTGAATGCGTTGCCTGCGATGATTCATCGTTAAGACCCGGAATGCTTTCCGTTACCCAAATGGGTAACGGCGAATATTTTATGGTTTATGAAATGGTTGGAATTCACGCCAATCCGATTTATTATAAAAAATCAACTTCCCTTGATAATTGGGGAGATATTGCGGATTACGGTAAAATTGTTTCGGCTACAGGAAAAACATTTGGGTCATCTCCTTATACGGTATGGACTCCTGCAGGCGGAGAATGCGGAACTCTTATTGTTACAGGTAAGCACCCTGTTAAAGGGAAAAGCGATACCGGAACAGATTTGTTCTTAAGCTTTGATTACGGGAAAACATTTATTCCCGTTGATAATCCCATCCCCTATACGTTAGACCCTTATGAAAGATGCGGATACAGCCCGTCATTCTTTCTCACCCCCGACGGTAAAACACTCTATTACGCAAACAACCCTCCATGCCATGACTCTGCATATAAAATAACGGTTGCAAAAATAGAAATTTCATAAAATTCTTTGTGAATAAAAGGAGAAAAAATTATGGCTGTTTTTAAATCAATACTGGCTTTTTTTACATCGCTGATCATCTCATTTTGTGTAACGCTTGATATTCCCTGCTACCCTATCGGTCAAAAGCTGGATATGGAAAAATTCACCGAAACATTCTCCGATGAATTTGATAAAGAGCTTGACCGCAATGTGTGGTCGGGTCATTATCAATACGGAAACACTACCGTATCAAGAAAGGGCAGCTACTGGAATCAGTATCTTGCCGAAACGAAAGACGGTAATCTCGTTATTCCCGTAACATATCTTGAAGACGGTATGGGCGGCAAAGGTGCAGGCTGGTATTCCGCAGGTATAGATACCGATTCTGATTCACCCAAAGGCTTCAGCCAGAAATACGGCTATTTCGAGTGCAGATGCATTCTTCCCGAAGGCGCAGATGTATGGAGCGCTTTCTGGCTTATGAACAGCGGCGTTTTTGATGAAGACGGAAGCGGCAGAGACGGCACCGAAATTGATATATTTGAAAGCGACAGATATGATAATTTTCTGCCGAACAGCGTAACATCCAACCTCCATTTTGACGGCTACGGCGATGCCCATCAGAAGCTCGGCGCAAAATGTTTCCTTCTCAAAAACAATCCTTATAAGGAATATAATACCTACGGACTTGAGTGGAATGAAAACGAATATATCTTCTATATCAACGGAGTTGAAACTTTCCGCACAGATTTCGGCGGAGTAAGTCAGAACGAGGAATATCTTATTCTTTCGGTTGAAATGAAGGGTGAAGACGGTATCCCCTCTCAAAGAGAAAACACTCCCGCAGAAGATGCGTTTTTCATTGTTGATTATGTGAAAGTTTATCAGTATAAAGATTTGGTTTAATTCAGAAAAAAATTCAATGACGGTGGCAATGTTTTTTATCTGCTGTTAAATTAACTTTGCAATGTGGTTCACCGCATAGTTCCGTATCCGTTTCAAGTTCGAGTGTTGCGTGACATATTCCGTGTTCGAGCAGTTCTTCTCGGACTCTTTGCTTAATTATAGCGGCATCTGCATTTGTAACAATATGCATTGTTGCGTAATTATTGATTCCGTCAAGGCTCCATATATGAATATGGTGAACACCGATTATTCCGTCAAGCTTCGCAATATGCTTTTTTATTTCGTTAATATCTATACCCTGAGGCGTTTTTTCAAGCAAAAGAAAAAGCGCCTCTTTTATATTTATTACCGCATTTATTAATATAAATAAAGCTACCGCCAAAGACATAAGCGGGTCAATAAATGCAAAACCTGTAAATTTCATAACTATAGCCCCGATAAGCACAACAGCCCAACCAAGCACATCTTCGAGCATATGCAGATTAACCGCTTTCTGATTAAGCGACTCCCCTTCACGGGTAAAAAATGCCGCACAAAAATTCACGCAGACTCCCGCTATAGCAAAAACAATCATACCGTTATAGTTTATTTCTGCAGGGTAAATAAACCTTTTAACGGCATTGTATATCACTGCAACGGAGCCGAACAAAAGAATAAGCGTTGTAACAAGGCTGCCGATAACGGAATATCTTGCATACCCGTAAGTATAAGCATCATCAGGCTGCTTTTTGCTCTTTTTTTCAAGAAAATATGATATTCCTATGCTTGCGGCATCTCCCGCATCATGCACGGCATCCGAAACAACGGCAATACTGCCTGTTATTAATCCCCCTGCCAATTCAAAAATTGAAAAAGCCAGATTTAAAATAAACGCCGCCAATATATTTTTTTCTGATTTCATATAATCCTCCGTTGACTTATCAATACTTTTTAGATACAATTAATTTATTACAGAACACATTGTTCAATATAATTGTATAAAAATAAATTCGGAATTCAACATACGGTTTCTGTTAAAAATTCAATACCGAACAAAAATGAAAAAAAGTATGGGAGACAATTAATGGACAGAAGGCAAAGAAAAACCCGAGAAGCAATATTTGCGGCTTTTATCAAACTTTTATCTAAAAAAAGTTTTGCACAAATTACTGTTGGCGAAATAATTGAAAAGGCAGATGTAGGAAGAGCAACATTTTATTCTCATTTTGAAACAAAGGATTTTTTGTTAAAGGATCTTTGCGAAGAGCTTTTCTGCCATATTTTTGATTCTATGAACGACGAAAAAAATGAGCACAGACACATATTTGACTGCAATGCACCGAATTCTGTTTTTCTTCATCTTTTTCAGCATCTTCAAAAAAATGACAACAATATTCTTGAACTTCTTTCTTGCCCTAATAATGAATTGTTTTTACAATACTTCAAAACCAACCTTAAACAGCTTGCAGCAACACAGTTAAGCGTTTTTGAAACAGAAAAAACAAAAAACTTGCCCGAAAGTTTCAGAATAAACCATATTTCTTCTGCTTTTATCGAAACTGTCAGATGGTGGGTTGATAACGGAATTAAAGAATCCCCCGAAAAAATAACAGAATATTTCTTTCGTATTGTTTAATTTGTAATTGGAGCGGCTTATGGAAATTATAATCAAAAGATTTGAAGAATTAACCTTAAATGAATTATACGGTATATTCAAAGCAAGAGCGGATGTTTTTGTTACAGAGCAAAAATGCCCCTATCCCGACCCTGACGGTAAGGATAAAAAAGCTTATCATATTTTTCTGACAGAAGAAGGCGAAATCAAGGCATATCTTCGCCTGCTTGATAAAGGGGTATCCTTTGAAGATGTTTCAATCGGCAGAGTTCTGACAACCGAGAGAGGCAAGGGATATTCAAGGTTAATTATCGAAGCGGCTATTAAAACGGCAAAAGAAAAAATGAACGCCGAAAGAATTATTATAGAGGCGCAAAGTTACACTCAGAAGCTTTACGAGAAATTCGGTTTCAGGCAAACGGGCGAGGAATTTGTTGAAGAATGGGTGCCTCACGTTGAAATGATTCTTGAATTATAAGGTGATTTTATGAAAAACATTAAAATTTCAACACAGAATGCTTCAAAAACAAACAACGGTTTATTCGAAGGCTGGGGCACAAGCCTTTGCTGGTGGGCAAACAGGGTTGGTTTCAGCGAAAAGATGGTTAACGAAAGTGCTAAGCTTTTCTTTTCAAAAGAGGGCCTGAATCTTAATATTATGCGCTACAACATCGGCGGCGGTGATGACCCGACTCACAACCACATAACCAGAACGGATTCCGAAATGCCCGGTTGGTGGAAATATAACAGCGAAAAGAAAAAATTCTTTTTTAATCCCGACACAGATCAAGCACAGCTTGCCGTTTTAGAAGCGGCATACAAAGCTGCGGGAGAAAACGCTTATGTTGAGGCATTTTCAAATTCTCCTCCGTACTTCATGACCGTCAGCGGCTGCAGCTCTGGAAGCAAAAACGCAATAACAAATAACCTGAAAAAATCCTGCATCGGTTCTTTTGCGGAATATCTTGCAGATGTTTGCGGTTACATACAGAAAAATTACGGCATAAAAATAAAAAGCCTCGCCGCGATGAACGAGCCTTTCACAGATTTCTGGAAAGCTTATTCACAAAAGCAGGAAGGCTGTTTTGTTATGCCCGGTAAAATGCAGAGCGATATTCTTGTTAATACTGCGCAAGCTTTAAGAAAAAGAGGACTTTCCGATATTATAGTTACCGCAAGCGACGAAACCAAAACTTCCCGTCAATATATTGCAATGAAAATGCTGAGCAAGAAAGCTCTTTCAGTCGTTGACAGAATCAGCACCCACACCTATGCTCCCGCAACGCCGCAAATCGGCAATCTTGCAAGAAAAAAAGGCAAAAATATCTGGATGAGCGAAACCGATTGGAGCTCTGTCAGCGGAAAAGACAGCGGAGAAATGGGCCCCGCATTATGGCTCGGCGAAAAAATAATCGAAGATATAAACACAATTTCTCCGTCTGCCTGGGTTATATGGCAGATTGTTGCTGCTTACATTTCAAAAATTCCCGATGCCAAAGGCAGACTTGATATGCCTGATATCCCTGACCTTACTCAAGGCTTCTGGGGCACAGCATTTGCAGACATAGATAATGAAAAAATATATCTCACTCAAAAATATTATGCATTCGGTCAGTTCAGCCGATATATCGAACCCGGTATGACAATCATTCACACGGGCGATAAGCATTCCCTTGCAGCTTACGATAAGAAAAGCGGCAAAGCGGTTGTTGTTGCACTCAACATCTCTGCATCGGATTATGATATTTCTGTTGAATTTGAAGATATATCAATCAAAGGCAAAACCGCAAAAACCGTAAGAACAAGCGGTGATATTAACAACGGCGAGCATTGGGCTGAGGTTAATGAAATTCCGTTATCTCAAAATTGTTTTATCTCAACACTTAAGAAAAACAGTATCACAACATTTATCATAGAATGAAAGGAAGAATAAACAATGAAACTCAGAGCACCTGCCGTGCCCCTCATAACAGTTGACCCCTTTTTTACTGTCTGGGCTCCCGATTGCAAATTGAACCACACCAAAACAGAGCATTGGTCAGGCAAAGGAAACTCAATAATCGGAACTGTTGAAACAGACGGCGAAAATCAGCTTTTTCTCGGATACCACAGAGACATAAAAAAGATTGAGCAGACATCACTTGATATTGATGCGCTTTCAACCACTGCAGTTTTTGAAAACGGAAAAATAAGACTCACCGCCAAATTCACAACTCCCCTTTTGATTGATGATTACCGCGTTTTTACCCGACCCGTTTCTTATCTGGAAATATTCTATGAATCAACAGACGGCAAGGAACACGATGTTAAAATAAACATTGCCGCAAGCGAAGAGCTTTGCCTTGATGAACAGCAAGGTATTGAGCCCGTTACCGAAGAAATAACATACGGTAATTTAACTGCAATCAAAATGGGAAATCCCACGCAAAAGCCTCTTAACAAGAGCGGTGATGATGTCAGAATAGATTGGGGATATTTATATCTTGCCTCGGATTATCCCGAAGCCAAAAGTGAGGCTTCGGAAATCTGGGGTGACAAGCATATTAACATTTCATCCTCTTTAAAAGAAAGCATACCGTTTATGTGTTATTTTGCATATGACGATATTTACAGCATCGAATATTTCGGCACTCCCCTTCGTTCGTATTGGAACAAAGACGGCAAAAATATTCTTGAAGCAATAGCTGAAGCTGCTGAAGAATACAAAGAGCTTTGTGCCCGTTGCGATGAATTTTCAAAAAAGCTGTATGACGACGCATTCGCTGCAGGCGGTGAAAAATATGCCGAAATACTTTCACTTGCTTACCGTCAGGTTGTTGCGGGTCACAAGCTTGTGCTTGATGAAAACGGCGACATTCTTTTCATTTCAAAGGAATGCTATTCAAACGGCTGCGCCGCAACGGTTGATGTTTCTTACCCCTCGATTCCTATGTTTCTTCTTTATAATCCCGAGCTTATCAAAGGAATGATGAGACCCGTTTACAGATTTGCTCAGAGCGATGCGTGGAATTTTGATTTTGCGCCGCACGATGTTGGTCAGTATCCTCTTGTTAACGGTCAGGTTTATGCAAATAATCAGAAAGATATTTTAAAATGGCAGATGCCCGTTGAAGAATGCGGAAATATGCTGGTTATGGAAGCAAATGTTGCTCTTGCCACAGGTAGTACGAATTTTGCAAATGAGCATATTGACCTTCTTGAAAAATGGTGTAAATATCTTATTGAATACGGTGCCGACCCCGGTCACCAGCTTTGCACAGACGACTTTGCGGGTCACCTTGCACACAACTGCAATCTTTCGCTTAAAGCGGTTATGGGGCTTCAGGGAATGTCGATTATTATGAATATGCTCGGCAATTCCGAAAAAGCGGAATACTATCGCACAGAAGCCGAAAAGATGGCTGAAAACTGGATGAACACAGCTGTTAACGAAGACGGAACAACAAGGCTTGCATTTGACCGCCCCGCATCATATTCAATGAAATACAATATGGTCTGGGACAGAGCCTGGAACAGCGGACTTTTTGCCCAGGAATTTATGGATGCGGAAATAGCCGATAATATGAAGCATTTCAACAAATACGGTATGCCTCTTGACAGCAGAGCAGATTACACAAAATCAGACTGGCTTGTCTGGACTGCATCAATGGCATCATCCGATAAGGTTTTTGCCGATTATATTGCTCCTTTATGGAATGCATATAACGAAAGCGTATCAAGAGTGCCTCTCACAGACTGGTATGATACCGTCAGCGGCAGATGGGTTTCATTCCGCCACAGAACGGTTCAGGGCGGACTCTTCATGAGAGTGCTTATGAATAAAATGAGAAATAAATAATAAAACGAGGCTGAATCAATATTCAGCCTCGTTTTTTATTAAAATTTAACTGTTACGGTTTCTCCTGCTTTGAGAGTTACGGTTTGGATTTTATTGGATATTCCGCAGGAAACGGTCAGTGTCTGGTCAACATCGGATGTTATTGTTACACTTGCAGTTTTCTGTGCAACATCCCAGCTTATTTCATCAACCGTTGCCCTTGTTCTTGCTTTGAGTCCGGTTATTTTTCCGCTTTCAAAACCCGATAACGGCAATGCAGGCAGAATTTCAATTTTTCCCTCATTTGAATAAAGCAGACTTTCATTGATAATTCCGAGATATCCTATTGCGAAATCGGTGCAATAACCGCTGCTTCTGTCGTAATCGTGGTTTGTCATAAGCGAATCATAATAAATATAATGATTCATAAGATTAACGAGCGCATCATTTACGCTCTCGGAATCCTTGAGCCTTGCTGCAATAAGAGCTCTGTGAACAAGTGCGTGGCTCGCCTGGTTTTCGCTCGCTCTGTTTGCGATTGCCTGAATGCAGGCGGCTTTCAACTCGGGATTATCCTGGGTTTCAAAGAGCGGCCATACGCAGTAAAGGTGGCTCAGATGACGGTGAAGATTATTTTCTTCAAAATCTGCGGTTGCCCATTCCTTGAGTGCTCCCGTTTCATCAAACATATATTTCGGAAGCTTGCTCATAAGATATTCCCACTTCGAAACATCAGCATTTTCATCAATGCTTTTCATAATATTGATAAGCATTTCAAGGTTGTTTCTGCATGCCGCAATATCAATGGCAGTGTTTGCCGCTGAAGGGCTGGGATAATTTGACGGGTTATTTTCGGGCGAATAGCTGGGCAAAATCGTGTATGTTTCGCCTTCGTTAAGCTGCGTTTTTCCCTCTTCATAATGAAGCTTGCCGTTTGCATCGGTATAATATTCAGCAGTCATCATCTGCTCCCAATAATTCGCCGCTTTTGTGAGCAAAGGAAGAAGAATTTCTGTTCTCAAATCAAGATATCCCTTGTTTTCCATAGCTGAAATCTCGGCATCGGTAAGGTCTGTTTCGGTTACGGAAAGAACAGATTTGAGATTATTTAAATCAAACTCACCGTTAACGGGAATCTGCACATCACCGTAGCACATAAGTGTTTCGTAAAGCGGCTGAAGCATCCAGCTTGTTCCCGCATTCCAATAACGGAAAGGATAAGGATAGCAGGTTTCGGTTAAAACAGCCTTGTCGCCGTCTGCGTGTACGGGTGCCTGAAGGGCATCGGTATAACCGTGGGTTGCAAGAGCATTTTCTTCCCAATCGGGTACCTGACGAAGAATAAAGCTTGCATAGCCCATATATGCATTTTCAATATTACCTGTATTCATTGAAGAGGTTTGCAAATTAACGTTTGCATCCATCGTGTATTTACTGCCCCAGCTCGGTGACCATTCACCAATCCACATTCCGTAAAGACGCGGTGTTGAATAACCCGCAGCGCAAAGATATGCATATCTGCCTGAATAATATGCTCTTTCGGCAAGGTCTGCATTTATTTCTTTTTTCAGATACTGCTCCAGCATAAGCTGCTCGTTTGCCTTTTTGCTGTTTCTTTCTCCAAGAGAAAACTCTACGGCATTATACATCGGAGTGAAAATATCAGTATGAGCTTTTAATGCTTTATCATAATTGAACGCACCGTTTTCGGTGTATTTTTCTGCAACCGATTTTACTTTTGCAGAGAGTTCATTAACTAATTCATAGCTTTCTGCGGCGGCAAAATCCGCATATGCACCCATATTGTGTGTTCTGCCTGAAACTGCAATAAGATAAACATTATCGGCATTTTCAATTTTTATCTGCGGATTGGTTTCAGAGCAATACTGCTCATCTTTAACCTGCTTTCCGTTTTCAAGCTTCTTTTCTCCGCCCTCATTAACAACATAAACTACCGTTGCATAACCGCCGTTTTTAAGCTCGCTGTTTTTATAATCGGGATAATGTGCAACGAAAGCGATATAATCGCAGTTTTCGCCGACAATCTTTTTATATTTCAAATCAACCTCACTGCCGTTGCCGTATTTTGCAAAAGCAGAGATATTATCAATTGAAAGAGTTAAATCAACCTTGCTTCCCGTTGAGGATGAGCCGATTTTTGTTACGGTTACATTATCAGCCTGCGAAGTGAAGGTTTTTCTTTCCCAAGTGCCGCCGGTATCGGTATATCTTACACAAACCTGTGCGGTTTCATAATCGGTATATCTCGCATATCCGGTTTTAAGAAGCTTATTCTGCTTTATTCGGAGAGATGCACCGGGATGAAAAGAATAAACATCATCATAGCTTGCGTTATCAACTATATCAAGACCCGCAGTTATATTCTGCTTGACAGTTTCAAGTTCATCAGCCGTATCAGGGCAATAACGAACGTTTCTGTTGGGCATTATAAAATGCATATTCTGGTAAATAAGGGTATCGTTATAGGGTGCTCCGCTCGAAATAACGCCCTGCAAACCGTTACCCGAAATCATTCCCTGACGCCAGTTTTCCTGGTTATTTGATTTTTCGTTAAGCTCATAATAAAGCTCTGAATATGATACCTTCGAGTTGTTTGAAAATTCTGATTCTATTTTATTATAAACTTTTACGGGATTTAAAAATGAACCTATAAATGAAAAAAAGGTTACTATAATGCTGATAATTCGCATAAAAGTTCCCATAAAGCACTCTCCTTTTAATCAAAAGCGGTTAAGGGTTTTACGCCTTAACCGCTGATTTTTATGCAGTTAAACCTGCTTTTTCTTTGTTAAAATATTTCTCTGTAAATTCTGTTACCTTGTCCCAATAAATCTCGTTTTCAACAAAAACGGAATTTGCATGAACCGCACCCTTTATTGTAAGCATATCTTTTTCTGCCGTGCAGGCATTATAAAGAGGCTCCATCATTTTATAGGGAACAAATTCATCGTCTTCACCGTGAATGAAAAGAGTTGGTGTTTTGGATTTTGCAACAGCTTTAATCGGAGCACATTCCTTGAAATCAAAGTTTTTATGAAGCTTTGAAATCTTATTAAAAAGAGGAAGGAACGGAACGGTAGGAAGCTTGAAAAGCTCGCCTATCTGAACCTCATATTCATCCCAGCAAGAGGTGTATCCGCAGTCTGCAACCGCAACAACAACATTTTCGGGAAGAGGTTCGCCCGTTACAAGCATGGTTGTTGCACTGCCCATTGAAACACCGTGCATAAGAATTTTTGCATCGGGATTAAGATCGATGATATATTCAATCCAGTCAAGAATCATATATCTGTCATAGTAGCCCATTGTGCAATATTTTGAGGGGTCATTTGCGTGACCGAGCATATGAGGCATAAGAACATTAAAGCCCATCTCGTGATATTTCCACGCATAATGCGACATACTTAAGGGATCTCCCGTATAACCGTGGATAACAACAGCCCAACGGTCTGTTATCTTATCGGAATAAATAACGTTGGCGTGAGTGTTTCTGCCGAGTCTTGAACGGATAACAGTATCAGGAACATCCAACTCCTTAAACCATTTTATACCGTGCTGATAAATCTCGCTTTCTCTGAAGAAGCGCTCTTCTTCCTCGTTAACAAAAATACCTGTTTTATCAATAGTTTTGCTCTTGAAATTAATATTGAGTATGCTCTGATAAAAAACTTCGCCGAGAGCCAATGCGCCTGCGCCTATACCTGCCGCCGCACCTAAAATCTTCTTGGTTGATTTTTTCATTTTTCTGCCTCTCTTTCAGCAATAAGCTTACGTATTGCTTTTGCAACACCGCACTCATAATTGAAATCGGTTATGTAGTCTGCCTGCTCCTGCACCTCGGGCGGAGCATTTTTCATCACCACTCCGATTTGTGCATATCTGAGCATTGCAAGGTCGTTTGCACTGTCGCCCATTGCAACGGTGTTTTCTTTTTTTATTCCGGTTATTTCAATAACCTTTTCTATTCCGTTCGCCTTATTCAGACCCTTAAGAACACAGTCTGCATAACTGCCAATCAGAAAGAAATCAAGTTCATCAGAAAACATTTCAACAAAATCTTCTTTCGGAACGGGACCCATTGCAAAAAGCTGAATTTCATCGTTTTCGCAGAAATCATCAACATCCCTCATGCTTTTCACAACTCTCTGCATTTTATTCGGATTGCGAATTTCGTTGGATATTATGTAATTGCTGTGATACCCTTCAAAAACGCACCAATAATCGGGGCATTCAAGGAAATATTCTGCAAGCTTTTTAACCAAAGAAACGGGAAGCTTTTCTTTGCGGTAAATCTGATTATTAAACGAAATCATTGCACCGTTACCGCAGATATAGCCGTCAACTTCAAGCTGTTCTCTTAAAACTTCAGGGATATTTCCCCAGGAGCGTCCCGTGTTTATAAACACTAGATGCCCCTTTGCTCTTGCCTCGGCAATCGCTTTCAGATTTTCTTCGGGAATAATGAAGCTGTCATATATAAGAGTTCCGTCAATATCAAGAAAAAATGCCAATCTGTTTTCGTTTGAAATCATTTTATGCCTCTATTTTATGGAAAATTTTCTTACCTTTTTTAACAACAACGGGCTTTTCTTTAAGAGCAACCTGAGTGAAGCTCATTGTGAAATCCGTTACCTTTGCATCGTCAACGGAGATGCCGCCCTGCTGAACAAGGCGTCTGCCCTCGCCTCTTGACTTTGTGATTTCAGCTTTCATAAGGATATCAAGAATATCTATTGAACCGTCTGTGAAATCAGCATCTTCAAGAGTTGTTGCGGGCATATTGTCAAGGTCTGCCGCACCGCTGAAAATAGCCTTTGCAGCTGCCTGAGCCTTTGCAGCTTCTTCTTCGCCGTGAACAAGCTTTGTGAGCTCAAATGCGAGAATTTCCTTTGCTGTGTTAAGCTGACTGCCTTCCCATGAATCCATTGCATCAATTTCTTCAAGAGGAAGGAATGTGAGCATACGGATGCACTTGAGAACGTCGTCATCGGCAACGTTACGCCAATACTGATAGAACTCATAGGGTGAAGTCTTTTCGGGGTCAAGCCATACTGCGCCTGATGCTGTTTTACCCATCTTCTTGCCTTCTGAGTTGAGAAGAAGAGTGATTGTCATTGCATAAGCATCCTTGCCGAGCTTTTTACGGATAAGCTCTGTGCCGCCGAGCATATTTGACCACTGGTCATCGCCGCCGAACTGCATATTGCAACCGTATTCTTTGAAGAGATGATAGAAGTCATAGCTCTGCATAATCATATAGTTGAACTCAAGGAATGAAAGACCCTTTTCCATTCTTTGTTTATAGCACTCTGCACGGAGCATATTGTTAACGGAGAAGCAAGCGCCAACTTCACGAAGAACATCAACATAGTTAAGATTGAGAAGCCAATCTGCATTGTTAATCATCATTGCCTTGCCTTCACCGAATTCGATGAAACGGCTCATCTGCTTTTTGAAGCATTCAACATTGTGTTCAATTGTTTCTTTTGTGAGCACCTGACGAAGATCGCTTCTGCCTGAGGGGTCACCGATCATACCGGTGCCGCCGCCAAGAAGAGCAATGGGTCTGTTGCCCGCCATCTGAAGTCTCTTCATAAGGCAAAGAGCCATAAAATGACCAACGTGAAGGCTGTCTGCCGTGGGGTCAAATCCGATATAGAAAACTGCCTTACCGTTATTGATAAGGTCTCTGATTTCTTTTTCGTCTGTTACCTGTGCAATGAGTCCTCTTGCAACAAGTTCTTCATAAATCTGCATAATATTTACATCCTTTCAGAATAATTTACAACATTATAAAAATATACATTATATTACAATATTTTGTCAAGTTTTATAACCTACGGCTTTAAGCCATTCTTCGGCAATAATCATATGCCCTGCTATTGTGGGATGTGTGCCGTCCCACACAAAGTATTCCATTCTTGACCTTGCGGCATTTTCTTTAATCTTATCATAAAGAGGAACGAAAATGCAGTCAAACTCCTCGGCAAGCTTTTTCGTTGCCGCTCTGATTCTTATGTTTGCCGCCTCACGGTATGCAACGGAATCCTCGGGGTCGTTGCTGTCAGGTCTTTTGAACGGACCCTCAACGCCGTCAGGATGAGGCGAGTTTTTATAAGAGTAATCCGACTTATCAAGAGGAAAATAAAACGGCTCGCAAACAACAATTTTTATATCGCCGAGTTCTTTTCGTGTTTTTTCAAGGATAGCACGAAGATTTGTTTCGTGGCGTTTTGCGGTTTCATCGGGAGTGATTTTATCAAAATATCCGTATCCCCCGTCATTGACACCAACGAGTATGCTGAGTATTGTAGGCTTATTATCAATAACATCTTCCTGCCATTTTTCAAGAAGCCCCTCGGCATTTTCGCCCGAGTAGCCTTTGTTTATGAATTTAGGCATATTCTCTGCATTATCAAGAGCAAGCCTGCCCGCAACTATATACTGATAGCCGTGACCCATTATATGGTTACAATCCATACTTTTTCCTCTGTTGCCGTCTGTTATCGAATCGCCGGAGAAAAGAACAATATCCTTACCTGTAAGTTTCATCTCATTATCTCCTGTTATCTGAATGCACTAAGCACATAATACGCATTCTTTGCATCACTTTCGAAATCAAGAACATCTGCTTCTATTGAGCAATATTTAACTCCTATATGCTTAAGAGGTTCAATAAAATCCGCCTGATTGAAGCTGTCACCGTCTTTGGGATAAATTCTCTTGCGGTCAATTTCGGGTGCAGGGTCGGGATTTGAAGTGTGTGCGTGAACAATCCAGTCTTTATATGTAAGGATTTTTGAAAAATCCTCATTCTGGCAAAACATATGCGCCACATCGGCAAGCACTTTTATATAAGGTGAATTCACCTTTTTTGCAATCTCAACGCCGTCATCAATCGTATTTATTGCATTGCATTCCTGCGGTCGAAGAGGCTCTATTGCAACGGGCAGATTATATTTTTCTGCACGAGTTGCAACAAAATTCTTAAGGAAATCTATAATCTGCTCTCTGCCCTCTTCAAGGCTCATTCCGTCAGGAATTCTTCTTGCACCCGATGAGCCGAAAACAAGATATTCAAGCCCGAGATATGATGCTTTTTCAAAAAGAGTATCAAGGTATTCTGAGATTTTTTCATCATCTCTTTCTTCGCCCACAACTCTCATTCCGATAAAGCAGTTTGCGGCATAAACGGGAAGCCCCGTTGCTTTCATTGCATCAAGATGTTCTCTATCTTCTTTCGCAATTTCCTGACAATGGCTCTCTGCATAATCATAGCCGAGAGCTTTGATGTATTTCATTTTTTCTATATCTGTGCCAACACAAACGCCGATTTTCATTTCAGTTTGCCTCCCGCGTTTTTTAACATTTCTTTTGCCGTTTCAAGCTGAAGTGTTGTTACCGAGCCGCCTGCGGTTATTCTTGCTATTTCCGCCGCTCTGCCCTCAAAATCAAGCACTTCAATATCGGTAAAGGTTTTTTCACCGTCTGTTGATTTTGATATTTTCATATGAGTATCTGCCTGCGCGGCAATTCGCGCAAGATGAGTAACGCAGATTACCTGCCTGCCGCCCGAAACCTCATAAAGTTTAAGCGCAATTTTTTCTGCCGCCGAGCCGCTTACGCCCGTGTCAATTTCATCAAAAATAAGAGTGCCCACATTATCTTTATCCGAAAGCACATTCTTGATTGCGAGCATTATTCTTGAAAGCTCACCGCCCGATGCGATTTTTGCAATAGGCTTCGGCTCCTGACCTATATTTGCGCTGATTAAAAATTCTATCGCATCCGCACCTTTGGAAGTCATTGCGGTTTCTTTGCGGTCAACAATAAATTCAACCTTTGGCATATCAAGGAATTCAAGCTCCGCTTTAACTCTTTTTTCAAATTCCGCCGCCGCAGTCATTCGGCTCTTTGTAAGCTTTGAAGCAAGAATTTTTATTTCATCAGATAATGCATAAAGCTCTGTTTCAAGCTCCGAGATTCTTTCATCTGAAACTTCAATTTCAGCTCTTTCTTTTATTGCGGCATCCAGCTTTTCAAGTATTTCGCTTTCGTCTGCACCGTATTTGAGTGAAAGACGGAAAATCAAATCCAGTCTTTCATTGATTTCTGAAAGTCTTTCGGGATTATATTCAAAGCTGTCCGCAAGATTTCTTATTTCGGAAATGCAATCGGAAAGCTCATAAGAAATTCCTCTTACGGTTTTTGCCACATTCTCGGCTTCGCCGTAATATCTTGAAGCAACTTCAAGCTCGCCTGCACAAAGCTCAATACCTGCAGCTGCACCCTCTTCGTCATTAAGGGCGGCATATGCCTTTTCAAGTGCTTTAATAACCTTACCGCTGTTTGAAAGCAAGGTTTTTTCTTTATTCAGTTCTTCTCTCTCACCGATTTTTATATCGGCATCGGTTATTTCATTAATCTGAAAATTAAGATAATCAAGCCTTGCAGCTTTTTCATCTCTGCTGTCATAAAGCGCATCAAGCTCTTTTTTTACTGATATAAGACGGCCGAAAACGCTTCTGTATTCTTTTCGAAGGGCCTCATTTTCGGCGACACCGTCAATAAAGCCACAATGTTTTTCGGGAGAAAGCAAAGCCTGACTGTCGTGCTGACCGTGAATATTTATAAGCCCGCCCGCAAGCTCTTTGAGCGCAGAAACTGTTACGGGACACCCGTTTGCTCTGCACACATTTCTGCCCGCATTATTCAAAGAACGGCTGATAACAAGTGTTTTATCCTGCATTTTTTCAATGCCGAGGTCATCAAGAACCTTTTCGGTTTCTTCCGAAATATCGGTAAATTCTGCATAAACCTTTGCATTTTCCGCCCCGTTACGGATAAGCTCTCTTGATGTGCGTTCACCGAGCACAGCATTTATCGCATCAATAACAATTGATTTACCCGCACCCGTTTCACCTGTGAGCACATTCAGACCTTTATTGAACTCAACGCTTACGTTCTCTATAACAGCAATATTTTCAATTTTTAAGCTGTTTAACATAACTATCTTCCTTTAGCCGACAAGTTCGCTGATTGCAGCCTTCATTTTTTCGGCATGCTCGGGAGTTTTGCAAAGCGCAAAAATTGTATCGTCACCTGCAAGAGTGCCCACAAGACCGTCCCAATGCATTGAATCAAGAGCAGCGCACGCCGCCTGAGCCATACCTGTATAGCATTTAACAACAAGGGTGTTACCTGCATAATCAGCCGAAACAACCGAATGGCTGAAAATGCTGCGGTATTTGCCGATAAGCTCATCGGAATCGCCGCTGTCTATCGCATAACAGCTTCTTCCGAGTTCATCAACCTTTTTAATAAGTCTTAAATCCTTGATATCTCTTGATATTGTTGCCTGGGTAGTTTTAAAGCCCTCTTCCTGAAGCTTTTCAAGAAGGTCTGTTTGGGTGGAAAGATTATTTTGCTCAATAAGTCGGATTATCGCTTCATGTCTTTTCTTTTTCACGTCAATTCTTCCTTTCACCTGCGCTGAGCAAGTTTTTTATATAAAATATCAATAAAATTATCCGATTTGATTCTGATAAAATTCGCGGTGAATTCCGCTCCCGAAATAACCGCCCTGCATCCGTTTTCGATATATTGCGGTGCTCCGCCGTCTGATGAAACACAAAGTCTGTTGCCCTCCGACGATTCAACCGTAACAACCGCATCGGGTTTGAATATCAATGAACGGTCAACAAGAGAATGGGGGCAAAGCGGAGTGAAAAGAATGCTTTCAAGTTCAGGGTCAACAACGGGACCGCCTGCCGAAAGCGAGTATGCGGTTGAGCCCGTCGGTGTTGAAATGAGCACACCGTCGCAAAGATAACTGTTGAATTTGCTTCCGTCAAGCGAAACATCAATTTCTGCCATACGCTGCTTTTCTTCGTTAGTGATAAAACAATCGTTAATGCAGTAATCCGTGCTGATAATCTCATCACCTTTTATTATTTCGGTTTTAAGCATAAGGCGTTTATCAAGAGTGTAATCTCCGTCAATAAGCCTTGAAAGCAAATCAAGCTCATTATCTTCAAGACCTGCCATAAAAGCAAGCCTGCCTGCGTTAACTCCGAGAATGGGTTTCTGCCACATAACAGCCTGCTTCGCCGCGTGAATTATTGAGCCGTCGCCTCCGATTGCAATAACCGCATCGCTGTTTTTAACAGCTTCATCAGCGGGCATAAAGCTTGCACCGTCAAAGCTGAAATCATTTTTATATTCATCTGAAAAACAAAATTCAGCACCGAGCTTTTTAAGCTCTTCACAAATTCTTTCTGTTACCGCATATGCCTCTGAACGGGTGAAATTCGGCATAAGTGCTATTTTCATTTTACCCCTCCCGTTATTTATCAAGGCAGGAATGGGAACGCTCAACAAGCTCTTCAACCGAGCCTTGCCAGAGCATTTCACCTTTTTCCGACTTTTCGATATACATAAGATACTCGATGTTGCCCTCGGGACCTTTGATAGGAGAAAAATCAACATCGATAACATTGAATCCGTTTTCGCAGGCAAAATCGGTTATCATCCTGACAACATCCTCGTGAACGCTTTTATCGCGTACAACTCCTTTTTTGCCGATATTTTCCTTGCCTGCCTCAAACTGCGGTTTTATAAGACAAACGGATTTGCCCGTTTCTTTAAGCAGAGTGTTCATTACGGGCAATATAAGCTTCAATGAAATAAACGATACGTCAACACTTGCAAAATCAACATCTTCTTCAATCTGCTCATGCGTTACATATCTGAAATTTGTTCTTTCAAGATTCACTACTCTTTCGTCACAACGAAGCTTCCAGGCAAGCTGACCGTAACCAACATCGATTGCATAAACCTTTTTTGCTCCGTTTATGAGCATACAATCGGTAAAGCCACCCGTTGATGCGCCGATATCCATGCAAACGCAGTCTTTCAAATCAAGTCCGAAACTTTCAACCGCTTTGTGAAGTTTAAGACCGCCTCTGCTGACATAAGGATTAACCGCACCGCGGACTTCTATAACATCGGTTTCTTTAACGTTAACACCGCCCTTAAGAGCTTTCTGACCGTTAAGATAAACGCTGCCCGCCATTATCATTGCCTTGGCTTTTTCGCGGGTTTCCGCAAATCCTCTTTCAAAAACGGCAACATCAAGCCTTATTTTTTTCTCACTCATTATTGCCGCTCCTTTCAATAACGTTTATCATTCCGTCGGCATCAAGATTATATTTTCTCATAAGACTTTCAACCGACGCATGGGGCACAAATTCATCATTAACCGCAGTTAAAACATATTTGCCCTTGTATCCTCTTTCAAGCAACATCGAACCGAGCTTTTCGCCTACTCCGCCGCTTTTGATTCCTTCCTCAAAGAAGAAAATCTTATTGCTTTTTACCGCTTCCGCAACAAGCGATTCGGGCAAGGGTTTGATTTTATTAAGTTTGATTATTTTAACTTTAATGCCTTTTTCTTCAAGCTTTTTTGCCGCAGAAACAGCATTAAAATATATTCTGCCGTAGGTTATCAAAGAAATATCGGCATCGGAATTTGTTGAAATTTCAAAATCCGCATCACTCGCTTCTTCGAATTTTCCTTCTTCCGGCATACCGCCTCTCGGATATCTGATAACCACAAGGTTTTCATCTTTATAGAAAGCATTGTAAAGTGATTTGCGAAGCTGGGCATAGGTTGCGGGTGAATAAACCGTTATGTTCGGAATTCCCTGCATCAAAGAAACATCAAAAATTCCCTGATGGGTTTCGCCGTCTTCGCCAACAAAGCCCGCTCTGTCAACCGCAATTACCGTTTTCTTTCTCTGAAGTGCGCCGTCGTGTATAAGCTGGTCGGCACACCTTTGAAGAAAGGTTGAATAAACCGCAAAAACAGGCAGCATTCCGCCCGCCGCAAGTCCGCTTGCAAAGGTTACTGCATGACCTTCGGCAATGCCGACATCATAAAATCTTTTCGGATGCTGTTTTGAAAACTTTTCAAGCCCTGTATTCAATGCCATTGCGGCAGTTATTGCACAGATGCGCTTATCCTTTGATGCAAATTCACATATCGCCTCGCCGAAGTGAGCCGAATAAGAATCGGCTTTCTGCAAAGGTTCGCCCGTATTGATGTCAAATTTTGAAACACCGTGGAATTTTTCAGGCGAATGCTCCGCAAAATCATATCCCCTGCCTTTGAGGGTATTAATGTGAATGGTTACAGGTCTTGAAACCATTTTTGCGCTGTTCATTGCTTCGCAAAGCTGACCGATATTATGACCGTCAATCGGCCCTATATATTTAAATCCGAGATTTTCAAAAAATGAGCTTGAATAAATCAGATTTTTAAGTGCTGTTTTGAGTTTGAATATATGGTTTGACAGAGATTTACCCACAACGGGAATTTTATTGAGTGCCTTTTCCGTTCCCGCTTTGAATCTGTAATATTCAGGCTTTGCTCTTACCTTTGCAAGATATCTTGCCATTGAACCTACATTTTCTGAAATGGACATTTCGTTATCATTAAGAATAACAATGAGTCTGTTCTGGGTTGAACCTGCGTGATTAAGAGCTTCATAAATCATACCGTTGCCGAACGAGCCGTCACCAACTATTGCAACAGCATAGTTCTTTGAACCTTTAACGGCGTTTGCCGCCGCAATGCCCGCCGCCTGAGAAACGGAAACACCTGCGTGACCTTCATAAAAGCTGTCGTGCTCACTTTCGTCGGGACGCACAAAGCCCGAAATTCCGTTTTCGGTGCGCAATGTGCCGAAATTTTCAAATCTTCCCGTAAGAAGCTTATGGGCATATGCCTGATGACCCACATCCCAGATAAGCTTATCTTCGGGTGAATTAAACGATTTATGAAGTGCAACTGCAAGCTCAACGGTGCCGAGATTTGATGCAAGATGCCCGCCCGTTGATGCAACAGTATCAACAAGCACTCTTCTTATTTCATCACAGAGCGCGATAAGCTCGGTTTCATTCAGTTTTTTTATATCCGAAGGGTGTTTTATATTTTTAAGCACACTTACACCTTCACATCTGTTTTCCATACCAAATCAGTTTCTTCTGCTAATAAGGCTGTCTGCCAGTTCAAGAAGAAATTCTCCGTCTTTTTCAAAAATTTCAAGTGATTTTTTAGCCTCATCCGTAAGCTTTAATGCAACATCTTTTGATTTTTCAAGCCCCAGAAGAGACACATAGGTTGATTTTCCGTTATCGCTGTCGCTTCCTATCGGCTTTCCGAGTTCGGCTTCGCTGCTTGTTACATCCAGAATATCGTCAACTATCTGGAATGCAAGACCTATTTTTTCGCAATAGGTTTCTGCCGCTTTGATTTTTATTTCATCGGCATTTGCCGCAATACATCCCATCACCGCGGCAACCTTTATCATTTCGCCGGTTTTAAGCTTGTCCGTTGCCGCAACGCAATCGATATCCGCCTGCCTGGTTTCATTTTCAAGGTCCATAACCTGACCCGCAATCATACCCGAACAGCCCGCCGCTTTTGCAAGTTCAAGCCCCGCTTTTGCTTTTTGCTCAAAACTTAAACCTGAAGCGGAAAGCACGGTTTCAAAAGCAAGAGTCAGCAATCCGTCACCCGAAAGAAGTGCATTGGCATAGCCGTAAACCATATGATTTGACGGCTTACCTCTTCTCATATCGTCATCATCCATACAGGGGAGGTCATCGTGAATGAGCGAATAGGTATGAATCATTTCAACCGCAAGAGCAAACGGAATTGCACTTTTTACATCCCCGCCGCATATTCTGCAGAATTCAAGAGTAAGGGCAGGTCTTATGCGTTTGCCGCCGTTTTCAAGCGAATATGCCATTGCTTCAAGCATTTTAGCGAGACCCGAGGATTCTCTGCCTTCAAATGCACGGGAAGACACGGCTTCCGATGCCGCTTCATTTATCATATTCACATAAGAATTCAATCTTTCTTCAAACAAGCTCATTACTGCTCTCCTTTGGAAAGTTCGGTTATTTTAAGCTGCGCTTCATCAAGTTTTTTGGAACACTTCGCCGCAAGCGAGGTGCCCTCTTCATAAAGCTTCATCATTTCTTCAAGCGAAAGATTTCCGCTTTCAAGCTTGTCTACTATTTCTTCAAGTCTTGCAACAGACTTTTCATAATTTATCTTTTCCATTTCAGTTGCCTTTCACGCTCATTATTTCGCATTCGAGCCTGCCGTTTTTAATCAGAACATCTATTTTATCGCCTATATTTACCGTTTGAGCATCGGAAACCACATTGCCGTCTTTCACCGCTACGCTGTATCCTCTTGAAAGGATTTTTAAAGGACTCATTGCATCAAGTTTTGCGCAGACTGATGAAAACTCCTTGTTCAATTCTGCAAGCTTCTGATTTGCGGCATATTCCATTGCCATGGATGCTCTGTCACAGCGGACACGCAAATTATCAATATAGTTTTGAGGGCTCAATCTCTGAAGAACGGATTTTTTATATTCAATAACTGCCTTTTCGGTTGCGAGTTTATCGGACATTGCAGAAATCATTCTTCTTGAAAATGCATCAATCATTTCCTGCTGCTGCCTGCAATCGGGCACCGCAAGCTCTGCCGCCGCAGAGGGAGTCGGTGCACGCAAATCAGCGGCAAAATCACAGATTGTGAAATCCGTTTCGTGACCTACTGCGGATATAATGGGGATATCGCTTGCCGCAACCGCTCTTGCAACCTTTTCTTCATTGAATGCCCAAAGCTCTTCAACCGAGCCGCCGCCTCTGCCGACAATAAGCACATCAGCCGCTTTTTCGCGATTAAAAAGCTCTATTGCTTCGCTTATCTGACCCGCCGCATACTCACCCTGCACTGCTACGGGGCAAAGAATGAGTTCAACCATAGGGAATCTGCGGGAAATAACATTGATTATATCTCTTATTGCCGCACCCGTAGGCGAGGTAACAACTCCAACCCGCATCGGATAAACGGGAATCGGCTTTTTTCTTTCTTCATCAAAAAGCCCTTCCTTGGCAAGTTTATTTTTAAGTTGTTCAAATGCAAGGCTCAATGCTCCTGTTCCGTCAGGCTGCATATCATCAATATAAAGCTGATACTGACCGTCTCTTTCAAAAACGGACACCCTGCCTCTGATTATAACCTTCATTGAATTTTCGGGCATAAACCTGAGGCGTGAATTTGCTGTTTTGAACATAACGGCTTTAATCGATGCAAATTCATCCTTGATTGTCATGTAGTAATGCCCTGTTTTATAGTGATTTGTGAAGTTTGAAATTTCGCCCTGCACAAAAACATTCTGCAAATTAAAATCCTGCTCAATTATTGATTTAACATATCTGTTGAGCTGGCTTACGCTCAATACAACTCCGTTACCCAAGCAAGCCCTCCCCTTTCAGATATGCAAGCACGGCAACACCCGCCGCATTATCGCAGGAAAATTCGGGGGGTGCAAAATTAGCATTGAATTTGGACATTATTCTTTTGCGTATTATGCTGTTTGACATTACGCCGCCCGCATAAACAAGCGGAAGCTCGCCGTATTGCGAAACCGCATACTCGGTCATTTTTTCAACCGTTTTGCCTGCAAAATCGAGGCAGTATCTTGCAATATTTTCTTTTGGCTCGCCTTTATCAAGCATTTTTCTGCATTGATTTTCAACGCCCGAAAGACTGCAGTTGCCTTCTTTTACGCAGATTTTGGGATTATAAATTTCATCGGAGTTCAAAGCAAGCTTTTCAAGCTCTTTCCCGCAAGGAAAGCTTAAACCCATCATAACGCCTGTTCTGTCGATTGCCTGACCGCAGTTAAGGTCTTTGGTTTCGCCGATAATTTCAACTGCAAATCCTCTTTCTTTATCAGGGGAAACAAGCAGCATTTCGGTTGTGCCTCCCGAAACGTGAAAAGCAATGAATTTCTGCGAAACAAGGTCGAGTCTGCCAACGGAATAAAGTGCCGCGGCAATATGACCTGCCTGGTGCGAAAAACCGTAAACAGGTTTTCTGATCGACGCGGCAATGCAATGAGCGGTGTTTACACCCACAAGAAAGCAAGGCATATATGAGCCGTCTGCATCCCTCGGTTTTTCCGAAACACCTACCGCTGAAATCCCGCCTTCGCACTTTGAAAGAAGCTCCTCAAAAACGGGATAAAGCCGCGCCGTGTGATGAAACACCGCATCACTCTGGCGCAGCCCCTTTTCTCCTTCCTTAACGGGAAGAAGAAGCTTATTCTGAATAACCTCTCTGCCGTTATAAACCGCCACCGAGGTTGTGTAGTTACTTGTATCTATTCCGAGAGTCAGCATTACTTTTCTTCTTTTGAAACTGAACCGAGAATGCCGTTTACAAATGAATAATCGTCTTTTGATGCAAATTTTTTGCAAAGTTCAACAGCTTCATTGATTGAAACTTTAACGGGAATATCATCAAAATAACGGATTTCACAAACTGCAAGTCTGAGCACGGCAAGAGCAACTTTTGAAATTCGGTTTATCTTCCAGCCCACGGAATATTTTTCAATTGTTGCATCAATATCCGCAACATTCTCCCAAGCTTTGAATGCAAGGTTTTTAACAAAATCGCTGCCGCATACAACCTCGTTTTCTACCGCAAGGTCATAAAGCTCGGAAAGTTCTGTTTCTTCATTGAATGACTTTTCAAAAAGCAGAATAAAAGCCTGCTCTCTCTCTTCACGTCTTGTCATTTTATCCTCCGAAAAGGCATAACGCCTGATTTTTGGATATTATACCATTATTTTTATAAATATACAACCTTTATTATAAAAATATTTATTAATATTCCATTTCAATGATTGTGATATTATCCACCGGGTATTCTGTGTGCTTAACTGCGATTTCTTTTATTTTCACAACAGTCACATCATCGAGAGACCCGTTTTCAATAATTATTTCAGCTTTTCCGTTATTGAGAATGCAAAGGTTTTCACAACCTATTTTTGCGGTAATCAGATTTTCAATATCACTTTCAAGGGTCATACAATCCGAAAGCTCTTTCAAAGCCGCAGTTGCCTGCTTTATCGCTTCCGAATTTGAAGAGCCGTCCTTGATTATATCGTTAAGCGCTTCTGCCGCTTCGTCGTGTGCGGTTTTTCGGCGAAGCTTTGCGCTTGCAAAATATTCCGAAGCCTGAGCCTGCGCCGCCGCATCGTCAAGAGTTACATCAGATGAAATAACATAGCGCGCATCTCCGAGATTAGCTCCCTGCTTTTCTTCATCCGAAACAGAGTTTGTTGCCGCCGTATTCCCCGAAGTTTCAACGCTCGGTTTTGTATAATACCAATTCACAAAAACCGCCGCGCCCAAAGCAACAATAAGAGTGGCAAGTAAAAGCTGTCTTCTTTTGATAATCATAAAAATCTCTCCTTGTTTTATGTATATTTATACATTATTTCAGCCCATTTCCGAAACGCTTACCCTTGCCGAACTTATATCGAGCAAAGCCGTTACGGTTTCGGTAATTCTCGTTTTTATAACATCGGAGCCTCCGCCCTCACACACAACGGCAACGCCCCTTATTCTTGGTTGATTAACCCTGACAACAATGCCCTTTTCCGCCTGACCGTCATCAACTATAACATATTCATCCTTTTGCTCAATATTACTCTTACCGCTCGAATCAATGTTTTCTCCGTAATCAAAATTATGAAGATAAACATCCTCAACCGAGCTTTCAAGAGTAACCATAACCGTTACCGCTCCGACCCCCTCTATCTTTGATATTAAAAGGTTCAGACGCTCTTCAAGCTGTTCAACATAGTCCTGTTCACCGGTTTTAAGCGCAACGGTTGTTAATTCGGGCGAAGAGGTTTCGGACATTGCAGGCAGTTCACTTATAAGCAATCCGATAACACCTGCCGCAAGCAAAAATACAGGAATGAGCATTTTTTTGTCAAGCTTTGTTTTCTGCGAAATACGCTCTATTAATTTTTCTGAAAATTCTTTCGCTTTTTCCACTCTGATTACCTTAACCCACCACTGTGGGCACCCCTAACAGTTTCTCTGTTTCCGCTGCAGCCATCTTGATTTTTTCGGATTCACCGGACGAAAAATATACGGTTATTTTATGTATAATTATGCAGTTTTCCTCGTCGTATTCAGCATCAATTTCAATGCTTTTTATTGCACAACCAAACGATTGCGCTGTTTCAGATGCCTTTTCAAACAGTTTTTCTTCAAGCATTTCAACAACAAAATCCTCGTTTTTGTCTTGCTCAATTTCAAATCCGCCCGCCAATGCAGGCAAAGAAAAATCCGTCATATTCATTTTGCTCAAAGGCAAAAAAACAGCAGAAATAATAAATATTCCAACAACGGTTTTTAAGGTTTTTTCATTTGAACCTTTGGGAGAAATGACCGTTATCAAAGTTCCCGCAGCCGAAGAAAAAACGAGCGAAATAAGCCATTGTTTTAAACCGTCCATTATCAGTTCACCTTTATTGTTATTAAAATTCCTACCGTAATAATAAAAATAACCGCTCCGAGAATGAGCAATATATTTAAGGTCGAAAACATATAGCCTGCAGATTTAAGTATTCCCGAACACATACCGCCTCCGAGAAGGTCGCTGAACGTTGAAGCAAGCCTCATTGAAAAAGACCACAGCAACAGTTCGGCAACTGCCGGAAGGCAAATCAAAGCAAACGCAGCTATTGCATAAACACCAACTGCACTTCTCACAAGGCTCAGACTGCTCATAACAGAAGAATATGCCTCCCCCAAAGCTCCACCTATAACCGGTATAAAAGTTCCCGCCGCAAGCCTTATTCCTCTTGAAGCAATGCGATCTGCCGCACCCGCAACAACGCTTTTCATTGTTAAAAATCCCGTAAAAAGACTTGCCGCAGAAGCAAGAACGGTTGTTGAAGTTTTCTTTATAAGCTCCGCTATTGCACCGAGGTTAACGGATGTTGTCATTGACCCCATCATTCCGAGTGCACCTACAGCGCCCGTAAGAGGAAGAATAAAATTTTCTGAAAGTGATTCTATAATTTGTGCCGCCGCAAAAGCCGTGCCCTGAACAGAAAATGCAAGCGTGGGATTTCCGCTTGCGGTTACAATCCCTGCCAGCACGGGAATCATAGCTTTTTCAAAAGTTGCGCAAGCAGAGAGCGCCCCTGCCCCCGCCCTTATGCAAACAAATGCTGATGAAAAAATTGTTATTACCAGAAAACTTCCGCACACAACATTAAGAATCTGCCTTTGCTTTTCATCCTGCTGAACAAAGCAACCGCAAACGCTGCAGAGAATTATAACCGAAACTGCTTTCGAAACGCCCTTTAAAGGCTCATTAAGTCTGCCTTTCAGAATATCTGCCATCAGTTCAAACACCGCTTTGGGTTCAGCAGAAAGAATCTTTTCGTATTCCATTTCTTCAACACCGAGTTTTTCAAGATATTCTCTTGTTTCTTTATCAAGATAATCCGAAAGCTCACCCGCACCGCTTGCCTCAATGCCTTTTTTAAAATAATCGTCCGTATTAGCCGCACAAGCTTTAATATTAAGCAGAAAGACCGATGCAAGAACTGCCGCAAACATAATAATCCCTTTGAATTTTTTCATCCGTTTATCAATCCTATTGCTATTCTCGCAACCGTTTCAACCATCGGCAGCGAAAGCATAATCATACCTATTCTGCCCGCAAGCTCCACCGCGGTTGCAACGGAGGATGCCGAGTTTTCTCTGCAGATATCGGATGCAAACTGCGTTACAATGCAGATACCCAGAGCCTTTATAAGAAGAGACACATTTTCTTTTTCAAGCCCCGCAAGCCTGAGCATTTCTTCAAGTTTTCCGGTTGCATCAAGCAGTTTATCGGTCAATGCAACAAGAATAACGCAAGCCGCACCGAGAGCCGTAAGCGGTGCGAGTTCAGGTTTGATTTGCTTTATAAGCGAATAAACCAAAGCGGAAACTATGGCCGCCAGAGCAATTTTTAAAATATCCATTTTCTAAAAATCCACTATACTTTTCACGCTGTCAAGAAGATTTGAAAACTGCGGTATAAGCATCATCAACACCGCAACTATACCCGCAAGAATCGTAATAAGTGCATAATCATCCCTTCCCGAGCGAACAAGAATAGAGTTTAAAATTGCAACGATAATTCCAACCGATGCAATTTTGATAACAACTGTTATATCCATAAAAAACTCCTAAATCATCATAATTGCCGCCGATATTCCCAATAAAATCCCCAACGAAGGGCAAAGCTTTGAGTTGCGCTTGCTTTTTTCTTCGCATTCGCTGAGTGCCGCCGTAAATATTTGTTTAAAATATCCGCAACTTGAAAGCTGACCCTCAAGGTCGGTTGAACCGATTTCATCACCAAGCAAAGCAAGACTTTTATATGTTGCGGGCAACAGTTTTTTCAGTTCAGAATCTTCTTCAATGCTGTTTTTCCAGGCAACTGAAAATGATGCACCGTTTTCGAGCATTTTGCTGCATCTGCCGATAAACTTTAAATCCGAAACCGCAGAGCTTTCACTCAGATTTTTCATAAGCTCCGCCACGGGAATATGTAAATATCTGAGCTGTGTTTCCGCAACCGAAAGCATTGTAATAATGCTTTTTAAAATTTCCACCCTTTGTTTTCCGAGTGCCGAAACATAAATTCCCGTAATTGAAAATGCAGAAATGATAAAAAGAGCAGAAAGCAGTTTAAGCAATAAAATCACCCGCTTCAAAAATTCTTTCGATTTTACCCGCTTCTCTTCCCGAAAGCAAAATAATTTTTTTGAACGCACCGAAAGAAAGCAACTCTTCAACTGTTTTTTTGGATTTCAGTTCAGTTTCATTCTTTGCGTGTATGCTGACCGCAAAACAAACTCCGCTGTTGATACCGCTTTCTATTGCTTTCACCTCATCTGCACTGACTATTTCATCGCAGACAATTATATCCGGCGAAAACGAACGAAGAGCAATTTCAATCGCTTGTGCCTTAGGATACGATGTCAGTAAATCGCAATTCAGACCCAAATCGTGCTGACAGACTCCCATTACGGATGCACCGATTTCTCCTCTTTCATCGCAAACCGCAATCTTTGCATAAATCCCGCGCTCTTCGCCCGAAGCCTGACGCACAAAATCTCTTAAAACAGTTGTTTTTCCGCTTGAAGGCGGACCCGCAACAATAAAAGGCTCGAAATCGCCGCAACGGATATTTTCAAAAATCCCGTTTGCCGCACCCTTTACTTCACGGGCTATACGCAGATTTATTGCACTTATATCCTTAACCGCAACTATTCTGCCGTTTTCCGTGACCGCTGTGCCCGCAACACCTGCGCGGTGACCGCCGTTTACGGTCACATAACCGCTGTTTATGGCATCCTTGAAACTGTGAACGGAATATGCACATATTCTTTTGAATATCTCTTCAATCTCACGTTTATCGGTTCTTGTTACGGTTGCGGTGTATATACTCTGCAATCTGCCCGATGAAGAAAAAAATCTTATTCCGTCTGATGTTACTGCAATAACGGGGCTGTCGGTTCGGCATCTTATTTCTCTTATTGTGTTCTTTTCGTTACCGTCAAGCTTTTTAAGAATTGCGGATAGCCTTTCACCAAGGCTGTCTGCCGCAAGGTTGAATCTTTCTGTGTTATTCATTTCTTTGCTCCTTTGATAAAATATATGGCTTCTTGTCCTCAAATAGAACAGAGAAATGATTTACAGATTGTTAACTTGAAATAAAGGGTATAATATGGTATATTATGTTTGTTATAATATATATTCGGAGGATTTTCTTATGACGACAGTTGAAAACGGCAGACTTCAAAAACAGTCTGTTTTCCGCCGTTTTTTTGCAAACAACTCATATTGCTGGCTTGCGGCGGGATGCACCGTGGGAATAATGATGCTTGTTTTTTATTGCTATGACCTTTTCCCCTTCGGCGAAACAACAATACTCAGAATGGACCTCTATCATCAGTACGGCCCGCTTTTTGCCGAGCTTTATGACAGAGTAACCAATCTTAAAAGTATGATATATTCCTGGAACACAGGTCTCGGCGGCCCGTTCCTCGGAAATTTCTTTAACTATCTTTCAAGCCCCACCGGAATAATCATGATTCTTCTCGGGCATGAAAATATGCCTGAAGCAATAGCGGGTATGATTGTTGCCAAAGCTGCACTTGCTGCGGCAGCATTCACTTATTATTTAAAGAAATCACATAAAAGACACGATTTCACCACAGCGGCTTTCGGCATTCTCTATGCTATGTGCGGTTATTTCATTGCATACTACTGGAATGTTATGTGGATTGATGCAATGGTATATTTCCCTCTTGTTATCTACGGAATTGAAAGAGTTATAAACAAAAGAAAGCCCTCTGTTTATATTGCATTCCTTGCACTTACACTTCTTTCAAACTACTATATGGGCTATATGACCTGCATATTCTCCGTAATTTATTTTCTTATTTATTTCTTCGGAAACTATGAAGGTTCTGCACTTGATGAAAGAACACCATATTTCTTCGATGAAAACGGCACAAAGAAATACACTTTCAAGGATAAAATCAAAGGCAACCTTTTCCTGCGAAGCGGATTCACCTTTGCTTTTGCAAGCCTTGCCGCAGCAGGTCTCGCGGCATTTGCACTTATCCCCACAGTCTTTATTCTCAAAAACTGTTCGGCAACATCGGGCACATTCCCCACGGGCTATGTTTCCTATTATTCAATTTTCGATTTCCTTGCAAACCATCTTGCAAGCGTTGAGCCCACAATAAGAAGCAGCGGCGACGATGTTTTACCCAATGTTTTCTGCGGAATCGCAACCGTTCTGCTTGTTCCTCTTTATCTTTTCACAAAATCAATTCCCCTCAAAGAAAAGATTGCGAATGTTGCATTGCTCGGAATAATTTATTTCAGCTTCAATGTTAATTATCTCAACTATATCTGGCACGGTTTCCATTTCCCCAACGATTTGCCCTACAGATTCTCGTTTATGTATTCTTTTGTTCTTCTGACGCTTGCTTACAAAGCATTCATAAGGCTCAAGGAATTTACGGGAAAAGAAATCCTCGGAACGGGTGTTGCGGTTATATTCGCAATAATTCTGGTTCAGGAAATCGGTTCAAAGAATGTTCAGGAAATTACCGTTCTCATCAGCCTTATTTTTGTTGTTACCTACTGCCTTGTTTTCGCTCTTATGAAGAACGAAAAATATCAGAAATCGGCAGTTGCGGTGCTTCTTCTCTGCTGTGTCATCGGTGAAATTGCCTGCGCAAATACCGACAGATACAGTATGAATCAGGCAAAATCGAATTTCGTTGGCGACTATGATGAATTTGTATCGCTCAAAGAACAGCTCGATGAGCACAACGGTGACGATATGTACCGAATGGATCTGACCTATAACAGAGCAAGAATGGATCCCGCATGGTACGGCTACAACGGCGTTTCCACTTTCTCATCAATGGCTTATGAGAAAATGGCAAACACACAGAGCGACCTTGGCGTTTACGGCAACTATATAAACAGCTACACCTATTATCTGCAAACACCGGTTTACAATATGATGCACGCTATGAAATATATTGTTGATAACGACGCAGAGGTTACACTTGAAAGCGATTATTATAATGAGCTTATGGGTGTTGGCAAATTTACGGCATATGAAAACAAATATTATCTGCCGATTGGTATGGCAGTCAACAAAGAAATCACTGAATGGTATACAGATTATAACAATCCCTTTACCGTTCAGGGCGACTGGTTTGAATACTCAACCGGTATTTCAGATGTTTTCGGAATGATGACTATTGAAAACATTCATTATTACAATATGGATGAAATAACCTCGGGACTTGATACGGGCGATATTTATTTCACAAAGACCGGCAGCGGTTCAGGCGAGCTGACCTTTATTCTCACCGTTCCCGAAACCAAGCATTGCTACCTTTATGTTAATTCATCAGCGTTTGACAGCATTGAAATCGGCAAAAACGGCGAAATATATAATCAGGATACAGATGAAGCATATATCTATGATTTGGGCATTGTTACCCCCGAACAGGAAATCAGCGTTCTCATCAAAATAGACGACGAGGAATACGGATATATCGATTTCTATCCCTATTATGTAAACGATATCGCTCTTACAGAAGGATATAACATTCTCAACCAGAACAGTCTTAACGTTACTTCGTTTGAAGAAACAAAAATAACGGGAACAATCAATGCACCCAAGGATTGCGTTTTCTATTCGTCAATCCCCTATGACACCGGATGGACAGTTAAAATTGACGGCAAAGAGATTGCAGAAGAAGATTACATCAATCTTGTTGAATCATATCTCTGCTTTAATCTTCCCGCAGGCGAGCACGAGATTGAAATTTCCTTTATGCAGGACGGTTTGATTCTCGGTCTTGGCGTTACCGCCGCAACAATCATTCTTCTTATTGCCGCGGCAATATTCTTTGCAAAGAAAAGAAAGAATCAGCCCGTTTACGCTCTGCCCGCTGCACCCGTTGTTTTAACGGATGACGATGTTGTTACAGAAATTGATATGCAGCTTGACGAGGCTGAAATCGCAGAAGAAGAAAACGGTCAGACGGAGATTTCAGAAGATGAACCCGAAGTAACGGAAGAAATAGCTGAAACTGCCGCAGAGGAAGAAACCACCGAGGAAGCAGAAAACAACCCCATTTCGGAAGAAATATCCGAAGATGAGGCTGTTGAAGAAGACGAAGAAAAAAGCGAATAAAGCATAAAAAATCACCGTGGTTTTAAAGCCACGGTGATTTTAATTTATATTCTTATTTCTGATAGATTCTCACATAATCAATAACAAACTCGGAATGATATGTCTCTTTATCAAGAGTTTCAAGCTTTTCCGCTTCGGGAACTTCGAGCGAAACTCTGACTTCCTCTTCAACCTGTGAAGTTCCGTTACCGAATGACGAACGGCGGGTTTCAACTCCGTTCACATAGAATATATACTCATTTTCATTCCATTCAAGTCCGTAAGTATTATATTCATTATAAATATCGTTTCCTTTAAAGAAACCGAGTATTTCTGATTGGAAACCTTCCTGAACACCGTCAACGCCCGCACAATGGATAGTCTGTGAAACGGAATTTCTTGCAAACGGATCATCCCAGCAGTTTGCTTCAAAAATATCAAGCTCGGCTCCGCCTACGCCGCCCTTTGAATACTGGGCTTCATACGGATGAGCCGCCATAATCCAGAAAGCACTCCAGAACGCTCCGCCGTCATTGCATTTGCAGCGTATCTCGTAATATCCCTGCTTATACCATTTGCGAAGAGCAAGGTCGCCTGCATACCAGCCCGCACCGAACTGACCGTCTTCAAGATACTCTGCGGTAATTGTGCAGTTGCCGTCTTTCACTTCAACCTGGCTCGGTGTGCGGTATCCACCGCGGCGAACACCCGTGTTGCAGTATTTCCATACATCGGTATTAAGCTCTGTGCCTTCAAACTCATCTTCAAAAACAATGCTGTAGCCCGTAAGGTCAAGTTCCTGACCTCTCGGAGTTGTGGGAGTATCAAGAATTGTAAGTCCGAAAAGTTCAATAACTGCAAGAATTGATGCAATTATCTTCTTTGGTGAAAAAGAAGTAAAAATTTCGGTAAGATAATAACCAATCTGCTCAACGCCCCACATCTGTCTCGGAGCAAGCTTTAAAACTTCCGTTAAAAATGTTTGAAACATATGCCTCACCTCAAAATATTTATTGATTTGATTCTATCATTGATATTTGAGGTTGTCAATATTTCCCGCTTTTCAATTAAAGTTTGAAATGTCTGAATTTTTATTTACCGAACAAACCCTTTATTGTATCAACCAAGAGAGCTATGGGTGTAATTACCGGTCCGAGCACGGCAGGCAGAATTATAAACATTGTTGTGAAAAATATTGTGAAGTTTACACTTGCAAAAAAATATTCAACCTTTTCTTTAAAGGTTCTGTCATCAACGGGAATGGTTGCAACGTGATAATCTTCTGATACAATGATTGAATCGCCCTCGGCATCAACAATTTCAGCTCTCAGATAAAGGCTGTCGCCATCCTTGAGTCTCGGAAGTCTGATGTCGTCGGATTCATACTTTACAGCAGATACTTCTCCCACCTTTTTGGTTTCGCCGTTAAGAACGGTATACCAGATTATCTTTTCCGCTTCACGCTCCGATGAATAATAATGGGTAACAATATCTATATCGTCTTTATTCCATTTAATAAACTCACAGAAAGCCTCAGGCTCTTCACCATTAAAATAGAGAGCCTCGCATTTTTCTTCGGGATAATCGGCAAGTATCGTGTATTCGTAAACAATCTCCTTCGGCTTATCGTTCTGAAAATCCCATTTAAAGGAAACTATCTGTTTTCTGATTGATTTCCATTCGTCCTTTGTGCCCGCATAGCAATACGCAAGATGTCTGCCCGGGATTCTCGCCTCTGCATTATCAAAGAACATCTGACCCTCATAGTATTCAAGGCTCTTCGGAAGACTGATTTTGTAATATCTCGCATAGTCATCTTTTTCGATATGCGCAACCGTGAAAGCGTGATGCCCGATACTTGTGACGCCCTCTTCAACAGTGATAACATCAATCTTATCGTAATACTGATACCACGGGGGACGCTTTGAATTTTTGGGACCTGAGTCCACCTCATACCAATCCATTCTGCCCTCACCGCTGATAACAAGCTCACCGTCATCATAAAGAGTCCACGAAAGATTGTTGCCCTCTGCACCGCAGAAACCTGAATTGACGGTTTTTCTTGAATCGAGTGCAAATGACATTGGTGCAACCGTAAAAATCATCGCCGCACACAGAATAATTGCCGTTAATCTTTTAAACATTTTTTCCATTGTTTTTTCCTCCTTTAATAGGTTAATTCTTTTGTCCTCGCATTAAATAAGTGGTTAATTCTTCCTGTTTTGTTGCATTAAGAATTTATTAAGATTTCGGGGCAAGAAAAAATGCTCTGCTGTAACAGCAGAGCATTTTTTATTATTTATGATAAAGTTTCTTTGTCTGATATCTCGGCTCGCAGGTGAGGTTGATACCGAGTTTTCTGTAAACATCCTGGTCAACCTGCGAAAGAATAACAGTTGAATGAGCCTCGCAGTTTTCAAGACCGCCGATTGCGTCAAGTGCTTTTTCTGCAAGAGGATTGGTGTTTGCACTCATTGAAAGAGCAATAAGAGTTTCATCGGAATGAAGTCTGGGATTATGGTTTTTAAGAATGCCCGTTTTAAGCTTCTGTATAGGCTCAATAATTGAGGGAGCAATCATCAGAAGGTCATCGGGAAGACCCGCAAGATGCTTAACCGCATTGAGAAGAGCCGCAGAAGATGCACCAAGAAGATTTGAGGTTTTGCCCGTTACGATTCTTCCGTCGGGAAGTTCAATCGCAACCGCAGGCTGACCCTCGGTTTCGTTGCTTCTGTCGAGTGCCGCTTTGATAACGCTTCTGTCTTCAACGCTGATACCCGCCTGATTCATAAGGCTTACTATCTTATTGACAGCCTCCTGCTTGCCTCTGCCCATTCTCAGATCGCACATTGCATTGAAATATCGGCGAACAATTTCTCTTTTAGAGGCATCGCGGGTTGCCTCATCATCGCAGATTGCATAACCCGCCATATTAACACCCATATCCGTGGGTGATTTATAGGGGCTTACGCCCTCGATTTTTTCAAATATTGCATTGAGTACGGGGAAAACCTCAACATCTCTGTTATAGTTAACCGTTGTTTCGCCGTATGCTTCAAGGTGATACGGGTCAATCATATTAACATCGTTAAGGTCGGCTGTTGCAGCCTCATATGCAAGGTTTACGGGGTGTTTAAGAGGAAGATTCCATACGGGGAAAGTTTCAAACTTTGCATAACCCGCCTTGTTTCCTCTCTGATTCTCGTGATAAAGCTGAGAAAGGCAGGTTGACATCTTTCCACTTCCGGGACCGGGTGCGGTAATAACAACAAGAGGTCTTTCTGTTTCAATGAAATCGTTTTTGCCGAAACCCTTATCGCTTACGATATGCGCAACATTATAGGGGTAACCTTCAATGGGATATTGAATAAAAACTTTTATTCCAAGCTGTTCGAGCTTTGTTTTGAACGCACTTGCCGCAGGCTGACCTTTAAATTGAGAGAGCACAACACTGCCCACATAGAGACCTGCTCCTCTGTAGGCATCAATAAGGCGAAGAACATCGGTGTCATATGATATACCGAGGTCTCTTCTTATTTTATTGCTTTCAATATCGCCCGCGCTTATAACAATAACAACCTCAACATTTTCCGCAATGCTTTTGAGCATCTGCAACTTACTGTCGGGTGCAAAGCCGGGAAGAACTCTTGATGCGTGATAATCATCAAAAAGCTTACCGCCGAATTCAAGATAAAGCTTGCCGCCGAATTCGTTGATACGCTTATTTATTTCTTCCGACTGGCGTTTGATATAAAGCGCGTTATCAAATCCTGTTTTTTTCAAATCCGTTCACCCCTGCAATCCATGAATTGATATTTCATAAATCAACTTTAATATTATATAACACAGTTAAGTTTTAATCAAGAGCAAAGATTAAATTTTATATTAAAATCCTTCTTGATTTGATTCGGGCAATATGATAAAATTAAACTGTATCCTGCAAAGCAACGCACGGTTACGGTTTTAAAGTAAATTAACGGATTCCATTCCGTTTCATAACAGGAGGTTTTTCCAATGGCCAACAGATTTGTATTAAACGAAACATCTTACCACGGTGCGGGCGCAATTAAAGAGATTGCAACTGAAGTTCAGAGCAGAGGCTTCAAAAAGTGCTTTGTTTGCTCCGACCCCGACCTTATCAAGTTCGGCGTAACCAAGAAGGTTACCGACATTCTTGATGAAGCTGCAATCCCCTATGAGATTTACAGCGAAATCAAAGCAAACCCCACAATTGAAAACGTTCAGGGCGGCGTTGAAGCTTTCAAGGCAAGCGGTGCAGACTGCATCGTTGCTATCGGCGGCGGTTCATCAATGGACACAGCAAAAGCAATCGGCATCATCATCACAAACCCCGAATTTGCAGATGTTGTTTCTCTTGAAGGCGTTGCTCCCACAAAGAACAAGTGCGTTCCCATCATTGCAGTTCCCACAACCGCAGGCACAGCAGCTGAAGTAACAATCAACTATGTTATCACAGACGCCGCAAAGAACCGCAAGATGGTTTGTGTTGACGTTCACGATATTCCCGTTGTTGCAGTTGTTGACCCCGAAATGATGGCTTCAATGCCCAAGGGCCTTACCGCCGCAACAGGCATGGATGCTCTCACTCACGCAATCGAAGGTTATATCACCAAGGGTGCATGGGAAATGAGCGATATGTTCCACATCAAGGCAATCGAAATCATTGCAAAGAGCCTTCGCGGTGCTGTTGAAAACACAGCAGAAGGCAGAGAAGGTATGGCTCTCGGTCAGTATATCGCAGGCATGGGCTTCTCAAACGTAGGTCTCGGCATTGTTCACTCAATGGCTCATCCTCTCGGTGCTGTTTATGACACACCTCACGGCGTTGCAAACGCAATCATCCTTCCCACAGTTATGGAATATAACGCTCCCGCAACAGGCGAGAAATACCGCGAAATCGCAAAGGCAATGGGCGTTGAGGGCGTTGACGCAATGAGCCTTGAAGATGCAAGAAAGGCTGCTATTGACGCTGTTAAGCAGCTTTCAGCTGATGTTGGCATTCCCGCTGACCTCAAAGAAATCGTTAAGGCTGAGGATATCCCCTTCCTTGCACAGTCGGCATTCGATGACGCTTGCCGCCCCGGTAACCCCAGAGACACAAGCGTTGAAGAAATCACCGCTCTTTACAATTCACTTATGTAAAACAGTTTTTGCCGCATCTTTTGATGCGGCGTTTTTTTATTTTGGTTATTGTAAATCTCGAAAAGTTATGATATATTGAAACCATAAAGCAACCGCTTTAAATCATTAAACGCCAAAAGGAGAATTACCATGCCTAAAATTACTTTTATGGGTGCCGGCAGCACGGTTTTTGCAAGAAACGTTTTGGGTGACTGTATGTGCACTCCCTGCCTTCGCGACAGCGTTATTGCTCTTTATGATATTGATGAAGAAAGACTTGAGGACAGTTATATAATTCTCAGTGCTATTAATAAAAACATTAATGAAGGTCGCTGCAAAATCGAAAAATACTGCGGCGTTGAAAACAGAAAAGATGCACTCCGCGGCGCAGATTTCGTTGTTAACGCAATTCAGGTTGGTCTTTATGACCCCTGCACAATAATCGACTTTGAAGTGCCCAAGAAATACGGTCTTCGCCAGACTATTGCCGACACTCTCGGCATCGGCGGCATAATGAGAGGTCTTCGCACTATCCCCGTTCTGCGCGATTTTGCAAGAGATATGGAAGAGGTTTGCCCCGATGCGTGGTTCCTTAACTACACCAATCCCATGGCAATTCTCACGGGCTATATGCAGAGATACACAAAGATTAAAACAATCGGTCTTTGCCACAGCGTTCAGAGCTGCACAAAAGATTTGCTCAACCATCTGGGTATGGAAGACAAGCTTGAAGGCAGAAAAGAGCTTATTGCGGGCATTAACCATATGGGCTGGCTTCTTGAAGTTTCAGATAAAGACGGCAATGACCTTTATCCCGAAATCCGCAGAAGAGCCGCAGAAAAGAATGCAACCGAAAAGCACGGCGATATGGTAAGATTTGAATACATCAAGAATTTCGGATATTACTGCACTGAATCAAGCGAGCATAATGCCGAATACAACTGCTTCTATATCAAATCAAAATATCCCGAACTTATCGAAAGATACAACATTCCTCTTGATGAATATCCCCGCCGCTGCGTAAATCAGATTGCTGGCTGGAAAGCTGAAAAAGAAAGAATTCTTGATAACGGTCAGATTACCCACGAGCGCTCGGGCGAATATGCATCATACATAATGGAAGCTCTTGTTACGGGCGGCCCCTATAAAATCGGCGGTAATGTTCTTAACACAGGTCTTATCGATAACCTTCCCGCAGATGCCTGCGTTGAGGTGCCCTGCCTTATCGACGGCAACGGAATTCATCCCTGCCACGTTGGCAAGCTTCCCGTTCAGCTTGCAGCAATGAATATGACAAATATCAACGCTCAGCTTCTTACCATTGAGGCTGCCGTTACTCAGAAGAGAGAAGATATTTATATGGCTGCAATGCTTGAGCCTCACACCGCTGCCGAACTTTCAATTGATGACATCAAAGCTATGGTTGATGAACTCATTGAAGCACACGGCGAATATATGGCTGAATACAAATAATGAATTATATAAAAACTGCGTATCGGTTTTCCGATACGCAGTTTTCTTTTTAGCCGAGAAATGTTCCGGCAAGCTCAATTATCTTTGAAATAATCTGTGATATGTACATAGGAATGTCGCTGAGCATTGCAATAATTACCATCATTTTTATCTACCTCCGTGTTTTTGTATTTTAATTTTATCACATTTTCTTTTACTCTTCAACAGTCAACATAATACAGTTGCATAAGCAAAAAATTCCGATATTCCAAAATTTTCTGAACATTTGTTCGATTTTCTATTGAAATTTTGATTTCAAGGGTGTATAATGCGGTTGTGAGTTTTCGGAAAGGGTGCGTTTCAATGGCAGAAAGAATATATCTTTGCATTGACCTCAAAAGCTTTTTCGCTTCGGTTGAATGCGTCGACAGGGGTCTCGACCCGTTCAAAGCAAACCTTGTTGTTGCTGACCCGTCACGCGGAAGAGGCGCAATCTGCCTTGCAATTTCCCCCGCTATGAAAGCTCTGGGAATTCACAACAGATGCCGTATTTTTGAAATTCCGCAGAACGTTGAATACATCACCGCCCTGCCCCGTATGAAACGGTATATGAAAGTTTCCGCAGATATTTATTCGGTTTATCTTCAATATATAAGCCCCGAGGATATTCACGTTTATTCAATTGACGAATGCTTTCTTGATGTTACGCAGTATCTTAAAATGTATCGCAAAACGCCGAAAGAAATGGCGGTTATGCTTATAAATGCGGTTTTTGAAAAAACGGGAATCTGTGCGGCGGCGGGAATAGGAACAAACCTTTTTCTTGCCAAGGTTGCCCTTGATATTACCGCAAAACACACCGACGACCACATTGGTTATCTTGACAAATCGGAATTTATAAACACGGTTCAACAGCATCAACCTATAACAGATATCTGGAATGTTGGCAGAGGAACCGCAAAAAGGCTTGAAAAATACGGAGTTTTCGACCTCAAAGGAGTTACGGAGCTGCCCGAAAAAATTCTTTATAAAGAATTCGGAGTTAACGCAAAGCATCTTATTGAGCACGCAAACGGAATTGAGCCGTGCACGATAAAAGATATTCAGTCATTCAAACCGAAAAGCACTTCACTTTCTCACAGCCAGATACTTTTTGAGGATTATAATTGCAACGACGCTTTCCTTGTTCTTAAAGAGATGGTTGATAAGCAGGTGTTGGAATTGGTTGAAAAGCGACTTGTTACAGACTCAATTTCGCTTTATATCGGATACTCAAAAGATATTGCAAAATCCACGGGCGGCACAAGAAAAATCGGAGAATTTACAAATTCATATAAAAAGCTTGCCGCGTATTTTGAAGAACTTTACCGCGAAACAACCCTGAAAGATTTTCCTATAAGAAAAATCAGTATAGGACTTAACAATCTTCAGGATGACTCAATGGCAAGCATAACCTTTTTCACCGATTACGAGGCCGAAGAAAAAGAGAAGCATCTTCAGCAGGCAATTATTTCAATCAAAAACAAATACGGCAAAAACGCTGTTTTAAAAGGAATAAGCTATACTGCAAAAGGAACTGCAAGAGCAAGAAACAAGCTCATAGGCGGGCATAACGGAGAATAAAAAAGCACAGCAATGCTGTGCTTTTTAAAAACTATTTTCTCATAATTTCAGTTGCTTTTTGAAGCGCTTCAACGGAAAATGAAGGAATTCTGCCCAAGCCGTCGGGGCCGATATTAAGAAGATAATTTATGCCCAGACCGTTGAGCCTTGCTCTTCTTTCTGCAATTTCTTCGGGTTTAACCCAATCCTGGTCATAATATTTATATCCCCACGAGCTGTTGAGCGTTCCCGCTGTTTCGTAAAGTCCGTAGGGAGAATACTTGAAGCCGTCAATTCTGTTCATATCACCGTCTGTTTCCTCTTTGAATTCGGTGGGATACTCATTATCGCCGAGTGACACATAATCATATGCGCCGTTGCCTATTCTTGAATTTATGAGGCAATCGGGCTGATATTCCTTAACAAGCTGATTAAGCTCAAGGCTTTGTTCTTTTGTTATTGTGTGAGGCACATCAAACCAGATAAGGCATAAATCGCCGTAACCTGTCAGAATTTCTTTAACCTGCGGTTTGATTTTTTCTTCAAAGCAGATTGAGAAATCCTTTTTATCTCTGTCAGGATAATCCCAGTTATTATCCCAGGAAGAGCCCGAGCAACCCGTTAAATTTGTGTATCCTCCGCCGTGGGGATGATGCCAGTCAAGCACCTGAGAATAATAAAGACCGAATTTTAATCCGTGCTTATAGCAAGCCTCGCCAAGTTCTGCAACAACATCTCTGCCAAACGGAGAAGCATCAACAATATTAAATGAATCTGCTTTGGATCTGAACATTGCAAAACCGTCGTGATGCTTTGAGGTGAAAACAAAATATTTCATTCCGCAATCCTTTGCAAGACGAATCCATTCATCGGCATTGAAATAAACGGGATTGAATATTTTGGCAAGATTTTCATATTCGGCATTCGGAATCGCCATAAAGCTCTGAATCCATTCGGCATAATCGCGCACTCTTCTGCCTTTATATTCACCGCCGAGCAAGGAATAAAGCCCCCAATGAGCCATCATACCGTATTCTGCAGATTTAAACCATTCTCTGTTATTCATATCAAAAAATCCTTTCGGTTATTGATTTTTATAATATAGTTATGCCGTCATTTTGTCAAGCAAAGGAGGTTACTTAATTGGAAGAAAAATCAGACAGAGCAAAACAGTTTATGCCATTTGCCGCACTTATCGGTTTCTATGACCTCGTAGAAGAAAGGGAACGCATTATCGAAACCCGCCGTGAACGCTCCGATGAAGAAAACCGCATTCTCAACGAAAGAATTCTTTCGCTGAAAAAAGGAATGTTTGTGAAAATAAAATATTATCTCACCGATTCTTATAAAACGCTTGAGGGAAAAATTTCTTGCGCAGATTTTGTTTTTCTCGCTCTCACCGTTAACAATATCCGCATTCCGTTTGATGATATTTATGAAATTGAAATATTATACTTTTTGGAACAGTAATTAATATGGTTTTGAAAGGCATATTTCCGCCACAGCATCGTTAAAAATCTTTGAAATAGCCTCGTATTCCTGCAGATTTTCGCCTTGCTGTGACGAAAATCTTCACTTTCAAAACTGCTTCGCATCTGAAATGCAATAGGTTGCGTGCAGTCGGGAATTTCTTCGATGCAGACATACAGACGTATGTCAAAGAGAAAAATGTTCGAATGCGCGTGACATATTGTATTTCAGACATATGGGATTACTGTTTCAAAAAGTATTATAAATGAAAATGCCCCGTACGGATTTCCGTACGGGGCTTATACTATATATTACATTATATATATCAGTTTTTAAGGCTCTGCATAGGAGCGGGGATTCTGCCGCCTCTTGAAATGAATTTAGCGGGGGAATAGGTTGAAAGAGGCATTACGGGGCCGCTTCCGAGAAGTCCGCCGAAGCTTAATTCTTCGCCAACCTGTTTGCCGATAGCAGGAATAACTCTTACTGCGGTAGTCTTTGAATTAACCATACCGATAGCGGCTTCGTCAGCTATGATTGCCGAGATAACCTCTGCGGGTGTATCGCCCGGAATGTTAATCATATCAAGACCAACTGAGCAAACTGCGGTCATTGCTTCAAGCTTTGTTATTGTTAACGCACCGCATCTTGCCGCATCAATCATACCCGCATCTTCTGTAACGGGAATGAAAGCACCCGAAAGACCGCCAACGTGTGACGATGCCATAACGCCGCCTTTTTTAACTGCGTCATTAAGCAGGGCGAGTGCTGCCGTTGTGCCGTGGCAGCCGCAGCATTCGAGACCCATTTCTTCAAGAATATGAGCAACCGAGTCGCCGATTGCGGGGGTGGGCGCAAGTGAAAGGTCAACAATGCCGAAGGGCACTCCGAGTCTGCGGGTTGCTTCGCTTGCAACGAGCTGACCCATACGGGTGATTTTGAATGCAGTTTTCTTTATTATGTCTGCAACGGCGGTGAGGTCGCAATCGCCTGCTTTTGCAAGCGCCGCCCTTACAACACCGGGGCCCGAAACACCAACATTGATAACGCAGTCAGGTTCGCCCGCACCGTGGAATGCGCCCGCCATAAACGGGTTATCCTCGGGAGCGTTGCAGAAAACAACGAGCTTTGCAGGGCCGATGCAGTCGCGGTCGGCTGTAAGCTCTGCGCTCTTTCGCACAACCTTACCCATAAGTGCAACAGCATCCATATTGGTGCCCGCCTTTGTTGAACCGATGTTAACCGATGAACAGATGTGGTCGGTAACGCTCAGAGCCTCGGGTATTGCTTCGATAAGCTCCTTATCACCGGGGCCGAAGCCTTTCTGAACAAGGGCGGAAAATCCGCCAAGGAAGTTAACTCCGCAGGCAACAGCCGCTTTTTCAAGAGTTAATGCAAGCTTAACGGCATCTTTATCCTCGCACGAAGCAAGAATCATCGCCGCGGGAGTAACTGAAATTCTTTTGTTGATAATGGGTATGCCGAATTCCTTTTCAATCTGCTCGCCCGTTTTAACAAGGTCTTTTGCATAGCGGGTGATTTTGTCATATACCCTTTGGCACATAACATCAACATCGCTGTGGCAGCAGTCGAGAAGAGAAATACCCATGGTTATTGTTCTCACGTCCAGGTGTTCATCCTGAATCATGGTTATTGTTTCAAGAATATCTCTTGCGTTGAGCACGGTGGTTCACCTCACTTAAATGGTGTGCATTGCGTTGAAGATGTCTTCGTGCATAGCGTGAATTGAAAGTCCCATCTCTGTGCCTGTTTTTGCAAGCATATCCGAAAACTCGGTGAAGGGAATATCCGCTTTTTCAATGTCAACCATCATTATCATTGCAAACATATCCTGAAGAATTGACTGTGTAACCTCAAGAACGTTGATATTGTGGTTTGAGCATTCTGTTGAAATTTTTGCAAGAATACCAACCATATCCTTGCCGATAACTGTGATAACTGCTCTCATAATTTTCACCTTATATATCCAAAATTTTAATTATATCATCAACAACAAAATCTGCGGCTGTTACGGGATTTTCTTTTTTAGTGAAAAGGCAGCCGAAAACGCCCGCATTTTTGCCCGAGAGAACATCTATCTCTCTGTCGCCTATCATAACGGTTTCGCTTTTATCGAGATTATATTCCTTGCAAATCCACTCAACCGCATCGGGTGCGGGTTTTGCGGGGAAACCGTTTGATGAATCAACAAAGGCGGTGAAATACTTTGCTATACCGCATTCGTTAAGATAATGCTGTGAGGTTTCGTTGCCTCTGTGGGTATAAAGAAAATGATTGCAGCCTCTTTCGGAAAGAAGCTTTATTGTTTTAACCATGTTTTCAAACGGAACGGCAATGGGGCGAAGAGAATAATCGTGTTCATATTTTTTGAAAACTGCTTTTTCTTCTTCTGTTGTGCCGTAATGCTCAAAACAATCCGCAAAGGTGATTTCAAGCAAAGCTTTTGCTTCATCGTAATCTGCATCCTTGCCGTAATCACGCATCATTTTGAGAAAAGCCGAGGTTATGTGCGGATAGCTGTCAAACAGCATACCGTCAAAATCCCAGATATAGTTTTTCATAATCAGTCACCGTAGCCGTTGGGGTTCTGTGACTGCCAGCGCCAGGAATCTTCGCACATTTCGTCAATGCCTCTTACAGCTTCCCAGCCGAGTTCAGTCTTTGCTTTTGAGGGGTCTGAATAGCAGGTTGCAATATCGCCCGCTCTTCTGGGTGCAACAACATATTTAACGGGTTTACCGCTTGCTTTTTCAAATGCTTTCACAACATCGAGAACGCTGTAACCTGTTCCTGTTCCGAGATTGTAAGTGAAGCAGCCCTTTTCGCCGAGAATTTTTTCAACAGCCTTGATGTGGCCGAGTGCAAGGTCAACAACGTGGATGTAGTCACGAACACCTGTGCCGTCGTGTGTGTCATAGTCATCACCGAAAACGTTGAGGAATTCTCTTCTGCCGATGGCAACCTGAGCAATATAGGGAACAAGGTTGTTGGGAATACCGTTGGGGTCTTCGCCGATTTTACCGCTCTTGTGTGCACCGATGGGGTTGAAATAGCGAAGAAGGCAAACGCTCCAATCTTCATCTGATGCGCAGGTATCCTTAAGTATTCTTTCAATATAAAGCTTTGTTGTGCCGTAGGGGTTGGTTGTTTTGCCTTCGGGCATATCTTCCTTGAGGGGAGAGGGGTTTTCGCTGCCGTAAACGGTTGCAGATGAGCTGAAAACCATCTTCTTGCAGCCCGCAGCTTTCATTGCTTCGCAAAGGATAACGGTACCGCCGATATTGTTATCGTAATATTCAAGCGGTTTTTCGCAGCTTTCGCCGACAGCTTTAAGACCTGCAAAGTGAATAACAGCATCAATTTTGTTTTCTGCAAAGATTTTATCAAGACCTTCACGGTCACGGATGTCGCAGTTATAGAATTTTACGTCTTTGCCCGTAATTTCTTTAACACGATTTATGCTTTCGCTCTTGCTGTTACAAAGATTATCGAGTATAATGGTGTCATAGCCCGCATTAAGAAGTTCAACGCAGGTGTGGGAGCCGATGAATCCGGCGCCGCCTGTTACAAGAATAGACATAGGTTTAACCTCCCTGATTTTATATACAATAATATTATATTGATATTTCAGCAAAAATCAACGGAAGTGTTGCCAATATTTCAGCAAAAGGAAGTGTGTTTTTTGTTCAGCTATGAAAATTTGAAGAAAGATGAAGAAATAATTGCATATATAAAAGCGGCAAACGATGTTCTCGGCGAAATCGGATTTACCGAACACGGACTTGCCCACGCCGTTAAAACGGGAACGGATGCAAGCCGTATTCTTGAAACTTTAGGTTATGATGAGAGAACCTGCGAACTTGCAAAAATAGCAGGCTTGCTTCACGATACGGGCAACAGCATTAACAGATGTGACCACGCACAAAGCGGTGCGTTTATTGCGTTTGAACTTCTCAGAGCAAGAAATTTTCCCGTTTCGGATGTGATAGCGGTAACAACTGCGATAGGTCATCACGACGATAAAACCGCCGCTCCCGTAACGCCCATTGCCGCCGCACTTATTCTTGCGGATAAGAGCGATGTGCGAACAACAAGAGTGCGAAGCAAAAAAACGGTTAAAACCGATATTCACGACAGAGTAAACTATGCTGTTTTCAGTTCAGATGTTGCGGTGATGCCCGAAGAGAAAATGATTTGCTTAACAATTAAAATTGATACCGCGGTTTGTCCTGTTATGGAATATTTTGAAATATTCCTTGAAAGAATGGTGCTCTGCAAAAAATCCGCCGCATATCTCGGCTGCGATTTTGAGCTTATTATTAATGATACGAGGTTGCTGTAATGTATAATTTAACCGATATAGGAACAATCAAAGATATTCTCTCACGCCACGGATTTCATTTTTCAAAGGCGTTGGGTCAGAATTTCATAGTCAATCCGTCTGTTTGCCCCAGAATGGCGGAGGAGAGCGGAATTGACGAAAGCTGCGGAGTAATCGAAATCGGTGCGGGTATAGGCGTGCTTACCGCTGAGCTTGCCAAAAGAGCAAAAAAAGTTGTTTGCGTTGAACTTGACACAAGACTTCTGCCCATTCTTGATGAAACTCTTGCGGATTTTGATAATATTGAAATAATCAATCAGGATGTTCTCAAAACAGACCTTGCGGCTCTCATCAAAGAAAAATTTGAGGGTATGCCCGTTTATGTTTGTGCGAATTTGCCCTATTATATAACATCACCCGTTATCATGGCTCTTCTTGAAAGCAAGCTCCCGATTGAAGCTGTAACGGTTATGGTGCAGAAAGAAGCGGCGCAAAGAATCTGCGCTCCCGTTGGAAGCCGACTTTCGGGTGCGGTAACGGTTGCGGTTGATTACTATGCAAATGCACATAAGCTTTTTGATGTTTCGGCGGGTTCGTTTATGCCTGCGCCCAAGGTTGACAGCTGTGTTATAAAAATGGATATCCGCAAAACTCCCGAAATTTCAATCAGCGATGAAAAGCTTTTCTTTAAAATAGTTCATTCTGCATTCGGTCAGAGAAGAAAAACCGCTTCAAATTCAATAAGCTCAGGCTCGGGAATTCCGAAAGATATTGTTATTAAAGCTATCGAAGAATGCGGGTTCGAGCCTTCGGTAAGAGCAGAAACCCTTAAAATGGAAGAGTTGGCTCTTTTGAGCGAAAAAATAGGAGAATTGTTGAAAAACAGTTAATTTTCCTTGACAAAAAAATAACTATAAGTTAATATCAAAGTGATAGAGGTGCGAAAGTTAAGAGTATTTTTCCGCGCAGGGAAATCACGGAGAATGAAAGGAGCTTTCGCCGAGGTGGATGCATGCTTGCCCGAGGCGGCATTTGCCGGGACGTTGCAGAATATGTAACGTACTGTCACGGTTGTGGAGCGCTATCTGAAATCTTTGATATAACATTGATTTTTGCTTCGATATGCAGCCGTGTATATCGGAGCTTATTTTTTTGGAGGTATTCCCAATGACAAACAAGAGAAAGTTTGCGGCTCTGTTTATTGTTTTTGCTCTTGTTGCGGCTATGTTCACAACAATGGGCTTTGCAATTGCAACAGAAGATGCGGTTCCCGCAGCAGACGGCGAAGCAGTTCTTCTTATGGCAGCCCCCGCAGAAAGCAACACAATTTCCGTTGATGTAGACGGCGAAGTAACAGAGTATGACCTTTCTGATGCAGATTCGGCTCACGCTTATGTTGACGCTTATGCAGACAACCTCGGCAACGACCCCGACTTCAAAACCAACATTGCTTCGGCGATTGCAAAGGTTCGCGAGTCAATCGGTTCATATGCTTCAATTCTTGCGCTTCTTCCCCCTGTAATCGCTATCGTTCTTGCTCTTATTACCAAGGAAGTTTATTCTTCACTTATTATCGGTATAATTGCAGGCGGATTTATCTTTGCAGGTGGCAACTTTGAAACAGCTATCAACCATGTTCTTTTCGACGGCTTCGTTGCAAGCCTTTCAGACAGCTACAACATGGGTATCATCATCTTCCTTGTTCTTCTCGGAGCTCTCGTTTCAATGATGAACAAGGCAGGCGGCTCTGCAGCTTTCGGCAGATGGGCTTCAAAGCACATCAAATCAAGAGTAGGCGCTCAGCTTGCAACAGTTCTTCTCGGTTGTCTTATCTTTATCGATGACTATTTCAACTGCCTCACAGTAGGTTCCGTTATGCGTCCCGTATGTGACGAAAAGAAGGTTTCAAGAGCAAAGCTTTCATATCTTATCGATGCTACCGCAGCACCCGTTTGCATCATTGCACCCATTTCCTCATGGGCAGCAGCAGTTGCAGGCTTCGCAAGAGGTGCAGGCGCAGAAAGCGGCATCAGCCTTTTTGTTCAGGCTATTCCCTATAACTTCTATGCACTTTTCACAATCCTTATGATGGTTATGATTGCTGTTATGAAGATTGATTACGGTCCGATGAAGCTTCACGAAAGAAATGCACTCGAAAAGGGTGACCTTTTCACAGCTGGTGACATTGTATCGGCAAACGATGAAGAAGTTAACCCCAAGGGTAAGGTTATTGACCTTGTTCTTCCCGTCGTTGTTCTTATCATCGCTTGTGTTTTCGGTATGATTTATTCAGGCGGCTTCTTCAGCGGCGAAAGCTTTATCGATGCTTTCTCAAATTCAGATGCTTCCGTTGGCCTTGTTATCGGATCTGCAATTGCAATCGTGTTTGCAGTTATCTATTTCCTTGTAAGAAGAGTTATCAAATTCAAGGATATTATGGGTTCAATCCCCGACGGCTTCAAGGCTATGGTTCCCGCTATTCTTATTCTTACCTGTGCATGGACTCTCAAGGCTATGACAGATTCACTCGGTGCAAAGATTTATATTTCACAGCTTGTTGAAGGCAGCGCAGGTGCATTCCAGATGCTTCTTCCCGCTATCATCTTCCTTATTGCTGTTGGCCTTTCATTTGCAACCGGCACATCATGGGGCACCTTCGGTATCCTTATCCCCATCGTTCTCAGCGTATTTGAAGCAACCAATCCCCTCACAATCGTTGCTATCTCTGCTTGTATGGCAGGTGCTGTTTGCGGCGACCACTGCTCACCCATTTCGGACACAACGATTATGGCTTCAGCGGGTGCACAGTGCAACCACATCAACCACGTTTCAACTCAGCTTCCCTATGCACTCACAGTTGCGGGAATCTCATTTGTAACATATATTGTTGCAGGTGTTCTTGCTCCCTCGGGTCTTGCAATCATTGCTCTTCCCGTAGGTATCGTTCTCACAGTTGCAGCTCTTTTTGCTATCAAAGCAGCAACAAAGAAAAAGGCATAATTGAAATACTTACCGCCTCGGCTTCGGTTGAGGCGGTTTTTTTATGTTGATTTCGCATTATTATAATGATATAATTATATAGTAAAAAATTTTTAAGGAACGGTGGAAAATGAGAAAAGTAATAAACATAAATGAAAACTGGGAATTTATAAAAGAAAATATCGTTGAAGAAGTTAATCTGCCTCATTGCTGGAACGGTGTTGACGGTCAGGGCGCGAGCGATAAATATTACAGAGGCAGATGTGTTTACAGAAAAACAATAACGGGCTTTGACGGAAATGTTTTTATTGAAATCAACGGTGCAAGCATTGTGTGTGAGGTTTTTGTCAACGGTGCTTTTGTCGGCAGACACGAAAACGGATATTCAATGTTCCGCTACGATATAACGGAATTTCTGCGTGACGGCAAAAATATGCTTGAAATTGCGGTTGATAACAGCGCAAACGAATTCCTTTATCCCGAAATGGCGGATTTTACTTTCTACGGCGGACTTTACAGAGATGTAAATATTATCTGCGAGGTTGCCGAAAGTCATTTTGCTCTTCTCGATAAAAGCAGATGCGGTGTGTATGTCACTTCACGCACCGACGGCACAGTTTTTGTTAAAAGTGTTATCGAGGGTGAAACCGAAAATCTCGTTAAAGAGTTTGTGATTTTTGATGCGGAAGGCAACGAGGTTGCATCTGCAATCACAGATAAAGATGTTGCAAAGCTTGAAATAGAAAATCCCGTTATATGGAACGGTATGCAGAATCCGTATCTTTATACCGTTGTCGCAAAACTCATCAAAGACGGAGAGGTTATTGATGAAGTGAATGACAGATTCGGTATACGCAGATTTTATTTTGATAACGAAAAAGGATTTTTCCTTAACGGTGAGCATCTGAAACTCAGAGGCGTTTCAAGACATCAGGACTGGAAAGACATCGGCTATGCTCTCACCGAAAAGGAGCACGCAACTGACATAGCCCTCATAAAAGAGGCAGGCGCAAATTCAATCCGTCTTGCCCATTATCAGCACGATTCAAAGTTTTATGATATGTGCGATGAAACAGGTTTTCTTATCTGGGCGGAAATTCCCGTTATCTCAAGATTCAGCAAAAAGAAACAGCCTCAGGCAAAGCTTATGCTTGAAGAGCTTATCCGTCAGAATTATAACCACCCCTCAATTTTCTGCTGGGGCATTGCAAATGAAATTTCAATAGCGGGAGGCGGAGGCACTCTTTATAAAGGTATTGAAGAGCTTAATTCAATTGCTCATAAGCTTGACGAAACAAGACCCACCGCTTGTGCGCAGGTAACATTCAGTTCAAGCACAAACCCGCTCAACGATATTCCCGATATTCTCGGATATAATCATTATTACGGTTGGTATGTGCAAACGGTTAGCGAAATCGATAAATGGCTTGACCGTTTCCATGCAGAAAGACCCGAACTTAAGTTTTCAATTACCGAATACGGTGCAGAAGCCGTAACAACCCTTCATTCCGCAAACCCCGTTCAGGGTGATTACACCGAAGAGTATCAGTCTGTATTCCACGAGCACTATATCAAAGCCATCAGTGAACGCGATTGGATCTGGGGCTCTTATGTATGGAATATGTTTGATTTCGGCTCGGCAATCCGCAACGAGGGCGGAGTCAGAGGTAAAAATAATAAAGGTCTTGTAACAATTGACCGTAAAATAAAGAAAGATGCGTTCTATGCATATAAAGCTTATTGGTCAGACGAAAAGTTTGTTCATATAGCAGGCGAACGCTTTGTTGACAGAGTCACAGGTGAACAGAAAATCAAGGTTTATTCAAACTGCGATAAATTAACCCTTACCGTTAACGGTGAAAAAACCGAACTTTCAGGCGAAAGAGTCTACGAGGTTGATGCAGTAATCAACGAGGGCGAGAATATAATCATTGCAAAATCAGGTAAGCTTACTCATAAGATTGTTGTTAACGGCACAGATATTCCCAATCCCGCATACAGCCTCGGTGAAGGTCAGCAGAGTTTTGTGCGCAACTGGTTTGACGCAAATGATGAAATTGACCCCGATAAGCTTTCGCTCAATGACACCCTCGGCGATATTCTTGAAAACCCGAATGTAAAAACACTTATAAAAAATCAGACGGGCAAGGAGCTTATTATCCCCGGTATAAAACAAATCGGAAAAATTCCGCTCAAACCTTTTGCAAAGCTTGCTCAGAAATCAAAGAAGGCAAGCGACTATGTAAACCTTGCAAATCAGTTCCTGCAGACAATAGATAAGAAGTAATATTAATAATAAACACCCCCAACGAGTCTATGCGAAGCATAGGCTCGTTTAGTCACCCGCGAGCTAAACACACGGACTAGTTGACAACAAGGGAATAAAAAGGTGAAAAAAGGTGTTGACAAAGAGGAAGTGGTGTGATATATTATTCGAGCACCCGCAAGACAGGGTGCCGCACATTGAAAATTAAACAACGAAGAAAAAGAACAAAACCCTTGAAAAATTTTTTTGAGAGTACTTCAAAGTACAACAGTAATTCTTGTGAAGAACGA
>JAZOVH010000019.1:0-17477 GCA_045658585.1 Acutalibacteraceae bacterium | reverse complement strand
CCTGTCTGACCTGCCTTGAACTTTTTGCCGTTGGGAATACCGCCGCCGATGTCATAGATAACTTCGCGGAGGGTAGTACCCATGGGAATTTCAACAAGACCTGTGTTTTCAATCTTGCCGCCGAGTGCGAATACCTTTGTGCCCTTTGATTTTTCAGTACCCATTGATGCAAACCACTCTGCACCCTTGAGGATAATCTGGGGAATGTTAGCAAAGGTTTCAACGTTATTTTCTGTTGTGGGCTTGCCGAAGAGACCCTTAACTGCGGGATAGGGAGGACGGGGTCTGGGCTCACCTCTGTTGCCTTCGATTGAAGTCATAAGAGCTGTTTCTTCACCGCAAACGAATGCGCCTGCACCAAGGCGGATGAAGAGATCGAAATCAAAGCCTGAATCAAAGATGTTCTTGCCGAGAATGCCGTATTCTCTTGCCTGGTCAATAGCCTTCTGAAGGCGGTTAACAGCGATGGGATACTCTGCACGAACATAAACATAACCTTCGGTTGCGCCTGTTGCGTAACCGCAGATGATCATAGCTTCGATAAGGCAATGGGGGTCGCCTTCAAGAACGGAACGGTCCATGAATGCACCGGGGTCGCCTTCGTCAGCGTTACATACAACATACTTCTGGTCTGCTGCGTTAGCTGCTGTGAAGCTCCACTTGAGACCGGTGGGGAAACCGCCGCCGCCTCTGCCGCGAAGACCTGAATCCTTAACAACCTGAACAACCTCTTCGGGCTTCATTTCTGTAAGAACCTTACCGAGTGCTGCATAACCGTCCATAGCAATGTATTCATCAATGCTTTCAGGGTCAATAAGACCGCAGTTACGAAGAGCAACTCTCTTCTGTGTCTTATAGAAGTTTGTGTCGTTAAGTGAAAGTGTTTTGCCTGCTTCTTCAATAACGCTTTCGTCTGCATCCTTGTAAACAAGTCTGTCAACGATACGGCCCTTGAGAAGATGCTCGGAAACGATTTCTGCAACGTCGCTTTCTGCAACACGGCTGTAGAAAGTTCCTTCAGGGTAAATGATAACAACGGGGCCAAGAGCGCAAAGACCGAAGCAACCCGTCTGAACAACTTTTACTTCCTCAGCAAGACCCTGCTTTTCGAGCTCGCTTTCAAAAGTTGAAATGAGTACCTTACTGCCCGATGAAGTACAGCCGGTACCGCCGCAAATCAATACATGGGAACGAATCATATTTCTTTAACCTCCATTATGAGATAGCGTTGGTGATTGTGTATTCCGAGATAACCTTGCCGCCCTTAAGGTGCTTTTCAACAACCTCGGCTGCCTTTTCGGGGGTCATCTTGATGTAAGTAACTTTTTCTTTGTCTGCTTCAAAGATTTCAACAACGGGCTCATACTGGCAAACGCCGATACAGCCTGTCTGTGTAACTGTAACCTTATCTGCAATACCTGCTTTGCTGATTTCTTCAACAAAAGCATTAAGAACGGGTCTTGCGCCCGCTGCAATACCGCAAGTTGCCATACCAACAACAACTCTGATATCGCCGCTGCCTTCACGGAGAATAACCTTGTCCTTCATCTTCTCTCTGATAGCAGCAAGTTCAGCCAATGATTTCATAACATCTATCCTCTCTTAAAATATTAAACATATTTATGAAAACGAAGAATAGCCTTCTTTGAGGTAATCCTCGATCCATTTTAAAACTTCCAGAGTATCGAGCGGAACATCGCCCAATATTTCCCGCAGTTCTTTTGTGTCAAGCTCAACGCTTCCGTTTTCGGTGCGGTGAATGAAAAGCCAATCAATATCGGGTGCACCCTGAATCAGCACCGTTATGCTTGAAACAATATCGCCAAGCGGGGTAAAATCAAGATGATTTTTAAAAAATTCGGCAGTTACGGTTGTTCCCTTATTTTCAGGGTCATCCTTTTCGCTGACGGACTCTATGCTTATTGAGCCGCCCGTCTGCTCCGCCGCAAGCTTTAACAGCGGCACACCAAGACCTACATTTCTTGTTGTTCTTGTTGTGTAGAAGGGATTCATAACGTTTTCAACCGTTTCCCTGCTCATTCCGCAGCCGTTATCCTTAATTGTCAAGGTTAACTTTTCTGCAGTTTCATCAAGAATTATTTCTATGTTTTCTGCTCCTGCCTTAACGGAATTTTTTGCAATGTCAAGAACATTCAGCGATAATTCTTTCATAAGCCCTTCAGCCTTTCAAAAAGCTTTTTGCGTATTTCCTCCGCATTCTCATCGCATTCCAGCTCAAAGCAATTAAGCCTTCCGCTGATGTCCCACAAATAATGGGCATCGGATGAAACCACGATAGGCTTGCCCGAAATAATCGGATGCTTTGCTTCATATTCGGCTTTTTTATCGCCGTCGTGAAGCTCGGCACAAGGGAAATACGGAATATCGGGAAAAACACCGAGGGTTGCGATTATTCCGTTTGCCTCTCTGTCGATATGGGCGGGATAACAAATTCCGCCGTATTCTTCAACAAGAGCGGGAGCCTCGTCAACCGTTATATCAGTTGCGTTTGAAAGCAGATATTCTTCAACTCCGATAACTTCATCGTTTTCATCAAGAATTTTCTGCTCACCGAAAATGTCAACTCGGTTTTTAATCAGCATTCTGCGGTTTTTTATCGCTTCATCAAACCTCATTGCATCTTCAAGCTCTTCAAACAGGCAGACAAGATGAATATCTTCTGCCGTTGTAAGCTCCATTCCCGCAACCGGCACAATTCCGTTTGCTTCTGCGGTTTTATAAAACGCAGGGCAGTTGCGGCAGGTGTTGTGGTCGGTCAGAGCCATAATATCAAGCTTTGCAACCACGCCCATACCCGCAATGTTATTCGGAGTCATATCGTCATCGCCGCAGGGCGAAAGACAGGAATGAATATGCAAATCGTAATAATACTTTTTCATATCAGATTACCGAGCCGAGGAGCACGGCAGCCTCATACGCGGGCTTATCAAACGAGAGCACGTTAACGCCTTTTGCGTTTGCGGTTTCTTCAACACTCTTTTCAAGGGTTACGCCCTCGGCAAGAATGATGCACGCAACATCGGCAAGGGAAGCAACCGCAACAATATTGATGTTGGACATTATTGTTATCCACGCATCGTCTGCCTTGGCTCTGCCCATAACCCAACTGAGAAGGTCGCCTATATATGCACCTTTGATTTCTCTTTCTCCGTCGGGCATTGAGATGACTCTGAACCCGTCCTTTGCGGAAAGCTCATTAACCGTCATTTCCGTCACCTCCGTTGTTTTCGCAGATGTACTTTCTGATAAGCTCTTTATATTTGATAACACAGTCTTTTTCATCGGCGGTGCCCCTGACTATATCCTCTGCAAAAGCTCTGCAGTTCGGTGCGCCGCAGGAGCCGCAGTCAATACCCGGCAAATCCTTTCGGAGTGCCTGAATGCGGGACATAAGCCTCATTGATTCGCCTATGTTATCGCTTAATCTGTTGAGCGGATTATATTTCGGAAGCTCCGAAACAAAACGCTCGGTGGGGATATAATTTTCCTCTGACTTCATATTGAGAGCCACAGGCATATATCTTCTTAAAGTGTGCAAACGGTTTTTGGCTATGTAGGGATTTTCGATTGTAAGCACACCGCCGACGCAGCCGCCGGGGCAAGCATTAAGCTCAACAAAATCTATGGGCGGAATATTGCCGTCCTCAATCTGGTCAAGCACCGAAATAACATTGTTTATTCCGTCTGCCGCAAGAATTTTATCGGTCATCAATGCCGAGCCTTCACCGCCGCATATTGCCCAGCTGAGTCCGATTCTGCCCGCCTGAGTATTGAACTCGGGCTTCTTTTCACGCTTCATAACATTGATAAGGTGAAAATAAATCTCGCTCATTGAAACAACCACGTCAACCTCGCTTTTGTAATCACCGAAGCCGTTTCTTACATAGCTGACCTTTGCGGGGCACGGGGATATGAAGCAGATGCCTATATCCTCGCTTTTAAGCTCGGGATGAGCCTTGAGCGTTTCCTTTCTTGCAATCGATGCGGCAACCTCCATTGGCGGAAGCAAAGGCATCAGATTATCCTTAAGGAAAGGAAAACGAAGAAGAATAAGTCTTGTAACAACGGGACAAGCCATGCTGATAACAGGCTTTCTGATACCCTCTGTCTGAAGATATATTCTTGTGTAAGCCGAAACTATTTCCGCCGCCTTCGAAACCTCAAAAACATCGTCAAATCCGATATCCAGAAGCCCCTGAAGCACATAATCGATATCGTCAAGATTATCAAACTGCGCAAACAGCGAAGGTGCGGGAAGAGCAATTTTATATTTATATTTTGCAATCTCATCAAAAGAATTGCAGATACTCTTTTTGGCATTATGGGTGCAATGGCGGATACATTCGCCGCAATCGATACATCTGTCTGAATCTATTTCGGCGCATCCGTTACGCACTCTTATAGCCTCTGTGGGGCAATGCTTCATGCAGGTTGTGCATCCTGTGCACTTATCCGCATCAAGCGAAACCGAATGAAGATAAGTGTTCATAAAAACATTCCTCTTTTTGACCCGGAAAATCAGTAGTTAACCCTCATTGTGATGGTTGTTCCTTCTCCCACAACCGAGTCAATATGCATATAGTCGGTGTATCTTTTCATATTCGGAAGACCCATGCCTGCGCCGAAACCGAGCGAACGGATATTATCGGGAGCTGTTGAAAAGCCCTCCTGCATAGCCTGCTCTATGTTTGCAATGCCGGGTCCTTTATCTCTGAGTATGATTTCAACGTTGCTGTCGCTGACTATAACCTCTGCCTCACCGCCCGATGCATGAATAACCATATTGATTTCGCCTTCATACATTGCGATTGAAACTCTTCGGATTGTTTCGGGGTCTATTCCGAGCTGGCGAAGGTTCTTCTTGACCTGAACGGAAGCCTGACCCGCCGAAGTGAAATTGTCGCCGTCAACATTGAAACGAAAAGCCAAGGGTTCAGCCATTATTTAACAGCACCCCCGAGTCCGCTTGAATAAAGAATGCCGCATGCTTCATACATACGCTTGGGAGTTGTGAGCACTGCTACTCCGCTTTCTTTTGCAAGCTCTATCATTTCGGGTGTGGGCTGCTTTGACCTTACAAAAACAATGCAAATCATATCCATCATTTCTGCGGTACGGATAACCTGCGCATTAACAAGCCCCGTGAGCAGCACAGCCTGGTCTTTAACATAAGCAAGCACATCGCTCATCATATCGCTGCCGCAAGCTGAATGAACCTCTTTATCAAGATGTTCTTCGCCGCAGAGCACCTGAGCATCAAGCAAATCTTTAATATCGTTAATAGTCATACCCATTACCTCACTCAATCGGTTACACCGAATGATTAATTAAACATCTGCAGTTAACTTAATCAGTTGTATTTTGCAAGAATATCAGCTACGTCGTCTGCTGTGATTCTGCCGTAAACATCATCGTTAACGGTGAATACGGGAGCAAGACCGCAAGCGCCGATGCAGCGGCAAGCTTCAAGTGAAAATTTAACATCGTCTGTGCATTCGCCGGGTGCAATGCCGAGAAGCTCGCTGAGTTTATCAAGAAGCTCCTGTGAGCCCTTAACATAACAAGCGGTACCCATGCAAACCGAGATGTTGTATTTGCCCTTGGGTGAAAGTGAGAACTGAGCGTAGAATGTTGATACGCCGTAAACCTTCTGAAGGGGAACATCCATACCGTCTGCAATCATCTTCTGAACTTCGATGGGAAGATAACCGTAGATTTCCTGTGCTTTCTGCATAACGTGCATAAGCATGCTGTTGTCACCTTTGCATTCAGCAATTATCGCGTTAAGCTGTGCTTCCTGCTCCGGAGTTCCCATAAAGGGTGTTTTGCTGATTTTTTTAACCATAAAACTTTTCCTCCTGAATAAATTTAAAATTAATTCAAATTTTATAAAAATTCATTTTGAATGCACTTTTACATTCTTAAGAATTATATCATATAATTATAAAAAAATCTACTCACTTTAATCGATTTTTTTACCGATTTCGTGCTTTTTTGCATATTTTTTTGTATAAATTCACAATTCAATCAGTTATCCTTAACTAATTTGTATTTTTTCACCTCAACCGCTTTATAATTTCATTTGTTTGACAATCCGCACCATGGTATGGTATATTAATCCACGATATAAATTAATATGGGGATTAATTATGAAGAGCAAAAGAAATTATCCTGTTTTTACAGTAACAAAAAAAGCTGAAAATTCAATAAAAAGCGGGCACCCCTGGGTGTATGATGCTGAAATCACGCAAACCTTCGGCGAGGTTGAAAACGGCTGTCTTGTTGATGTTTTATCGTCAAAAGGCTCATATCTCGGCACGGGATTTTTAAGCCTCAACAGCAAAATAAGAGTGCGTATTCTTTCATCAAACGCCAACGAAACTTTCAACACCGCATTCTGGGAAAGACGCCTGCGTTATGCTTTTGAATACAGAAAAACCGTTATGGGCGATGACTTCGGCTGCTGCCGTCTGGTTTTCGGCGAAGCAGACGGAATGCCCGGGCTCACGCTTGACCGTTTTTCCAACATTCTTGTTTCTCAGGTGCTCTCATTCGGAATGGATAAGCTCAAGGATATAATCTATCCCGCAGCGGTAAAAATTCTTCGCGAAATGGGCGAAACAATAGACGGCGTTTATGAAAGAAACGATGTTGCAATCCGCTCTCTTGAAGGACTTGAAGAATATAAAGGCTGGTACGAAGCAATACCCCACCCTGAAGAAACAGTTACCGCAATAACCGAAAACTCAATTAAATATTATGTTGATTTTGAAAACGGTCAGAAAACGGGATTTTTCCTTGACCAGAAATACAACAGAAAAGCTGTTGCTAAAATTGCAAAGGGTAAAAAGGTGCTCGACTGTTTCACCCACACAGGCTCGTTTGCTCTCAATGCCGCAATGGGCGGAGCTGAAAGAGTAACCGCTGTTGATGTTTCGAAAACCGCAGTTGAAATGGCAAGAGAAAACGCAGTGAACAACGGTCTTGACGGCAAAATGGATTTTCTTGCCGCCGATGTTTTTGACCTTCTACCCGAGCTTGAAGCAAAGGGCGGTAAGCCCTATGATTTCATCATTCTCGACCCTCCCGCATTCACCAAAAGCCGTAAAACCGTTAAGAGTGCGGAAAGAGGATATAAAGAAATAAACTACCGCGCAATGAAGCTTCTGCCCCGAGGCGGCTATCTTGCAACCTGCTCCTGCTCGCACTTTATGCGTAATGACCTTTTTGTTAAAATGCTTCACGATGCGGCAGCAGATGCGGGTGTTCAACTTAAACAGATTGAAATGCGTCAGCAAAGCTCTGACCATCCCATTCTCTGGAATGTTCCCGAAACCGATTATCTCAAATTCTATATTTTTCAGGTGGTGTGATTATGTTTTTTGAAAACTGGATGTCATATATAAAAGACGATGCAAAAATCACAAAAATTGCAATGCCCGGCTCACACAACACAGGCACAATGAAAATGTTCCGCTTTGCCCGTTGCCAGAACGGGACCCTCTATGAGCAGTTTCAATACGGAGTGCGCTTTTTCGATATCCGTCTGCGTGCCGATAAAAAAGGGGTTCGTATCGCTCACGGTCTCCTCAAAGGTATGCTTGCAAAGGATGCTTTTGCAAGCCTCAAAAAAGCTGTTGAAACTTCGGATGAATTTCTTGTTATCTCAATTCAGACCTATATGAATCAGGCTGTTGGCCCCATCAAATTGAGCTATAAGGGCAACACAGAAGAAACAAACAGACTCATTGAGGAATATCTTTCACCCGAAAAATATGCTCTCACCGATTTTGACGATATAAGAAATATCACTATGGGCGATATAAGAAAATCGGGCAAAAAATATATACTTATCAACGAAAACGAAGAATATAAATACAGCGTAAAAGGCCCTATGATCGGCCCCTGGAATCCTGAAATTTTCGGACTCAAGCCCGAAAAATTTGTTAAAGAAAACATCAAATATCTTAAAAATCTCAACTCCGACGGTTTCTTCTGGTTCCAGACTCAGCAGACCCCGAATCCCGGTTCTGAGGTTGGAATGACCTGCCCCGACACTCTTGAAAAAAACAGCAAACCCTATTTCAAAGGCGTTATAAAAGAGATTGCCGAAGACGAAAATATGCTTGAAAAGGTTAACATTATCGCAGGCGATTTTATGACCGCAGACCTTATGAAAGCAAAGGAAATTCTTAATCTCAATCTGCTCAAAGGCATTGTAAAAGACGAACTGAAAAACGAATATTCCGAAGCCATAAAATAACAAAACGGACTGTTTTACCAAAAACAGTCCGTTAACAATTTATAGCATAAACTTTAAAATTGAATTCATACCCAATTAACATATTCGGGTTATTATTTGATTGTACCGAACGGGAGCCGCAACCCGAAGAGGTACTGCTCATTTTGAGTACGCAATATACCCCTCCTCAATTCAACCCCATGCAGAAAAAGGTGCCTGTGCACCTTTTTCTTGCTTTATGGGGATTTTTTTATGAAAACTTTTTTATTTCAACAATAACTCTGCCTTTTTTGCTGACAGAAGAGCAATCCTCAATTATTATTCTGCCCTTTCGGCGAAAAACAATTTTATCACCCTGCGAAATTCTTCTGTCCGCTTTCAGACACTCAATATCGTTAACATAAACAATTCCGCTTTCGATTGCGGCACAAGCATCGGAACGTGAAACCCTGAACGCATTTTTAACAATGCTGTCAAGCCGAAGCGAAGAAACGGTGAAGCTGTCGGGCTCTCCCGCCGCAGATTTCCCCTCTCTGACGGTATGGGGAGCAACAATTTTTGTTTTGAGCGTTCCCCTGCCCGCTTTGGTAAGATTTTCAGCAATAAACTCTGCCATCGGTTCGAGAACGGCAATTCTGCATCCGTTTTCGGTAACGATTATATCACCCGCTATTTCCCGCTTAATCCCCAGCCCCATAAGCGCACCGAGATAGTCTCTGTGGCTGAGTGCGGGCGAAAATTTATCTTTTTCGATTTCAATAACTGCAAGCGGGTCATTTTCGGGACATTCTTCAAAATAGGCGCAAAGCTCTTCAAAATCAGCCGCCTCAACATATTCAGGCAGCATAACCGCAACCGTTCTTTCGGCATCGTTAAATCCGCCGTAAAACACGGTTTTAACATCACTATAAGATGTTCTTATTGAAGAAATAACGCTTCTTTCGTGCATATCAAGAAAAACGCTGTTGGTTATCATTGCATTTTCGCTGCACTGTCTTACTTTATCTTCAATTTTCGCAATCAGAATTTTGTCATCGGAATTCATAAAACCCCTCCGAATGAATAATATCACACTATTCAGCCAACAGCAAGAATTTATTGACAAAGGAATATAAAAGGATTATACTTTTGTTTAGTATGGGCCTGTAGCTCAGTTGGGAGAGTGCTACATTCGCATTGTAGAAGTCGTGGGTTCGACTCCCATCAGGTCCACCAATATAAAAAGTAAGGATTTGATAATATGGCTAAATATCTTATCGTAAACGCTGATGACTACGGCATGTGCCATGCGGCAAATGAGGCTGTTGCAGAGCTTTTTGACGGCGGATTCCTTAAATCCGCAACCGTTATGATGCCCTGCCCCACCGCAAAGGAAGCAGTTGAATATTCAAATGCACACCCCGAGCACGCAATCGGCATTCATCTTACAATGACGAGCGAATGGGGCAAATACCGCTGGAAACCCCTCACAAACGGCAAAACCCTTATTGATGAAGAGGGCTATATGTGGCACGAAAGCGACCAGGTTGAGAAGAACGCATCATATGAAGACCTTGAAGCAGAAATCCGTGCACAGATTGACCTTGCTCACAGCTGGGGTATGAAGCCGTCACACACAGATAACCATATGGGCTCGCTTTACGGCCACTACACAGGCCGCCTCGGTCTTGCAAAAATGACTCTTCGCGTTTGCGGCGAATACGGCTATGCATACCGCCTTTACACCGCACACGATTAGAGAATCTGCCCTTACGGCACTCCCTATTTCCTCTATGCCGCAATCACGCTTCTTTCAAAACGTTGGGGCAAGAAATATAATGTTGTTATTCCCGATTATCTTCTTTTCCCCGATTGGAATGACGATATGCGCAAGAGCTACGAAACATACAGAGACACCATTCTCAAAATCTGGACAGACCTTCCCGACGGCGTAACCGAAACCTTTATTCATCCTTCGGTAGAAAGCGATGAGCTTAAAAGCATTACCTCGAGATGGCAGGACAGAGTCTGGGAATATCAGCTTATGAAAGATCCCTACACCCACAAGTATCTTAAAGAGCACGGCGTTGAACTCATCAGCTACCGTGAGCTCATCAAGATGAAGGGCGGAGTTGTTAAGGGTTAATTCGTAATTAACATCTCTTTAATGCTTATCAATTAAAAAACACCGTGGATTTAAATCCACGGTGTTTTTTGTTTTATCAGTCGTTATTTCTTCTGGGAGCTCTGCCGCCCTTTTCGCCTCTGAATTCTCTTCTGGGCTTTCTGGGAGCATCTGAAACTGTGTTTTCGGGAACAAGACCTTCAACCTCGATAAGTGCCTCACGGCGTGAGAAATTGAGTCTGCCCTGGTCATCCTTGGGAAGAACCTTAACGATAACTTCATCGCCAACGTTAACAGCATCTTCAACCTTTTCTGTTCTCTTAACATCGAGCTGGCTGATGTGAACCATACCCTCTTTACCGGGAGCGATTTCAACAAAAGCACCGAAGCTCATAAGACGGGTAACAACACCCTTATAGATTGCGCCAACCTCGGGGTCGTTAGCAATTGTTTCAACAATTGAAATTGCTCTGCGTGCATCATCGATATCTGTTGATGAAACGAAGATGTTACCGTCTTCCTGAACATCAATCTTACAGTTGCACTCTGCGCAAATCTTCTGAATAACCTTACCCTGCTTGCCGATAACATCGCCGATCTTCTCGGGGTCAATCTTTGTTGTGAGCATCTTGGGAGCCCACTTTGAAAGCTCTGCTCTGGGCTCTGCGATAACGGGAAGCATGATTTCATCAAGAATATAGCATCTTGCTGTGTAAGTCTTATCAAGTGCTTCTCTGATGATAGCGGGAGTAAGACCGTGAACCTTGAGGTCCATCTGAATTGAGGTGATACCCTTCTTTGTACCTGCTACCTTGAAGTCCATATCGCCGAAGAAGTCTTCAAGACCCTGGATATCAACCATTGTCATGAAGCGGTCGCCCTCTGTGATAAGACCGCAGGAGATACCTGCAACAGGAGCCTTGATGGGAACGCCTGCTGCCATAAGTGAAAGTGTTGAACCGCAAACTGAGCCCTGTGATGTTGAGCCGTTTGATGAAAGAACTTCGGAAACAACACGGATTGTGTAGGGGAATTCTTCAACTGAAGGAAGAACGGGAACAAGTGATTTTTCAGCAAGAGCACCGTGGCCGATTTCTCTTCTGCCGGGGCCTCTTGAGGGCTTTGTTTCGCCAACTGAATATGAGGGGAAGTTATAGTGGTGCATATAGCGCTTGCTGTCTTCTTCATCAAGACCGTCAAGAAGCTGTGCATCGCTCATGGGACCGAGTGTTGTTATTGAAAGCACCTGAGTCTGGCCTCTGGTGAACATACCTGAACCGTGAACTCTGTCAAGAAGGTCAACTTCTGCGTTAAGAGGACGGATTTCGTTGATGCCTCTGCCGTCAACGCGCTTGCCGTCATCAAGAAGCCAACGGCGAACAACATACTTCTGAACCTTGTAAAGGCACTCTTCGATTTTAACTTCCATATCAGGATAGATTTCATCGAACTTCTCGTGAACCTTATCGTAAACGGGCTTAAGACGCTCGTCACGGATTCTCTTATCGTCTGTATCAAGAGCATAGCGGATATCCTCAATTGCGAAATCCTTGATTGCTTCGTACATTTCGGGATCGGGATCGTTTGAGGGGAAGTCTACCTTCTCCTTGCCGCACTCTTCCTTAATCTTGTTGATGAACTCAACAATTCTCTGGTTTTCTTTGTGAGCAAACATGATACCGTCATACATATCATCGTTTGAAACTTCGTTTGCACCTGCTTCAATCATTGCAACAAGCTCGCTTGTTGAAGCAACTGTAACATACATTTCGCTCTTTTCTCTCTGCTCGAGAGTGGGGTTGATAACATATTCGCCGTCAACAAGACCAACAACAACGCTTGAAACGGGGCCGTCCCAGGGAATTTCTGAAATTGAGATAGCGATTGAAACACCGAGCATTGCAGCGATTTCGGGCTGGCAATCGGGGTCAACAGACATAACTGTTGCAACAACGCCAACATCGTTTCTCATATCCTTGGGGAAAAGAGGACGGATGGGTCTGTCGATAACACGTGAAGCAAGAGTTGCCTTTTCACTTGCCTTGCCTTCACGGCGCTGGAATGAGCCGGGGATACGGCCTACTGAATAGAGTTTCTCTTCGTAGTCAACTGAAAGGGGGAAGAAATCAACACCCTCTCTGGGTTTTGCTGCCATTGTGGCTGTGCAGAGCACATTTGTTTCGCCGTAACGAACAAGACATGCGCCGCCTGCAAGCTGAGCCATTTTGCCAACTTCTACAACAAAAGGTCTGCCTGCGATTTCTGTTTCGTACTTCTTAAAAGCTTCAAAAAACATTTTTTATACCTCTCTGTAAAATTATATTTCCACAGGCGGCTTTGGGTTTAGCAATAAATCCAAAGCTCGCTCACGAGCCCTCGATTTACCGCTAAAACCGAAGAAATCCGCCGCCTGAAAGATGCGTGTTTTAATGCGTTACCGAGCTAATGCTTTAACAGATTAACCCGTTCTTTAAAACGACACAAAGCAGGCAAGATGAATTTTCCTGCCTGCTTTTTTGGTAAAATTATTTACGGATACCAAGTCTTGCTATGATTGAACGGTAACGCTCAATGTCAACCTTCTGAAGGTATGCAAGAAGGTTTCTTCTGTGACCAACCATCATAAGAAGACCTCTTCTTGAGTGGTGGTCCTTCTTGTGAACCTTAAGATGCTCGGTAAGGTCGTTGATTCTCTTTGTGAGAACAGCGATCTGAACTTCGGGTGAACCTGTGTCGCCCTCGTGTGTTGCGAATTCCTGCATGATTGCAGTCTTTTCTGCCTGTGTCATAATTTTTCACCTCATTATAATATTTGCCTCGGAACCCAGAATGCGGCAGGTGAACACCTCTTTGAGGTTTACTCCGCTATCCGAGAATCGGGCACGTGCAAAATGGATTATATCATAAAGTTTTTCGCTTGTAAAGCCCCTTTTTAAATATTTTTATATGCCCCTTTTCACGCTTCGGCATACAATGGATTAGGGAGCTTTGTTCCCGAAAAACAAGGCGACTGCGTTAACGGTGGCATTTCTGCCCTTGGGGAGCCGGGAGCATTTGCAGCCGCCATAATATAGATTAATCTCTTCTCACCTTGTTGAGTGCCTCAAGAGGGTCAACGGTTTCGCCGTCAATCAGCACTTCGAGGTGAAGGTGGTCGGAATCGGTTATTTCAACGGGAATGTGGCCGAGCGTGCCGATTTTTTCGCCCTGCTTCACGCTGCCGCCCTCAGGCAGCACGGAGCCGCTTTTAAGCCCGCAATAGCGAACAATCATTCCGTTGCCGTGGTCGATTTCCGCCACCGTTCCCCAAAAACTGTCATCATAAACTTTAAAGATTTTTCCGTCGGAAACCGCAAGCACATCGTTGCCTGCGCTGCCGCCGAAATCAACGCCGTTATGCACACGCCAATCGCCCATTGTTTCGGAATAAACCATTTCGCCCGCGCTGAAATCCTTGATTATATCGTTGCCCATAGGCAGAATGAACTTGCCCGAATACGGCTTGTTTTCTTCGATTTTTCCGGTTGTTGTTTCAAACAGTCTTTCATCCTTGATGCCCGTTACTCCGATGTTTACATTTTCGCTCTCGGGCTGTGTTGTTTCTGCACGCCATTCAACCGTAACCCTTTCAAAGCCGCTTGTTTCATCGGTTGTTCTGTCCTTTGTTGTTACACTCACAACCGCTCCAACCGCAACAGCGATAAGGCAGACCGCAAGCGAAAGATAGATGTTGGGATATTTAAGTTTTTTCAAAATATAACCTCTTTTCAGTTTTATTCAGTCATATTTTTGCCTTTAAGTCCTTTTCTTATTCGGAAAGTAAAAAAACTGCAAAAAAATTTAAAATTTCTCTTGATAGTCGGAAAGTTTTCTGCGATAATATAAGATGTATAATTATATAATGGGGTTATATTGATATAACCTTATACATAGGAGTGTTGAACTTGGATAACAATAAAAAACTTGCCGAGCTTCTTTTTCCTCAGATAGATAAAACTCCCGATTATTACGAAGAGCTTTATCCCGAAAGAGGTCTTGCAGAAGGAGCAAGGGTAACAAGATTTGCACCCTCCCCCACCGGTTATCTTCATATCGGCGGTCTTTTCGGTGCTCTTGTTGATGAGCTTACCGCAAAAGCAACGGGCGGCGTTGCATATCTCAGAATTGAAGATACCGATAAGAAAAGAGAAGTTGACGACGGCGTTTCAGCCATCATCAACGGCTTTGACTATTTCGGCGTTGAATTCAACGAAGGCGTAACGGGCTTCGGAACTGAAAAAGGCGCTTACGGCCCCTATACACAAAGCCAGAGAGCTGAAATATATCAGACAATTGCAAAGAGCCTTGTTGAAAAAGGGCTTGCATATCCCTGCTTCTGCACAGCGGACGAGCTTTCGGCAATCCGCGAAGAGCAGGAAAGCGGCAATGCAGTTATCAGAGGCTATTTCGGCAAATGGGCAAAATGCCGTGATTTAAGCATTGAAGAAATTGAAAAGAATCTTGCAGAGGGCAAACCCTGGGTGCTCCGTCTCCGCTCCGCAGGCGATGAAGATAAGAAGATTATTTTTGAAGATGTTATCAGAGGCAAAATCGAAATGCCCGCAAATATCATTGATGAAGTTCTTCTTAAATCAGACGGAATCCCCACCTACCATTTCGCCCATGCCTGCGACGACCATTTTATGAGAACAACTCACGTTATCCGCGGCGAAGAATGGATTTCATCGGTTCCCAAGCACATTGAGCTTTTCAAAGCCTGTGGCTATAAGGTGCCCAAATATGCTCACACACCCCAGGTTCTTAAAATCGACGAAGAAACAGGCGATAAGAGAAAGCTTTCAAAGAGAAAAGACCCCGAAGCAGCTGTCGGATATTTTGTTGAAGGCGGCTTCCCGAAAGAAAGTGTGCTTGAATATCTTCTCACTCTTATCAACTCAAACTTTGAGGACTGGAGAAGAGCAAATCCCAAGGCATCAATTTACGAATTCCCCTTCAATCTCAAAAAGATGAGCTCAAGCGGTTGCTTATTTGACCTTGTTAAGCTCAACGACGTGAGCAAAAATGTTATTTCGGTTATGACCGCTCAGCAGGTTTATGATAATGTTGCAGAGTGGGCAAAGGTTTATGACAGCGAATTTGCCGCTCTTTTCTGCGCAGACCCCGCATTCTCAACTGCGGTTATGAATATTGACAGAGAAAATCCCAAGCCCCGCAAGGATATTGCAAAATGGAGCGAGGTTAAAGATTATGTTTCATATTTCTTTAATCCTCTTTACTCTGCAGATTACACTCTTCCCGAAAACATTTCAAAGGAAGATGCTGCTGCAATAGCAGAAAAATATCTTGCGGAATTCTCTCTTGCAGACGATAAAGACCAATGGTTTACACGCATAAAGGATATGTGCGAGCCTCTCGGTTTCACCCCCAATGTTAAGGAATATAAGAAAAACCCCGATGCATTCAAAGGCCATGTAGGCGATGTTTCAACGGTTATCAGAATTGCTTTGACTTCTCGCAGAAACACACCTGACCTTTATTCAATAATGCTTCTTCTCGGAGAAGACGAAATCAAAGCAAGACTTGCCGAAGCTGTTAACAGCTGGAAATAACCCACGAAAGGAAGTTATCAAAATGGAAGAAATGACAACCAACTCAAATTTTATATATGACTTCATTGATGAAGACCTTGCAAACGGAGTCAACACCAGAATTCAGACCCGTTTCCCGCCCGAACCCAATGGTTATCTTCATATCGGTCACGCAAAAGCTATCTGCATTGACTTTGCAACAGCCGAAAAATACGGCGGCGAATGCAATCTCCGTCTTGACGATACCAACCCCTCAAAAGAGGATGTTGAGTATGTTGACGCCATCAAAGCAGATATCGAATGGCTCGGCTTTAAATGGAACAAGGTTCTCTATGCTTCGAGCTATTTTGATTTCATTTATGAATGTGCAATAAAGCTTATCAAAAACGGCAAGGCATATGTTTGCGACCTTACTGCTGATGAAATCAGAGAATACAGAGGCACTCTCACAGAACCCGGCAAAAACAGCCCCTACCGTGAGCGTTCGGTTGAAGAAAACCTTGACCTCTTTGAAAGAATGACAAAGGGTGAATTTGCAGACGGTGAAAAAACTCTCCGCGCAAAGATTGATATGTCATCACCCAACATCAATATGCGTGACCCCGTTATCTACAGAATAGCACACGTTACCCATCATCAGACAGGTGATAAATGGTGCATCTATCCCATGTATGACTTTGCTCATCCTCTTTCAGACGCAAGAGAGGGCGTAACCTATTCGCTCTGCTCACTTGAATTCGAAAACCACAGACCTCTTTATGATTGGTTCATCAAAGAAATCGGCTTCGAAGAGCCGCCCAGACAGATTGAATTTGCACGTCTTAACCTCAACTACTGCGTAACAAGCAAGCGCTACAACCTTGCAATGGTTCAGAACGGCACCGTTGACGGTTGGGATGACCCCAGAATGATTACTCTCAGCGGTATGAGAAGAAGAGGCTATCCTGCCGCCGCAGTCCGCGAATTTATCAACCGTATCGGCGTTTCAAAGGCAGACAGCGTTGTTGACTACGGTCTGCTCGAAGCTTGCGTAAGAGATAATCTCAACGAAAACGCACCCCGAGCAATGGCTGTTCTTCGCCCCCTCAAGGTTGTTATTGATAACTATCCCGAAGGACAGAGCGAGGCAATCGAGGTTGAAATCAATCCTCTCAAGCCCGAACTCGGAACAAGAACAGTTCATTTTTCAAAAGAAATTTTTGTTGAGCGCGATGACTTTATGGTTGAGCCTCCCAAGAAATATTTCAGACTCTTCCCCGGCAACGAAGTTCGCCTCAAGAGCGCATATCTCGTAACCTGCAACAGCTGGGAAACCGATGAATACGGCAATGTTACCTGCCTTCATTGCCCCTATGACCCCGAAAGCAAGGGCGGCAACGCTCCCGACGGCAGAAAGGTTAAGGGCACAATCCATTGGGTAAGCGCTTCCGACAGCGTACCCTGCGAAATCCGTCTTTACGACAGACTTTTCAGTGCAGAAGACCCTATGGCAGACGGCAAAGAAAATTATCTTAACCACCTT
>JAZOVH010000018.1:0-2127 GCA_045658585.1 Acutalibacteraceae bacterium | reverse complement strand
CAAACCTTTGCACAAGCACCGCATTCAACACACTTGGATTTATCAATATGTGCAACGTGATTGTTATCAAAGGTGATTGCACCTTTTTTACATACATCCTCGCATCTGTGGGCAAGACAGCCACGGCAGGCGTTGGTTACTTCATAACCGCCGACGGGACATTCATCGCAAGCGATATCGATAACTTCGATAACATTTGGATTATGTTTATCGCCACCCATTGCAATTTTTACTCTTTCTGCAAGAATTGCACGTTCTTTATAAACACAGCAACGCATTGTGGGTTCGTTACCGGGAACGAGAGTCTTGGGAATATCAAGAAGATTATCAAACAGAGTGTCGTTCCACGCCTGCTTTGCAACCTCTCTCAAAACCTTATATTTGAGATGCTGAACTTTAGTATCAAACTTTCTCATATCAATTCTCCTTAAAAGTAACTAACCTTAATGCGTTTGCCCATCTTCTTGAGGCAAGCGGAAAGCTCCTCAACAAGATTCATTTTTATGCTGAAATTAATGGGCAGGTCGGGATTCTGATGAGCGGGGTTGATTGCTCTGCCCACATAGAAATTTATATCAGTTGCTTCTTCAAAAAGCAAGCGGGAAATTAATGAAGCACCGTCACGCTTTAAGCTCCAATGCTCATAAAATTCGTTTTCACCGAGATAATCCTTTGCGTATTCGAGCACCTTGTTGACGGTAATAACACCCTCTGTTACAAGGTCAACGCCTTCGATTTCCGCAATGGGAGGCACATCGGCTTTCTCGAAATTGAGACTTGCCTTAATCGGTTTATTAAGATATTTTGCGGCAATTGATGAGGTTGTGCCGCCGCAGATAATGTGCTTACCCTCTTTTGAGAAAAAGAGCGACATCATTCTGTTTGCATCGTCTCGGTTTGACGGAGGTCCGAAAAGAATATTCATCGGCTCACGCTTTCTGATGCGCACAACACAAGCCGTTGCATCGTCACCGGGTTTGCCGCCGTAGAGCTTGAAGCATTCGTCAACAATAATAGTTGAAAGAGTTTTTGCGGTATAACCGACGGGAGCAAGAGTTTCGATAAATGAAATTATATCCTCCCGCTTCCAGCCGAAATTATATGACATTCCTATACCTGCATGAGGACAGCCATCGCTCATCGCAACAAAAATATCATTTTCACGAAGCTTTATTATGCTCTTGAAAATCTTTTTGCCGCCGATGTTCATTTCGGTTTTGGGATAATCGTAATTCTGCTCGTCACGGATAACGATTACCTGAGGATTATCATACTGAATAACCTCTGCAATATCGTTGTTTTTCAGATGAATAATCGTAAAGGTTGAATATGCAACGCCTCTGACAGAGCAGACGGGAAGCGTTGCCGCAATGGTCGAAACGCATTCCTCAATAGGAAGCCCCTCTGCCATCATGGTTGAAATTATTTTTGATGTCAAGGTCGAAAGAATGCTTGCTTTAACGCCGCTTCCGAGACCGTCGGCAAGAACGATAACTGTTGAGTTTTCGTCCTGCTCAACAACATCAACGTGGTCACCGCAAAGCTCTTCGCCATAATGATTGACGCTTTTATAGCCGATATCTGCACACAAATCATTCATCGGTAATCGACTCCTTCAGCTTCGCAAGAGCGATTTTTGTTTCAGCGGCAGTTTCACCGAGAAGGGATGCGATTTCCTGAACAATACGCATCTGCTTTTCAACAACTCTGTCGGCAACCTCAACAGTCTGACGGCTGATGTTTTCTTTCTTTTCACGCTCTGCTTCTTCATCGGTTACATCACGCATAATTCCGATAAGAAGATGAGAATCACGGTCATAAACAACAGTCTGTTCAACATATCTTTTATATTCTGCCAGATACACGCGCTGGTCACGCACATCTCTGCCCGTTGAAAGAACGGTCATAAACACACTCGGGTCAAGAATTCTGACAACCTGATCACCGAGAACATCCGATGCACTGCGGATATTCATAATCTTTCTTGCGGCGGTGTTAATCTGCTGAACTTCAAGCTCTTCGTTGAGAACGATAAGTCCGTTGGGAGTGTTCTTAACGATTGTATCCGAAAAGCTTTCGGCTTTATCCTTAAGATAAGGCAGACACATAGAGCTTTCAGCCTTGCCC
>JAZOVH010000017.1:0-9515 GCA_045658585.1 Acutalibacteraceae bacterium | reverse complement strand
TACAACTCCTTGGCTCACGGAACGACATGGCTACGATCCGACTTTTCAAAACTTTCAAATAAATCAAAAAATTAGCATTAATAAACCCCGAATGGTTTGCAACAATAATAAAGCAAACGCAAATTGAATTTGAAGGGGTGTAAACGAAATGTCAAAGAACAATTCAGTAGTTCCTCAGGCAAGAGCTGCTCTTGACCAGTTCAAGTTGGAAGCTGCAAGAGAAGTTGGCGTTAACCTTAAGCAGGGTTACAACGGTGACCTCACAGCTAAGGAAGCAGGTTCTGTAGGCGGTCAGATGGTTAAGAAGATGATCGAGGCTTACGAAAACGGCATGAAATAAATCAGTCTTTAATATGGGGGCTGCCGCTTTGCGGCAGTCCTTTATCTTTATTATCTGCGTTTTGTTAACATAAAGTTCTTTATTTGCTCATTTTTTTGTGTTTATTGCGGTTGACGGTTTGATTATAATAATATATAATAATATATTAAAATGGTGTAATCTTTGATAAATTCAGACTTAACTTAAGGAGTTTATATAATGACCCAGAATGATTTAAGAATAATGCCTGCAGTTGCTTTGCGCGGGCTTGTAGTTTTTCCCGGAATGTTTTTGCATTTCGATGTGGGAAGAGAAAAATCAATAAATGCATTGAAAAAAGCAATGGATACAGACCAGGAAATATTTCTTATTACACAAAAGGATATTTCGGTTGATGACCCTGACTATACCGAACTTTATGAAATCGGTGTTGTTGCAAGTGTCAAGCAGGTTCTTAAACTGCCCGGCAAAAGCGGAAATGTCAGAGTTGCTGTTGAGGGACTTTACAGAGCAAGACTTGTTCAGGGAATTGAAGCGGGAAGCGGCAATTTTCTTAAAACAATGATATTCCCGATTAAACAGCAGGGGATAAGAGCTGAAAAGCAGGATTATGCAAAAGCACTTGTTCGCCATACAAAGGATATTTTTGCCGATTATTCGGATTGCGCTCCGCAGATGCCTGCAGACCTTATGACTAGTGTTATGCAGAAAAATGACCCGGGTGAGCTTGCCGATTATATCGCGGGCAACATAATGCTTGAATATGAGGACAGACAAAGAATTCTTGAAATTTTAAATCCTTTAAAGCGTCTTGAAGATATGTGCGTTCTGCTTGCAAGCGAGGGCAATCTGCTTTCAATAGAGGCAGAAATCAACGATAAGGTTCAGGAGCAGATTGATAAAAATCAGCGTGAATATTATTTGCGTGAGCAGATGAAAGTTATTTCATCAGAACTCGGAGGCGGCACTTCTCAGGAGGAAGAGCTTGATATATTCAGAGAAAAGATTTTTCACCTCAAAGCATCTGATGAAGTTAAAGAAAAGCTTTTCAAAGAATGCGACAGACTTGAAAAATATTCACCGCAGTCTCCCGAGGCGGCGGTAAGCAGAAATTATATTGAATCCTGCCTTTCGCTTCCGTGGGGAGTTTACGGCAAAGAGAATTCCGATATAAAGAAATCAAGAAAAATTCTTGAAGCCGACCATTACGGCCTTGAAAAAGTTAAACAGAGAATACTTGAATATCTTGCAGTAAGAACTCTCGCACCCGATATCAAAGGTCAGATAATCTGTCTTGTAGGTCCTCCCGGAGTAGGTAAAACTTCGGTTGCGCGTTCGGTTGCAAGAGCAACGGGCAGAGAATATGTAAGAATTTCTCTCGGCGGTGTAAAAGACGAAGCTGAAATCAGAGGTCACAGAAAAACATATATCGGCTCAATGCCGGGCAGAATCATCAATGCTATGCAGCAGGCAAAAACAAGCAATCCGCTTATTTTGCTTGATGAGGTGGACAAGCTTTCATCTGATTATAAAGGCGACCCCACATCGGCGCTTCTTGAGGTGCTTGACCCGGAACAGAATTCTTCATTCAGAGACCACTACATTGAATTGCCGTTTGATTTGAGTAAGGTTATGTTTTTAACAACGGCAAATGTACTTTCAAATATTCCCGAGCCTCTTCGTGACAGAATGGAAATAATCGAGCTTGGTAGTTACACATTTGAAGAAAAGTTTAATATTGCCAAAAAGCATCTTGTTCCCAAGCAAACTAAACGACACGGACTTTCTTCAAAACAGATTCGTATAGCGGACAAAGCTTTGAGCCTTATTATTGAGGGCTATACCAAAGAGGCGGGTGTGCGTGCGCTTGAGCAGCAGATTGCGGCGGTATGCCGCAAGGCGGCAATGAAAATTGCCGAGGACGGCGAGGCAAAAGTTGCGGTTAAACCTGAAAATATAGAAGAACTTCTTGGTTCAAGAAAGTTCAAGAATGATGCGATTATCAAAGAAAACGAGGTTGGTGTTGTTAACGGACTTGCGTGGACTGCTGTTGGCGGAGATATGCTTGAAATCGAAGCCGCGGTGCTTGACGGAACAGGCAAGCTTGAATTAACAGGTTCACTCGGCGATGTTATGCAGGAAAGTGCAAAGGCGGCGGTTAGCTATATACGCTCAAAATCTGCGGAATTGCCCGTAAGCGGTACTTTCTATAAAGATAAGGATATCCATATCCACGTGCCCGAGGGAGCAACTCCGAAAGACGGACCTTCTGCGGGTGTGACGATTGCAACGGCTCTTGTTTCCGCTCTTTCAAACAGAAAGGTGCGCAAGGATGTTGCAATGACGGGTGAAATAACCCTTCGAGGCAGAGTGCTTCCCATAGGCGGACTCAAAGAGAAGTCAATGGCGGCTTACAAGGCGGGAATAAAAACGGTTATTATTCCTTACGATAATATTTCCGATCTTGATGAGGTTGACCCCAAGGTTAAGGAAGCTGTTTCGTTTGTTCCTGTAAAAACCGTTGAAGCGGTATGGGATGTGGCTCTTGAAAAGGAAAAGAACATCAGCGAAAAGAATATTAAAAATGTTGAAGCATCGGCTGGTATAAAGCCGGGCAAAAGGATAGAATATGAGATTTGACAAAATAGATTTTACTGCCGCTTACGGCACATCAAAGCAACTTCCTGCTTCGGGAATGCCCGAAATCGTTTTTTCGGGCCGCTCAAATGTAGGCAAGTCATCGCTTATAAATAAAGTGTTCAACAGAAAAAGCCTTGCAAGAGTAAGCTCTGTGCCGGGCAAAACAATAACCGTTAATTTCTTTAAGGGCGACGGCGTGTATTTTGTTGACCTTCCCGGTTACGGATATGCAAAGCGTGAGTTCAATGAGAAAAAACGCTGGGCAGAGCTTATGGAAGGATATTTCCAAAGCGGCAGAAACATAAGCCTTGTTATTCAGCTTATCGATATGCGTCACGCTCCTTCGCAGGATGATATGGTTATGCTTAATTTTCTTAAGGAAAGCGGAATACCCTTTGTTATCGCTCTCACAAAATGCGATAAGCTCAATAAAACAGAAACAGAAAAACGCCGTGAAGAGCTTGAAGAAGAGCTTGCAGAATACTCCGAAATTCAGAGAATTGAGTTTTCTGCAATAAAAGGAACAGGTGTTGACGAAATCAAAGCAGCGATAATTTCGAGTCAGGAGAACTGAAAATTATGTATGTATCGGATTGTATTTCACAAAACAGTAAGGGGCATCTTACAATAGGCGGTATGGATACCGTTGAGCTTGCAAAAGAATTTTCAACCCCCCTCTATGTTTTTGATGAGAATGAAATAAGAAAGAATCTTCGTGAATTCAGAGAATCCATGGAAGAAAATTACGGCGGCAACGGTCTTGTTGTTTATGCAAGCAAGGCTTTCTGCTGCAAGGAAATGTGCAGAATATGCAAAAGCGAAAACGTCGGAATGGATGTTGTTTCGGGTGGAGAGCTTTTTACCGCTCTTTCTGTTGATTTTCCTGCAGAGAGAATTGTTTTTCACGGCAACAACAAAACCCGTGCAGAACTTGAAGCGGCTGTTAAAAACGGTGTTGGCAGAATAGTTGCGGATAACATTTTTGAGCTTGAAACACTTAATGAAATTGCGGCGGCAAACGGTGTTGAGGCAGGCGTTATGCTTCGCATAAAGCCCGGTATCGATGCCCACACCCACGATTTTATAATGACGGGTCAGATTGATTCAAAGTTCGGCTTTGCTCTTGAAACGGGCGAGGCAATGAATGCGGTTAAGAAGGCTCTTTCTATGCCTAATATCAAACTCCGCGGTCTCCATTGCCACATCGGCTCGCAGATTTTTGATATTGATCCGTTTGAGCTTGCAGCAAAGGTTATGCTTGATTTGTATAAGGCGGTCAAGGATGAAACGGGCGTTGAGCTTGAAGAACTCAATCTCGGCGGCGGTTTCGGAATTAAATATCTTGAAACAGATTCTCCCAAGCCTTATGCTGATTATATGAGAAGCGTTTCTGCGGTTGTTAAATCACACGCAAGTGAACTCGGACTTAAAACCCCGTTTATTCTTATTGAACCGGGCCGTTCGGTTGTTGGTGCCGCGGGCATTACCCTTTATACTGTTGGTGCGGTGAAAGAAATTCCGAATATCAGAACTTTCGTTTCGGTTGACGGAGGTATGGCTGATAATCCCAGATATGCTCTTTATCAGTCGGATTACGAAATTGTTTGCGCAAATAAGGCATCGGAAGAAAGAAGTGAGGTTGTTACCGTTGCGGGTAAGTGCTGTGAAAGCGGTGACCTTATTCAGGAAGGCACAAAGCTTCAGAATGTTGTTCCCGGTGATATTCTTGCGGTTCTTTCAACGGGTGCATATAACTATTCAATGGCTTCAAATTATAACAGAATTCCCCGTCCTCCCGTTGTTATGATAAAAGACGGCGAGGCAAGAACAGTTGTAAAAAGAGAAACCTATGAGCAGGTTTCGCAAAACGATATTTGATTTATTTTAAGGAAGTGACACAATGCCCCGAATTAGAATGCTGGCAGACGGTGTTCGTCTTGTTGCAATACCTGCCGACAGATTCAAAACAGCCTGTATTTCGGTTTCGGCAGCTTTGCCTATGAGCGGAAATATTGCCGCAAATTCTTTGCTTGTTTATCTTTTAAAGCGTTCGTGCAAGGCATATCCCGATTTTTCTCTTCTTAACGGAAAGCTTGATGAGCTTTACGGCGCATCTCTCGGCGCGGGAGTTGCCAAAATCGGCGAATCGCAGGTGCTTATGCTTAATCTCACAAGCCTTGACGATAAATTTGCTCTGACAGATGAAAGCATCTCGGAGCAGAGTGCAAATCTTCTGGCTGATCTGATATTCAAACCTAATGTTAAAAATAAAAGTTTCGGCAAAGAGGCTCTTGCAACAGAAAAAAGACTTCTTATTCAGAGAATTGAAGAAGAACTTAACGATAAGCGCACCTATGCTTTTAATAAGTGTATAGAGCATATGTGCTCAAACGAGCTTTACGGCAAGGATAAATACGGCACGGTTGAAGAGATTGAAAAAATTACAATGGCTGATGTTTACGGTGCGTGGGAGAATATGCTTAAAACTGCCGTATTCCAGATTACCGCTGTTGGAAGTGCGGATATAGACGGAATTGCAGATGTTTTCACAAAGCGTTTTGCCGAAATTGAGCGTGCCCCGCAAAAGAGTAACACCGTGTTTATTGCAAAAAGCCACCGATTCAACAGATTTGAAGAGAAGTTTCCCGTTAATCAGGGCAAGCTGGTTATGGGCTTCAGAGCGGGCATAAAAAGCAGCAGAGAAAATTACGGCGTAATGACCGTTATGAATGATATTTTCGGCTCGGGCACTTATTCAAAGCTCTTCACTAATGTAAGAGAAAAGCTGAGCCTTGCTTATTATTGCTGGTCAAGACTTATTAAAGATAAGGGCTTGCTTCTTGTTGAAGCGGGCATTGATACTGATAAAGAGAAAAAGGTTTCGGCAGAGGTGCTCAGCCAGCTTTCTGATTTGAGAAACGGCAAAACAGACCCAGAAATTCTTGAATCCTCAAAGAAAGCTCTGCGTGAAAGATATACCTTCACAACCCCCGAAACCTACCTGAGCTGGTACGGTTCACAGGTGCTTGAAGATGAAATTTTAACAGCAGACGATATGATAAACAGCATTGAAGAGGTAACTATGGAGCAGGTTTGCGAAGCGGCTAAAAAGCTTTCGATAGACACAATCTTTATGCTTTCTGCTCAGGAGGAGGCTGCCGATGAAAACTGATATTTTTGAAAATAAAAAGCTCGGCGAATCCGTAACTTGTATCAAGCATCCTTCGGGGCTTGAAATAAGAGTACTTCAAAAAGCGGGATATACCTCGGCTTATGCGGTTTTCGGCGTTAAATACGGCTCAATTGATACCGCGGTTAAGAATGCAGACGGAGAGTTTGTAACCATTCCCGAGGGAACAGCTCATTTTCTTGAGCATAAGCTTTTTGAAAGCGAAGATTTGAATGCGTTTGAACGCTTTGCCAAAACGGGCGCAAGTGCAAATGCATATACAAGCTTTGAAAAAACCGCTTATCTTTTCAAAGGCTCCGAAAATATTGAGCAGTCGCTCGAAATACTTCTTGATTTTGTTCAGAATCCCTATTTTACCCAGCAGACGGTTGATAAGGAGCAGGGGATAATCGGTCAGGAAATCAGAATGTATCAGGATGTTCCTGATTGGCAGGTAATGTTCAATCTTCTGCGTGCTCTCTATAGCAAACACCCCGTGAGAATCGATATTGCGGGAACGCAGGAATCCATTGCAAAAATAGATGCCGATTTGCTTTACAGACTTTATGAGAATTTTTATAATCCCGCAAATATGGTTCTCTGTGTTGTTGGCGGCATAAGTGCCGATGAGGTGCTTGAGGTTGTTAACAGATGTCTTAAAAACACAGAAGGCAAAGCAATTGAAAGAAAATTTGAAAAAGAAAGTCTGCTTCCCGTTCAGAATTATATTGAAGAAAAGCTTTCTGTTGCCCAGAAGCAGTTCTTGCTCGGCTTTAAAGAGGATATTTCAGAGCCTCTTCTCAGCCTTGACGATGAAATTGCGTCGCAGATTATGCTTGATGCAATAATGGGAAAATCTTCTGCTCTTTTCAAAAGATTGCTTGATGAGGGGCTTATTGATATGAGCTTCGGTTCCGAGCTTTTCAACGGCTTCGGTTTCTCTGCCGTTATGATGGGCGGAACAAGCTCCGATCCCGAAAAGACAGCAGAAATCATTAAGAGCGAAATCAAAAGACTCAACGCAGAGGGCATTGACCCTGCGGCTTTTGAAAGAGCAAAACGCAAGCATTACGGCAGAAGCGTTATGATGTATAATGATATTGATGACACCGCAAACCTTCTTATGAATCTTTATTTTAACGGCTATGAGCCTTTCGCAGAGCTTGAAGCAATCAAGAAAACAACCCTTGAAGATGCGCAAAGAAGACTTGCAAAGCTTAACGAAGAGGCATCCGCTCTTTCAGTTATTTGTCCGATAGAGTAAAGGGGGAGCAGAAATGTCAGATTACACAGTTGTTTATTTCTCTTGCCTCGACAGAGGTTTCAGTGTGCCTGCAACTCTTGCCGAATTTTCAATTTTCGGTATAGATATTTCCATTAAATTTTACGGGGCGATTATCGCTTTCGGATTTGCACTTGCCGTGCTTTTCGGCGGCAGAATGGCTTATAAATGGAAAATGAGCCTCGATAAAATGGTTGATGTGCTTATTTACGGCACTTTTGCCGCAATCATCGGCGCAAGACTTTATTATGTTTTTTCAAAATGGGATTACTACGGTGCACACCCATCCGAAATTATTCAGATATGGAACGGCGGTCTTGCCATTTACGGCGGACTTATCGCAGGCATTGCCGCCGCATTCGTTGTTTGTAAAGTAAGAAAGCTCAATTTCTTCAATCTTCTTGATATGGCAACAATGAGCTTCCTTATCGGTCAGGGTATCGGAAGATGGGGTAATTTCACCAATCAGGAAGCTTTCGGTATAAATACCGATCTTCCGTGGGGTATGTGGAGCGAAAAGGTTGCCGAGGAAATAACCCGCAACCAGGCTCTTTATGCCGAAAAAGGTTTTACGGTTGACCCGAATCTTCCCGTTCATCCAACTTTCCTCTATGAATCAATCTGGTGTATACTCGGATTTTTTGTGCTTTATTTCATCTGCAAAAAAGCAAGAAAATTCAGTGGGCAGATTGCTCTTTGCTACGGAATATGGTACGGTCTTGAACGCACCGTTGTTGAGGGATTAAGAACAGACAGCCTCTATATTGCGAACACAACAATCCGCGTTTCGCAGGCGATTTCGGCGGGTCTTGTTGTTGTCTGTGCGGTTCTCCTTATTATATTACTTATTAAATATACCAAAAATCCCAAGCCGATTGAGGGCATAGATTATTTTGTTGAAGACGAAAAAAACAAAACCGAGGCTTTGGAGAAAGAGGTCTGATAAATATGGCTAAAATAATAGACGGAAAAAAGATAAGGGAATATAACCTTGATAAAATTGCAGAGCAGGTGTCGGAGCTTAAAGAAAACGGCATTGAACCTGCACTTGCAGTTATAATAGTCGGAAGCGACCCCGCATCAAGAATTTATGTTAACAACAAAAAAGCCGCTTGCGAAAGAGTGGGTATGCGTTCTGTTGAATATGCTCTTCCTGAAGAAACAACAACCGAACAGCTTCTTGCGCTTATTGATGAGCTTAATGCGGATAAGAGCATCAACGGCATTCTCTGTCAGCTTCCCGTTCCTAAACATATAAACAAAAATCTTGTGCTTGAAAGAATTCATCCAACAAAGGATGTTGACTGCTTCCACCCCGAAAATGTTGGCAGACTTTCAATCGGCAGCGGTGAAATCGTTCCCTGCACACCGATGGGTATGGTTAAAATGCTTGAGTATGAGGGCATAGACCCCACGGGCAAGCATTGCGTTATAATCGGCAGAAGCGATATAGTGGGCAAACCTATGGCTATGCTTATGCTTGCAAGAAATGCAACAGTTTCAATTTGCCATTCAAAAACCGTAAACCTTGCAGAAATCACAAAGCAGGCAGATATTCTTGTTGCCGCTGTAGGTATTGCAAAGTTTGTTAAGGCTGATATGGTCAAAGACGGCACAATAGTTCTTGATGTAGGAATGGACAGAGACGAAAACGGCAAGCTTTGCGGAGATGTTGATTATGATGAGGTTGAAAAGAAAGCTTCAATGATAACTCCCGTGCCCGGCGGTGTAGGCCCAATGACAATAGCAATGCTGATGAGAAATACTCTCACAGCTTGTAAAATACAAAATAAATAAAGAAAGGGACAAGGATATGGAAAAGAAACTTTATAAAAGCAACACAGACAAGAAGCTTTGCGGTGTTCTCGGCGGTCTTGCAAAATATCTGAACATAGACTCAACAATTCTCAGAGTTATTTATGTGCTTCTTTCACTTTTTGTTCTCGGTTGCCCCGTTATTATCTATCTCATTCTTGCTCTCATTATGCCCCAGGAGCCCGAAAACAACGGATTTGACAACAATTTCAATGCTCAATAATTTTTTTGAAAAAAGCAAAAAAACCTTTGACAAAGCTTGATTGTTGTGATATAATCTCATATGCCGC